>NZ_JAHWBI010000010.1:0-85083 GCF_025697425.1 Stenotrophomonas sp. Ps181
AGAAAGCTGGCCAGGATCGCTTGGGGCGTCTTCAAGAGCGGCCGGGACTTTGACCCGGCCATGCTGAAAGTGGGTCAAACCTGCTTCCAGCAGGCTTGACCACGAACATAGGATCTCGGCTCTACAGTAGGACAGACGCGCGTTATGCCGCTTGCGACAACCGCGCGCCGGGCAGTTCCAGCAGGGTCTGGCCGCTGTGGTCGAGCAGGCGCAGCGCGCCATCGTGGTCTTCGGCCAGTGCGGTCAGGCTCTCCACCCAGTCGCCGTCATTGGCATAGACCAGGCCATCGCGTTCAATCAGCGCCGCGCGGTGGATATGGCCGCAGACGATGCCGTCCAGGCCACGGCGGCGCACGTCGTCCAGCCCGGCCTGCACGAAACGCTCGATGTAGCGTTCAGCGGCGCCACTGCGCTTCTTCAGGAACTCCGACAGCGACCAGTAGCGCATGCCCAGCCGTCGCCGCACTGCATTCAAGGCTTGGTTGCCGGTGAGGATGCGGTAGTACAGCCAGTCGCCGAACTTTTCCTGCAGGCCGCCGAAGTGGGTCACGCCGTCATACTCGTCGCCGTGCGCGACCAGCAGCCGGCGGCCATCGGCGGTCACGTGGATGGCGCGGCGGCGCACCTGCATCGCCGGCAGCATCAGACCGCAGACCTGGCGCAGCGAAGCATCGTGGTTGCCCGGAATGTAGATGATCTCGGTGCCGGCACGGCGCAGCGCGTGCAGCGCCTGGATGACCTCGCTGTGCGACTGCCGCCAGGTCGCACGGCGGTGCGCCATCCACCACAGGTCGATGATGTCGCCCACCAGGTACAGCCGTTCGCAGCGCAGCTGCGAGAGGAATCGCGCCAGCTCGGTGGCATGGCAATGGCGCGAGCCCAGGTGCACATCGGAGACGAACACCGCGCGCCGGTTCGGCGACAGGTTCGCCAGCATGCTCATGCCGGCGTCCCCGCGCCGCGCAGGTAGCGTTTGCGCTTGTTCGGCCGGACCGCGCACAGGTCCACCTCGATCAGGCCATCGATCGAATCGCTGAAGTCCGGGTCCACACCGAAGGCCAGGAAGCGCGCGCCGCCGGGTTCGCACAGATCGGTGTACTGGCGGTACAGCGTCGGCACGCCGGTGCCGAGTGCGGCCAGGTTGGCCTTGAGCACATCGAATGCGGCACCCGCATCCAGCTCGCCGAAACTCGGCGGCGCAGCGAAGTACTGGAAGGGGCGGTTCGATTCGGCCAGGCCCGCGCTACCGCTGTAGTAGCGCTGGTAGTACGCCACCAGCTGCTCGCGTGCGTCGCGTGGCAGGGCCGCGCTGATCGACACCGCGCCGAACAGGTAGCGGATCCCCGGCCGGCACTGCAGGTAGGCACCAATGCCCTGCCACAGGTAGTCCAGGCTGCGGCTGCCCCAGTAATCGGGCACCACGAAGCTGCGGCCCAGTTCCAGGCCCTCGGCGATGTGGGTGATGGCATCGTCGGAATAGCGGAACAGCGACGCGCTGTAGAGCCCGGACAGGCCGTGCCGGGCCAACGCGTGGGCACCACGCATGATCCGGTACGCGCCAGCGATGCGCTGCGCGGCGGCGTCCCAGATCACGATGTGCTCGTACTGCGGGTCGTAGTTGTCGAGGTCACGGCTGCGGCCGGTGCCCTCACCCACCTGGCGGAAGGTCAGTTCGCGCAGGCGGCCCAGTTCCAGCAGCAGTGGCGAATCGGCAGTGCAGGTGGCCAGCAGGATCTGCTTGCCGTCGGCGGTCTGGCCCAGCTGGGTGGCGGCAGCGATTCCAGCGGCGACCTGCGAAGGTGGCACCGGGGCGGCCAGCGGCTCAGGGCCTGCGCACGCAGCGGCATTGCCGGCCGCGCCGTTGCGGCCCAGCGCGTACAGCGCGCGGCGCACCGCCAGCAGCTGTGCGCCCGGGTCACCGCCCTTGCCCAGCTGCATCGGCTCGCCGATGCTCAGCCGCAGCGGGCGGCCACGACGGGTGAACATCTCGCGCGCCAGCAGCGCGGTGCCGGCCGGCTTGAACAGGGTCGAGGCGCCGTAGAACAGCGCCGAGTTGCGCGCTTCCACCCGCACAGGCAGCACCGGCGCACCGGCCGCGCGGGCAAAGCGGACGAATCCCCGCTGCCAACGGCCATCGCGGATGCCGCGCAGCGACAGGCGCGAGACCTCGCCGGCCGGGAACACGATCACGCACTGCTCGGCGGCCAATGCTTCCTCCACCGCGTGCAGGCTGCCGCGCTGCGCCTTGCCACCCAGGATGCGCACCGGCAACAGCAGATCCTGCAGCGGCGCGATCGCGCCCAGCAGGTCGTTGGCCACGATCCGCACATCGCGGCGGATACGGCCGACCGCGTCCAGCAGGGCCAGTGCATCCAGCGCTCCGGAGGGGTGGTTGGCGACGATCAGCAGGCGACCGGTGGCCGGGATCTTCGCCAGCGCGGCCGGATCCACCTGGTACTGGCCGCCGAGGAACTCCAGGCCGGCGGCGACGAAGCCGAATCCGCGCAATCCTGCACTGCGCTGCAGGAAGGCCTCGATCTGGTCCAGGCGCGACCAGCGGCCGACGCTGCGCAGCAGCGGCCGTGCCAGCTGACCACGGCGGCCATGGAACCAATCGGGGAAACGTTGCTGGAGACGCTGTTCGAGTTCCTGCATGGCGGATCCACGGATGCCCGGCGGCCGGATTGGCCGACAGCCTGCGCGCGGCAGGCGGCAGCCAGATGGCGGTTTCGGGGCAGAACGATGACGGCCGGCCCCCGCCTTGACGGCCGGGTCGCGGCCTGCGCGGTCGGGGGTTGGCCAGCCCCCGTCTGTTGTCACGCTGGTGGAACACTGGGCCTCGAGGCTGGCCCCCAATCCCGTCATGACGGCCGCTGCCGGGCCTACGCGGGCTTAACCACCGGCAACCGGTACGGGTTCACAATGCACAGGCGGCGCACCCCGTGTATCATGCGCGCCCATCTTTCCATCCGAATCAAGGGATATTACGCCTGATGTCCAGCTATCTCTTCACCTCCGAGTCGGTCTCCGAAGGCCATCCGGACAAGGTTGCCGACCAGATCTCCGATGCGGTGCTGGACGCGATCCTGACCCAGGACCAGCGCGCCCGCGTGGCCTGCGAGACCATGGTCAAGACCGGCGTTGCCATCGTGGCCGGTGAAATCACCACCAGCGCCTGGATCGACCTGGAAGCGCTGACCCGCAAGGTCATCACGGACATCGGCTACGACAGCTCCGACGTCGGCTTCGACGGCGCCACCTGCGGCGTGCTGAACCTGATCGGCAAGCAGTCGCCGCACATCGCCCAGGGCGTGGACCGCAAGAAGCCGGAAGAAATGGGCGCTGGCGACCAGGGCCTGATGTTCGGCTATGCCACCAACGAGACCGACAGCTACATGCCGGCCGCGATCCACCTGTCGCACCGCCTGGTCGAGCAGCAGGCCAAGATCCGCAAGAAGAAGAACTCGCCGCTGTCGTGGCTGCGCCCGGACGCCAAGAGCCAGGTCACCCTGCGCTATGAAAACGGCGTGGTCTCGGCCATCGACGCCGTGGTCCTGTCGACCCAGCACGCCCCGGGCATCAAGCAGAAGGACCTCATCGAGGCCGTCCGCGAAGAGATCATCAAGCCGGTGCTGCCGGCCAAGTGGCTGCACAAGGGCACCAAGTTCCACATCAACCCGACCGGCAAGTTCGAGATCGGCGGCCCGGTGGGCGACTGCGGCCTGACCGGCCGCAAGATCATCGTCGACACCTACGGCGGCTGGGCCCGTCACGGTGGTGGCGCGTTCTCCGGCAAGGACCCGTCCAAGGTCGACCGTTCGGCCGCCTACGCCGCCCGCTACGTCGCCAAGAACGTGGTTGCCGCCGGCCTGGCCGACCGTTGCGAAGTGCAGGTCTCCTACGCCATCGGCGTGGCTGAGCCGACCTCGATCTCGGTCACCACCTTCGGCACCGGCAAGATCAGCGACGACAAGATCGAGAAGCTGATCCGCAAGCACTTCGACCTGCGCCCGTACGGCATCATCAAGATGCTGGACCTGATCCACCCGATGTACCAGCAGACCGCGGCCTATGGCCACTTCGGCCGCAAGCCGAAGGAGTTCAGCTACCTCAACGGCGAAGGCGAGACCGTCAACGCCACGGCCTTCTCCTGGGAGAAGACCGACCGCGCCGCCGCCCTGCGCGCCGATGCGAAGCTGAAGTAAGCAACACGAAGGGCCGCTCACGCGGCCCTTCTGCTTCTGGTAGAGCCGGCCGCTGGCCGGCTTTTTCATGGCCTCCGGAAACAACCGCGTGGTTGCCGGCCAGCGTCCGGCACCACCGGTTGCCGATACAATCGCCGCATGTCGACCGAACTGAAAACCCACCAGCTGTCCATGACCGTGCTGATGTCGCCGGAGATGGCCAATTTCTCCGGCAAGGTCCATGGCGGCGCCATCCTGCGCCTGCTTGACCAGGTGGCCTACGCCTGCGCCAGCCGCTATGCCGGCAGCTACGTGGTCACCCTGTCGGTGGACCAGGTGATGTTCCGCCAGCCCATCGCGGTGGGCGAGCTGGTCACCTTCCTGGCCTCGGTGAACTACACCGGCACCTCATCGATGGAGATCGGCATCAAGGTGGTGGCCGAGGACATCCTCAAGCGCAGCGTGCGTCACGCCAACAGCTGCTTCTTCACGATGGTCGCAGTGGATGAAGAAGGCCGACCGACGCCTGTCCCGCCCTTGCAGCCGGCAACGTCCGACGAAAAGCGCCGCCAGGCCGCAGCACAGATCCGCCGCCAGCTGCGCCAGGAAATGGAACAGCGCCACCTGGAACTGCTGGCATCGAACCCGCCGTCGCCGGAGGAATGAGGTAGTGCCGGCCGCTGGCCGGCAACCTCGCGCGTGCTGCCGGACATCATGAGGTTGCCGGCCAGCGGCCGGCACTACCCTTTCGAATTCGCCGGGCCATGCCCGGCGGATGCGGATCAACCGGTGTTCTGCACACCCTGCGAAACGCCGTTCACGCACGCCACCAGTGCGCGCAGCAGATCGTCATCCTCGCGCCCGCTGGCCCGCCAGCGCTGCAGCAGGTCCACCTGCAGCACGCTGATCGGATCGACGTAAGGATTGCGCAGGCGGATCGACAGCGCCAGCCGTGCGTCGTGGTCCAGCAGCGTCTTCTGGTCCATCAACGCCAGCAGCCAGCGCCGGGTGAGCTCCAGTTCGCGCTGCACCTGCGGGAAGAAGCGCCCGTGCAGTTCACCCGACAACAGCGAGAACTGCTCGGCGATGGTGATATCGCCCTTGGACAGCACCATCGCGATGTCGTCCAGGAACGTACGGAAGAACGGCCAGTCCCGCGCCATATCGCGCAGGGCCTGTTCGTGGCCGGCATCGACCGCGGCCTGCAGGCCACTGCCCACGCCGTACCAGCCGGGAATCACCGCACGTGCCTGGCTCCAGGCGAACACCCAGGGAATCGCACGCAGGTTGCCCAGTGCGGCGTCCTGGCCGAGACGACGCGACGGCCGCGAGCCCAGCGTCATCCGCTCGATCACGTCGATCGGCGTAGCGGTGCGGAAGTAGTCCATGAAACCGGGCTGGCCAACGAACGCGCGATACACCTCGCTGCTGGCCGCAGCCACCGCATCCATCACCGGCCGCCAGCCGTCCTCGCGCGGCTCGGCGGCGCGCGGGCGCAGGCTGGCGCGCAGCACCGCGCCGGTGGCCTGCTCCAGTGAACGCAGGGCCAGCGCCCGGATGCCGTACTTTCGATGGATCACCTCGCCCTGCTCGGTCACCCGCAGGCGGCCATCGATGCTGCCGCGCGGCGACGCATCGACCGCATGCGTGGTCTTGCCGCCACCGCGGCTGATCGAACCGCCCCGGCCATGGAAGAAGGTCAATCGGATGCCCGCCTCTGCCGCCACCTCCAGCAGTTCCACCTGTGCACGCTGCAGGCCCCAGCGCGAAGCGGCGATGCCGCCGTCCTTGCTGCTGTCCGAATAACCCAGCATCACCATCTGCACGTCGTCGCGTGCCTGCAGGTGCGCGCGATAGATCGGGTCGGCCAGCAGGTCACGCAGGGTGGCGGTGCCACGCTTGAGGTCGTCCACGGTTTCGAACAATGGCGCAATATCCAGCGGCACCGAACCGCCCTCTTCCACCAGGCCACCACGACGCGCCAGCGCCAGCACCGCCAGCACGTCGCTGCGGTCGTGTGCCATCGAGATGATGTAGCTGCCCAGCGCGTCGCCGCCGTGGCGCGCGCGCGCATCGGCCAGTGCAGCGAACACGGCGTCCAGCCGCCGGTTGCCTTCGTCGTCGCCCTTAGGCAACGGCACCTCACCACTGGCATGCGGTGCCAGCAGGCGCGCGCGACCCAAGGCATCCAGACCGTCCCAGGCCGCGTCGCCGCCCAGCACCGTGGCCAGCGCGCGTGCATGCACGCTCGACTCCTGGCGTACGTCCAACCGTGCCAAGTGGAAGCCAAACGTCTTCACCCGCCACAGCAGGCGTTGCACCGCAAAGCCACCGGCATGTTCGCCGCGGTTCGCGCGCAGGCTGTCGAGGATCAGCTGCAGGTCGTCGATCAGTTCGTCCGGACCGGCGTAAGCGCCCTCGCCGTCATCCAGCGTGGCCTGCAGGCGCGCGCGCATGCGATCGTTGAGCAGGCGGTAGGGCATGTCGGCATGGCGCGGGCGCGACTGCACCTGCGGCAGCTGCTGCTGGTAGTACGCCACCCGCGCCTGCAGCGCCTCGCTCACGCCCACCCGCTCGGTGGACTGGCTGAGCAGGCTGGCCAGCTGCAGCAGTTCCTTCTGGTAGCGACCCAGCACGGCCTGCCGCTGCGCGTCCAGCGTCGTGCGGATGGTGTGGGCATCCACGTTCGGGTTGCCGTCCATGTCCCCGCCGACCCACGTGCCGAAGCGCAGCAGGCGCGGCAGCGGCAGTTCTTCGCCATAGGTGTCGCGCAGCGCCTGCTGCAGCGACTCGTACAGCACCGGAATCACCCGGTACAGCACCTGCACCAGATAGAAGCCGACGTGCTCGCGCTCGTCATCGACGGTGGGCCGCACCGGCGAGGAATCAGTGGTCTGCCACGACGCGGTCAGCGCCATGCGGAAGCGCGCAGCATCGGCGGCCGCTTCCCCCGGCGTGCGCTGGCCGTCGAGGTTGTCGACCAGGCTGGCCACCATCAGCTGCTCCTTCTCCAGCAGCGCACGGCGCACGGCTTCGGTGGGATGCGCGGTGAACACCGGCTCGATGTCGATGCGCGGCAGCCACTGCGCCAGTTCGTCCAGCGTCACGCCCTGCGCCTTCAGGTGCTGCAGCGCATCCTGCAGGCCATCGGGCTGCGCGCCTGCGGTACCGGCACGCTGGTAGTTACGGCGGCGGCGGATGCGATGCACGCGCTCGGCAATGTTGACCACCTGGAAGTAGGTGCTGAAGGCCCGCACCATGGTCTCGGCCTGCTGCGGCGTGCGCCCGGCCAGCCCTTCGGCCAGCTCCGACAGCGGCGCCTGGTTCTCGCGACGGGCGATGGCGCGGGTGCGCACGTCTTCGACATCGTCGAGGAAGGCCGCCGATACCTGCTCGACCAACAGGTCACCGACCAGTGCGCCGAGCCGGCGCACGTCATCGCGAAGCGGAAGATCGGGGGAAGCAAACTCGATGCTGCTGCGGTACTCGTTCATCGGCGACGCACAGGCCTCGGTCAACGGATCCAGACCCCAAGCCTAAACCAGAACGGGCAGCGTGCTGCGATGCAAAAATGGTTTCATCTGGTAGTGCCGGCCACTGGCCGGCAACCTCAGGCTGCGTGGGTCCATGAGGTTGCCGGCCAGCGGCCGGCACTACCCGGTCCGGTCAGCGCTTCTTCTTCGCCGTGCCCTGCCCGGCCGGGCCGATGGTCTGCTCCAGCCAGCGCTCGCTCTCGGCCAGCATGGTCATGATCGATTCGCGTGCGCGGTAGGCATGCGATTCGTTCGGCAGCATCACCAGCCGTGCGGTGCCACCCAGGCCCTTCACCGCGGCGAACATGCGCTCGCTCTGGATCGGGAACGTACCGGAGTTGTTGTCGTCCACGCCGTGGATGAACAGGATCGGATCCTTGATCCTGTCGGCGTAGTTGAACGGCGCCATCTTCTGGTAGACGTCCTGCGCCTGCCAGTAGTTGCGCTCCTCGGCCTGGAAGCCGAACGGGGTCAGCGTGCGGTTGTAGGCGCCGCTGCGCGCGATGCCGGCCTTGAACAGGCGCGTATGCGCCAGCAGGTTGGCGGTCATGAACGCACCGTAGGAATGGCCACCGATGGCGATGTGGTCGCGATCGGTCACGCCACGCCGCACCACTTCATCCACGGCTGCCTGCGCGTTGGCCACCAGCTGTTCGATGTAGGTGTCGTTGGGCTCCTTGTCACCCTCGCCGATGATCGGCATCGACGGGCTGGCCAGCACTACGTACCCTTTGGCCAGGAACGCCTGCGGGCCCCAGTAGCTGACCGCGTTGAAGCGGTACGGCGAATCGGTCACCTGGCTGGCCGCGGCCGCGCTCTTGAACTCGCCCGGGTAGGCCCACATCAGCAGCGGGCGCGGGCCGTCGCGCTTGGGGTCGTAGCCCGGCGGCAGCAGCAGGGTCGCGGTCAGATCGACGCCATCCTTGCGCTTGTAGCGGATCTGCTCCTTCTGCACGCCCTTCAGCTGCGGCAGCGGATGAGCGAAGTGGGTCAGCGCGCGCGGTGCGGCGCTGGCATCGGCCAGCGACTGCACGTAGAAGTTGGCCGGCTCATCCGGGCTCTCACGGCTCAGCAGCAGCGAGCTGCCCTGGTTGTCCAGCAATGCCACCGGCAGCGAATAGCTCGGCGCCTGCGAATGGAACAGGCGCGTCGCCTTGCCCGTGGCGATGTCGAAACGGTCCACGAACGGACGGTCACCTTCCGGCGAAGCACCGGCACCGGCCAGGTACAGGCTGCCACCATCGGGGCTGGTCTGCAGCAGCGAGCGACCACGTTCATCGCTGGCCAGCAGCGGCCGCCCCGGATCGGCATAACGGTCCTGCGCGTCACGATCCCACAGCAGGCGCGGCTCGGCACCGGCATCATCCGGGGCGATCAGCCAGGTCTTGGTCTTGCGTGTCTTCCACCACGACTCGGTCAGCAGGGCCAGGTCGCCACGGCCCCAGTTGATGCCGCTCAGGCGGCTGCCAAGCTGGGCCAGGGTCACCGGCGGCTTGTCGAACGGCGCGGCCTGCATCAGCACCGCATCGCGCACCCTGGCTTCCCGGTTCGGGTCGCCGCCGTCCTGCGCTTCGGCCCAGACCAGGGTGGCGTCGGCATCACCGCGCCAGCTGATGTCGCGCACGCCGGTCACTTCGGCATCGTTGCCGGTCGGCAGGCCTTCCACCAGCGGGCGCACCGCCACGGTATGCACCAGCTTGCCGCTGGCACGGTCGATCACTTCGATGCGGCGCGGGAAACTACTCACCGGCACCACGTAGGAGTACGGGCGCTGCACCGGCTGGCGCAGCACGAAGCGGCCGTCGGGCGACACCGAGAAGCCCATGAAGATGCCGGCTGCACCGATCGCGCGGGTACTGCCATCCAGGCCGACTTCCATCGGCTGGGTAGTAGCGTAGTAATCGAACTGGCGGGCGTCGGCCTCGTTCTTCAGCAGGTCCTGGTAGGTGCGGATCGACACCACGCCGCCGCCCTGGCTGGTCTGCTGCACGGCCGGGCCGGTCGGGACGCCGTCGGCGGCCGGGGCTGGCCCCGGGTTGGCCGGGCGGGTGAACACCACCAGCCCGCGGTTGTCCGGCAGCCACTGGTAGCCGCTGCCGATCACCGTGTTCAGGCCGGCAACCAGGCGACGGGCACTGCCACCGGCCACATCCACCAGCCACAGTTCATTGGCGCCACTGGCAGCGTCGACCTGGTTGAAGGCCAGCCACTTCTGGTCCGGCGACCACATCACGCTGGCGATCGACAGCGTGGCCGGCAGGCCGGTGATCGGCCGCTCCTTGCCGTCGGCCACGTTCATCAGCCACAGCTTCTCGCCGAAGCTGAAGCGGCTGTCGGAGAACGTGCGCGGGTTGATGCGCAGGCCGGCCAGCTTCAGTTCCGGCTGCGCCACCACCTGGATCGACGGCAGCGACGGCATCTGCATCATCGCGGCCACGTCGCGGCGCGGCGACAAAAACAGCGACGGCGCGCGCGGGGCATCGACCACTGCCTGCAGCGCGGCCGACGGCAGTTCGTAGCCGTTGACGCCCTGCGCCTGCGCGGCAACGGGCTGCGGCGCTGCCGCCCAGGCCAGCGGGGCCACCGCCAGCAGTCCCATCGACAGGACCAGGCCGGTCCACCGCCGCGTACGGCGCGCGTGCATGCTCATCGTTCCACCTGTGTGATGCGTGAAAACACCGACCTTAACAGGCCATGCACGCGGCCCCATCTGCCGATGGTTGGGTCATGCCGATGTCACGCCGGGGCCGCGATATAATGGGGGTTCTCCCCTGCCGAGGGGCGCTGCGACCGGATCCGACGAGGCCCGGCCAGGCTCGGTAAGGTGGCTTTGTAACAACGGCGCCCGGCTAGATGCGAGCACCCGCTCGCCCACAACCGGAGCACACGAATGAACGCTGTTGCCAAGACCTTCTCCACCGAAGGTGATTACAAGATCCGCGATATCACGCTGGCCGACTGGGGCCGCAAGGAACTGGACATCGCCGAGCACGAAATGCCGGGCCTGATGTCGATCCGCCGCAAGTACCAGGCCGAGCTGCCGCTGAAGGGCGTGCGCGTGACCGGCTCGCTGCACATGACCATCCAGACCGCGGTGCTGATCGAGACCCTGAAGGACATCGGCGCCGATGTGCGCTGGGCCTCGTGCAACATCTTCTCGACCCAGGACCACGCGGCTGCCGCCATCGCCGCCACCGGCACCCCGGTGTTTGCCTGGAAGGGCGAGACCCTGGAAGAGTACTGGGACTGCACCCTGGACGCGCTGACCTTCACCCTGGCCGACGGCACCCTGACCGGCCCGGAACTGGTGGTCGACGACGGCGGTGACGTGACCCTGCTGATCCACAAGGGCTACGAACTGGAAAACGGCAGCGACTGGGTCAACACCCCCTCTGCCTCGCACGAAGAACAGGTCATCAAGAACCTGCTCAAGCGCGTGGCCAAGGAGCGCCCGGGTTACTGGGGCCGCGTGGTGAAGGACTGGAAGGGCGTCTCCGAAGAGACCACCACCGGCGTGCACCGCCTGTACCAGCTGGCCCAGGCCGGCACCCTGCTGATCCCGGCGATCAACGTCAACGACTCGGTCACCAAGAGCAAGTTCGACAACCTGTACGGCTGCCGCGAGTCGCTGGCCGACGGCCTGAAGCGCGCGATGGACGTGATGCTGGCCGGCAAGGTGGCCGTGGTCTGCGGCTACGGCGACGTCGGCAAGGGCTGCGCCGCGTCGCTGCGTGCCTACGGCGCGCGCGTGATCGTCACCGAGATCGACCCGATCTGCGCGCTGCAGGCGGCGATGGAAGGCTATGAAGTCAACACCATCGAGTCGACCCTGGGCCGTGCCGACCTGTATGTCACCACCACCGGCAACCGCGACATCATCCGCATCGAGCACCTGAGCGCGATGAAGGACCAGGCCATCGTCTGCAACATCGGCCACTTCGACAACGAGATCCAGGTCGACGCACTGGCGTCGTACCCGGGCATCAAGCACGTCAACATCAAGCCGCAGGTGGACAAGTACATCTTCCCGAACGGCAACGCGATCTTCCTGCTGGCCGAAGGCCGCCTGGTGAACCTGGGCTGCGCCACCGGCCACCCGAGCTTCGTGATGTCCAACAGCTTCGCCAACCAGACTTTGGCCCAGATCGACCTGTGGGCGAACAAGGACAGCTACGAGAAGAAGGTCTACCTGCTGCCCAAGAAGCTGGACGAGGAAGTGGCCCGCCTGCACCTGGAAAAGATCGGCGTGAAGCTGACCACCCTGACCCAGGACCAGGCCGACTACATCGGCGTGCCGGTGGAAGGCCCGTTCAAGCCGGACCACTACCGCTACTGATGCCTGCGGGGTGCCGGCCAGCGGCCGGCACTACCGGTGCAGGCGGGGCCGGATCCCTTTCCGCATGAAAGGGCTCTGACCCCGGCAACGTATGCAGACAGGACGGGCGCCTTCGGGCGCCCGTTCTGCGTTGCGGCACCCGGCAACCGATCCGCGCACCCTGTCACGGAGCACTAAGAAGCCGCTTGCTAGGCTTTACGCCCGCGTGGGCTGCCAACGGCAGGCCATGCGCCGGGACGCAGACACCAAAGGACAGGACATGCCGCGCAACCGTGAACGACTGAACCGGGCCATGAAGCCCCTGATGACCCTGTGCTGGGTGGCCCTGATGGCCGCCTGCACCCCACCTGCCGGCGAAGCCGGCGCTACGGCTCCGGCTGCGGCCAGCGGACAGGCCAGCCCCGCAGGCAAGGCCGCCGACGCGCCCGCCACGGTCGCCGACACGAGCGCTGGCTGCGCCGATGCAGCGTCGCCGGCACAGACCCTGGTCTGCAGGGACCCGACCCTGACCGGCCTGGATGCGGACGTGGGCAAGGCGGTCACTGCCGCACAGGCCACACTCGATGCAGCAGGGCAGAGCAAGCTGCACGCCGAACAGCAGCGCTGGCAGGAGCACACCCGCGACCTGTGCACCGATGCACAGTGCCTGCAGCAGGTGTACACCGATCGCCTCAAGGTGTTGTCCGCCACGCGTGACGGCCTGATCGACCAGGATGCATGCGAAGCCCCTGACGGCCAGCAGCAATGCGTGGACCTGCTGGTGCTGCGCGATCCCAACAGCCAGCTGGCGAACTTCAACACGCTGCTGGGTGAGAACGGCCAGGAAGGCCGCCTGCTGGGCTGCACGGCTGCCACGAACATGGGCGGCGGCCCCAACGCCCTGCTCGCAGCCAACTGCACCCAGGAAACCTCCGCCGGCAGGCGCAACGTGCAGCTGTGCAGCAACCAGATGGTTGGCCAGTTCGCCCTCGAACCGGCGCCGGCTGCTTACGGTACCCAGGCCATCCGCCAGCTGCTCCGCTTCACCCAGCAGCACTGCGCGGGCTGACAATCGCCGGGCACGCCCGGCGCTTTACCCTCATTGAAGGACGATGACCATGGCAACGGATTCCACCATTACGCGCGAACAGCTGTCCACGCTGTTCCTCAACACCGAGCTGGGCGGCAACACCCGCCACCTGGACCACTTCTCATACGCACAGAAAGGCGCAAGCACCTACTCGTTCGGGCTGGTGCAGTTCGATGTGGGCGGCAATCCGCAGGCCAGGCGCTTCCTGCGCGACAACGGCTTCACCGATGGTGACATCGCACTGTTGTCCCAGCAGGGAGGATTAAGCACCCAGCAGCTGGCGGCGCTCGACGCCAAGTTGCAGGCCATTCCGCAGGCCAGGATGGATGAGCTCACCAACGCCAAGCTGGACAGCGCCATCGAGCGTGTCGATCAGGCCATCGCCAAGGTGCGTGCAACCAATCCGGCCGCGGCCGATGCCATCGCCGCCAACCCGGAGTTGCAGCTGGCCATGGCGGACTATGACAACCAGTTCGGCAGCATGGGCCCGCAGTTCATCAGCTATCTGGCCGGCAATGCGGAAAAGCTGCAGGGCGGCACCGTCCAGGCCGGCAATCCGCCGACGCGCGGCGACGTGCAGAACTTCGTCGATGCCACCAAGTACGGCATCCAGTCGCAGGCCGCCGTAGCCAGCCGCGATGAGCGCTTCGACCGGGCCATGGTCCAGATCGGCATCACCCCCACCCATGCTCCCTCGCACGGGTCACCGGGCACGCCTGCGGGCAACGGCGTGCTGGTCAACGGCAGCAAGGGCGATGAGGTGCAGGCCATGCAGCAGAAGCTGTCCGACCTGGGCTATCTGGGCAAGGACGGCAAGCCGCTGGTGGCCGATGGCGATTTCGGCCCCGGCACCGTGGAAGCGGTCAAGCAGTTCCAGCGTGACCACCAGCTCACCGTTGACGGCAAGGCCGGCGGCGCAACCCTGGGGGCGCTGGAGGCGGCCACCCAGCAGCGTGCACAGGCGGCCGAGCCGACCATGGCCACCCCGGGCCACGCCGACCACCCACGCTACCAGCAGGTCGTGGACAAGCTGGAAGCACTGGAAGAACAGCGTCGCCAGGGCGGCCTGTCGCCGCTGTTCAATGACCGCAGCCAGCTCGAGAACGCCGCAGGCCAGGTAGCCTACGAATCCAAGGTAGCCGGCATGAGCCAGGTCGATACCGTGCTGGCGCGGCCGGACAACCAGGGCGTGTTCGCGGTGCAGGGCCAGCTCGGCGATCCCGCCATGCACCGCACCTACGTCGACCTGTCGCAGGCGGTGAACCAGAACCTGCAGGACAGCACGCGGCAGAGCCAGGCGCTGGACAACGAGCTGTCACAGCGGCAGACCCAGGAACAGATACAGACGCAGCAATCGATGTCGCGCTGATCCCGCGTCGCGGGGCTGGATCCCTTTCCAAGGGAAAGGGCTCCGGCCCCATGGCCCGGAGCTACATGCGCTGCCGGTCGTCGTGCAGCGCACGCTGGCACCGTGCGGCGAAGTCGCGCCGCCAGGCCTCCAGATCGAAGCCTTCGCGCTGCTGGAAGGAAACAGTCTCGCTGCTCAACACGTAGCAGCGGTTCTGGCTCACGCGCAGTGCCGCCAACGTATCTCCCGCATCCCAGCACTGATCGATGCACGCCTGCATCAGCGCATAGTCCGGGTTGGTCTTGGCGCCGCCGAAGGCGAACCCCATCTGCTGCGCCATCGCCAGCACAGGATCGCCGGCCGCATCGGTGGTCCGCAGCATGCGCAGCACGCCGGGCTCGGGAATGCCGAAAGCCCAGTTGGCCAGGATCGCCGCACGTGCCGCCGCCACGGCCGCCGCGTGCTGGCCCAGGCGCATCTGCTGCCCTGCCAGCAGGGCCCACGCGCGCGGCAGTTCCGGAAAGCGGCTGCAGGCGTCCTCCAGCAACGCAATTGCCTGGGCCGGTTCGGCGGCCTGTACATGCCGCTGCGCGCGCTCGATCAAGGGCAACGGCGATCCCGCATCCGGTACCGCGTGCTCACGCGGCTCGCAGCCGTCATCGTCGTCCTGTTCCGCGCCACCGGCATCCAGCCACTGCGCGAAGACATCCAACGAGGAATGGCGGAAGACCATGCGCCCCTCGTCATGGAACATTTCGCAGACCACGGGCGGCTCAGCCTCCCGACCCAGTGGCCAGTACAGACCGAACTGATCACCGTTGCCCAGTGCACCTTCGGCGATCGGCCAGAAGCCCTGCGGTGGGTACGGACCCGCGCACGGTTCGCTATCCAGGGTCAGGTCATGAAGCAGGGGCGGTGCGCGCATGATGAGATTCCAGACGGTGTACAGCGCGCATTATCGCAGGGGCCCTCCAGCAGCCTCGGTCAAGGCAGGTTGTTCCCTGCGCGCTACGATGCGCGCATGACCCCCGCCATCAATCTGCTCAAGCGCGAGAACATCGCCCACAGCGTGCGCAGCTACGTGCACGATGCCCATGCCGCCTCCTATGGTGGCGAAGCCGTGGAAAAGCTCGGCCTGGACCCGGCGCAGGTGTTCAAGACCCTGCTGGCCAGCACCGACACCCACGAACTGCTGGTGGCCATCGTGCCGGTCGCCGGCCAGCTGGACCTGAAGGCGCTGGCGGAAGCCGCCCGCTGCAGGAAATGCGAGATGGCCGCCGCTGACGCCGCACAGCGTGCGACCGGTTATCTGGTCGGTGGCATCAGCCCGCTGGGCCAGAAAAAGCGCCTGCGCACCTTTCTTGATTCCAGTGCGGAATCCCTGCACACACTGCATGTCAGCGCCGGCCGTCGTGGCCTGGAAGTGGAACTGGCACCGGGCGATCTGCTGCAGCTCACCGGCGGACACTTCGCCGCCATCGGCAAGGCA
Organism: Stenotrophomonas sp. Ps181; assembly: GCF_025697425.1. Taxonomy (NCBI): domain Bacteria; kingdom Pseudomonadati; phylum Pseudomonadota; class Gammaproteobacteria; order Lysobacterales; family Lysobacteraceae; genus Stenotrophomonas; species Stenotrophomonas sp. Ps181. Next base: position 15,960 of record NZ_JAHWBI010000010.1, read on the forward strand.
CGCTGATGCGCTGGCCCTGGACTGCGACGCCCATGCTCAACGATGCCCACGCCCAGGCGCTGCTGCAGGACCTGCTGTCAGGCGACGGCGGGCGCATCACCGACGCCGCGCGTACGCTCGCCCGACTGTTCGATGCGGCGCCGCTGGATGCGCTGGCACCGCACGTGACGTTGATCGAGCAGCACAGCGCAGGCATAGCGCTGGGCGGCATGCTGGTCAGCAACCAGGCGCACCTGAAGGCGGCGCTGCAGCGGCTGCGCTTCTGGCGCGCGGGCACCGGCTGCCTGTGTGCGCTCAACCCCGGCTATCCGTTCTTCGACCCCCGTCGGCTGATCGAACACGGGCAGATGCAGCTGCTGTCGCTCGACGCAGCGGAGGATGGCTGGGGCGACTGCCATCGCGTCGCCTGCACCCACTGCGGCCAACACTGGCAGGCGATCGACCGCGAGTATCACTACCCCTGGTGGGAGTGGAAAACCGTCGAACGATGAAGCAGCCACGCATGGCGTGGCTGTACTGGCCTGTCCTTCCCTTACGGCCGCCAATTGGCGTTGTTCTCCCAGAATTCCACCGCACGCCGGTACGCCTCGCGGTCCAGCGGCACGCCGGAACCGCCCTCTTCCACGCCCAGCGCATTGCGCATCATCGTGATCGGGGCCATCGGCACTTCGTCCGGCTCAGCGGTGTAGATGCAGCCGACGATGCCCCACTCAGCCCCGATCGGCGAGCCTTCCTTCGCAAGCTGCTCCGCGCTGTACAGGATGACGACCAGATAGTTGGCGCGCGGCGCTTCCACGCCTTCGAACCAGCGCACCAGTACCGGCAGTTCTTCCCGGTTGCGCGCCTCGTAACCACTGCGCAGCAGATGGCGGTTGGCCTCGGTGATCGGCACCGTCAGGCACCGGGTGCTGGTCCAGTTCTCATAGACGAACAGTTTGCAGAAGGGGGCATAACCTTGCAGGACCTTCATCGGTTCATGGGCATTGAGGTACGCCTCGAACTGTTCGGCAGTGCAGTCCTGGATGGTGTTGCCGCGCGGCATGCGCGGGAACAGGCGGGGACGGGCGAAATCGGTAAGGACGATGGACATGGTGCGGCGCGATCTGGGAATCCGCCGCACAGAGTAACCGCTGGCAGCGCCTGCACGGCCGTACGCTCGCGGCGCCCGCACACAGAATCATTGAACATCCATCTTGATGAAGCGATATACTCACCCGCCCCGACCGCCGCCATCCGCGCCATGACTGCCATCAGCTTCGAGTTCTATCCGCCCAAGACCGACGAACAGCGCAGCCAGCTGGACCGTGCTGCGGCCAAGCTGAAGGACTACGCCCCCGAATACGTGTCGTGTACCTTCGGCGCCGGTGGCTCGACCCTGAGCTATACCTCCGAGACCGTGCGCCATCTCAACCAGCACCATGGCTTCGAGGCGGCGCCGCATCTGTCCTGCGTCGGCGGCACCCGCCAGGAGATCCGCGAACTGCTCAAGCTGTACCGCGCCATCGGTTGCCATCGCCTGGTTGCGCTGCGTGGCGACCTGCCCTCCGGTATGGGCTTCCCCGGCGACATGCGCTATGCCGCCGAGCTGATCGAGTTCATCCGCGCCGAACACGGCGATGCGTTCCGCATCGAAGTGGGCGCCTACCCGGAGACCCACCCACAGGCCTCCGATGCACTGGCCGACCTCAAGCACTTCAAGGCCAAGATCGATGCCGGCGCCGACGCGGCGATCACCCAGTATTTCTACAACCCGGATGCGTACTTCCACTTTGTCGATGCCGTGCGCCGGCTCGGCGTGCAGGTACCGATCACGCCCGGCATCATGCCGATCGCCAACTTCAGCCAGCTACGCCGCTTCTCCGAGCAGTGCGGTGCGGAAATCCCGCGCTGGATCAGCCGCAAGATGCAGGCCTATGGCGATGACGCCGAATCGGTGCGGGCGTTCGGTACGGAAGTGGTGGCCAAGCTGTGCCAGCGGCTGGTCGAGGGCGGCGCGCCGGGCCTGCACTTCTACACCCTGAACCTGGCCAGGCCGACCACGTCGGTGCTGAAGCTGCTGCACGGCTGAAAGCACGCCATGCCACCGCGATCGGCGCTACCCTGCGTCGATGAACCGGCTTTCCTTCCTGCTGTTGCTGCTGTCATTGTGCTCGGCGTCGAGCGTGGTCCATGCGCAGTCCCCACGCTTGAACCGCTGCACTGATGCGCGGGGGCAGAGCGTGTACACCGACCGCCCCTGCGACAGTGTCGGCGCCCGATCGCGATTGCCACCGCCCGCGCCCACCGGCAGCACCCTGCCGCGCGACACCCTGGGGGCGCGCTGCCCACGGCGCCTGAGCGAGCTGGTGGACGCACTGCGCGTCGGCATCCTCAGCAACGATGTGAACCGGTTGTCGTCGCTGTACCTGTGGGGCGCAGTCTCCGATGCCGGTGCGCAGCGCATCCTCGGCCAGCTGGAATCATTGGTCCGTCGGCCGCTGGTAGACGTGGTACCGGTGTATGCCTCGCAGGCGCTGCCGCAATCGCAGGATGAGGATCAGAGCGCTGCGGCGCAGGGATCCGACCCGGAGCCGTCGGCCGTGCGGCATCCGGTCGGCCTGCGCCTGGAACAGACGCTGCCCGGCAGCGTGTCGCGCGCTTCGACGGTGCTGGGGTTGCGTCGGCAGTATGGGTGTTTCTGGATCACGTTGTGACCGGGAGGGCTCACGCCGGCCACAACCCGCCGATCGCAGCGATACCCTGCCCACCATGGCGGCGGGCTTCGGCGATATGGCCGGCGGCCATCCCACCCAACGCGTAGATCGGCAGCGACACCTGCGCGCGCAGCGCGGCGAAGGCCTCCCAGCCCAGCGGCTCCGCATCGGGATGGCTGGCCGTGGCCTGCACCGGGCCAAGCACCGCGAAGTCGCAGCCCAGCCGCTGCGCCGCCTGCAGCTGCTCCAGGTCGTGGCAGGACGCGGCGACAAGCTGCCCTTCCGGCAACGGCCGTTCCTGCAGGTCCTGCAGCTGCTCGCTGCCCAGGTGCACACCCACGCCCAGTGCGCGTGCCAGCGCCACATCGCGGTTGAGCAGCCATTGCACGCCGCGACGATGCGCGCGCACGGCCTGTTCGATCATGGCCTGCCGTTGCGGGTGTTCCGGTGGCAGGCGCAGCTGGATGCGCTGCTGCCCTGCGGCTACTGCCCGCAACAGTTGCTCGTGCCACTGCTGCACGCCTCCGATGCCGTCAGCCGGCGCCGGGGTGATCAGGTAGCGGTCCGGTTGGCGCAGTGCGGCCACCACCGGCAGGTCGGCCGGCGGCATCGAATAGCGGCCCAGCTTGTCCTGCGCCACCCAGGTGATCGCCTGGCCTTCGCGGCCGCGCGGGGTGCCCTTCCAGCTGCGCACATGGCGCACTTCCAGGGTCAGGTGCTTGTCCGGATAGCGCTGCGGCACATCCATCAGCCAGGGCCCGACATCGGCCTCGATGCCCAGCTCTTCGCGCAGTTCACGCGCCAGCGCCTGTTCGGAGGTCTCGCCGGATTCGCGCTTGCCGCCGGGGAATTCCCACAGGCCGGCCATGTCGCGGTTCTCGGTACGGCGGTTGAGCAGCACGCGGCCCCGGGCGTCGGTGATGACGGCGGCCACGACGTGGATCGATCGGGTGGGGGAATGCATGGGGGCAGCATGCCCAGAACAGGGCGACCAGCGCAATCACGGATCCGGGCCGGACGCCGGCTGCAAAGCAGAAGGCCCCGCTTGCGCGGGGCCCTCCGGGGTCAGCTCAGCTGGCCGTGGCAGTGCTTGTACTTCTTGCCACTGCCGCACGGGCATGGATCATTGCGGCCGATCTTCGGCTCGTCGCGCTGCAGCGTGGCCACACCCTGCTGGGCGGCTTCCACCTGCGCGGCTTCCTCGTCGGCACTGTAGCCGCCCGCATCCTGGTGCTGGAACTGCGACTGGCTCAGGCGCGCCTGCGCCTGCTGGCGCTCGGCGGCCTCCAGGGCCTGCACTTCCTCGTCGCTGCGGATACGCACGCGGGCCAGCAGGGTCACCACTTCGCGCTTGACGTTCTCCAGCATGTCCGAGAACAGCTCGAAGGCTTCCTTCTTGTATTCCTGCTTGGGCTGCTTCTGCGCGTAACCACGCAGGTAGATGCCCTGGCGCAGGTAATCCATGCGCGCCAGGTGCTCCTTCCAGCTCTGGTCCAGCACGGTCAGCATCACGTGCTTCTCCAGCGCGCGCATGGTCTCTTCGCCCAGGCTGGCTTCCTTCTCGGCGAAGTGCTGGTTGACGCGCTCCTGGACCTTGCTGGCGATGGCCTCGGCGTCCAGTTCCTCATGCTGCTTGACCAGGTCGGTCAGCGACATCTGCAGGCCGAAGTCCGACTCCAGGGTCGCTTCCAGGCCACGCAGGTCCCACTGCTCGTCGATCGAGTTCGGCGGCACGAAGCGCGCCACGGTGTCGAAGATCACGTCGTCACGGATGCCGTCGACGTTGGCCTTCACCGACTCGGCGTCCAGCAGCTCGTCGCGCTGGGCGTAGATCACCTTGCGCTGGTCGTTGTTGACGTCGTCGAAGTCCAGCAGGTTCTTGCGGATGTCGAAGTTGTGGGCCTCGACCTTGCGCTGCGCCTTTTCGATCTGGCGGCTGACCAGGCGGTCCTCGATGACGTCGTCTTCCTTCATGCCCATCATGCGCATGGCCTTCTGCACCCAGTCGGAGGCGAAGATGCGCATCAGGTTGTCTTCCAGCGACAGGTAGAAACGGGACGAACCCGGGTCACCCTGGCGGCCCGAACGGCCACGCAGCTGGTTGTCGATACGACGCGATTCGTGGCGTTCGGTACCGACGATGTGCAGGCCGCCGGCGGCCTTCACTGCATCGTGGCGCTTCTGCCATTCGGCCTTGACCGCCGCCTTCTGCTCGTCGGTCGCGTCCTCGCCCAGGGCGTGGATCTCGGCTTCCAGCGAGCCGCCCAGCACGATGTCGGTACCACGGCCGGCCATGTTGGTGGCGATGGTCACCGCCGCCGGGCGGCCCGCGTTGGCGACGATGGTCGCTTCGCGGTCATGCTGCTTGGCGTTGAGCACTTCGTGCTTCACGCCGGCCTTGCTCAGGTGCTCGGACAGCATTTCCGAGGTTTCGATCGAAGTGGTACCGACCAGCACCGGCTGGCCGCGCTTGGCGCACTCTTCGATGTCGGCCAGCACCGCATTGAACTTGCCCTTGCGGTTGAGGAACACCTGGTCCGGGCTGTCCTTGCGGATGGTCGGGCGGTTGGTCGGGATCACCACCACTTCCAGGCCATAGATGCTCTGGAACTCGAACGCTTCGGTATCGGCCGTACCGGTCATGCCGGACAGCTTCTTGTACATGCGGAACAGGTTCTGGAAGGTGATGCTCGCCAGCGTCTGGTTCTCGCGCTGCACCGGCACGCCTTCCTTCGCTTCCACCGCCTGGTGCAGGCCGTCGGACCAGCGGCGGCCGGCCAGGGTACGGCCGGTGAACTCGTCGACGATGACCACTTCGCCGTCGCGCACGATGTAGTCAACGTCGCGCTGGTAGATCGCGTGCGCGCGCAGGGCGGCGTTGAGATGGTGGACCACGGTCAGGTTCTGCGCCGCGTACAGGCCTTCGGTTTCGCCGTTGAGGATGCCGGCTTCAACCAGCAGCTGCTCGGCGTGCTCCATGCCCGCTTCGGACAGGTGCACCTGCTTGCCCTTCTCATCGACCCAGAAATCACCTTCGCCGTCCTCGCTCTCCTGCTTGACCAGGTGCGGCACGACGCGGTTGACACGGATGTACAGCTCCGGGGAATCGTCGGCCGGACCGGAGATGATCAGCGGGGTACGCGCTTCGTCGATCAGGATGGAGTCGACTTCGTCGACGATGGCGTAGTGCAGGCCGCGCTGGTAGCGGTCGGCCTTGGACAGCGCCATGTTGTCGCGCAGGTAGTCGAAACCGAATTCGTTGTTGGTGCCGTAGGTGATGTCCGCAGCGTAGGCGTCGCGCTTGTCGCTGTGCGGCATGCCCGGGTACACCACGCCCACGCTCAGGCCCAGCCAGTTGTACAGCTTGCCCATCTGCGCGGCGTCGCGGCGGGCCAGGTAGTCGTTCACGGTGACCACGTGCACGCCCTTGCCTTCCAGTGCGTTGAGGTACACCGGCAGGGTCGCCACCAGGGTCTTGCCTTCACCGGTGCGCATTTCTGCGATCTTGCCCAGGTGAAGCACCATGCCGCCGATCAGCTGCACGTCGTAGTGGCGCATGCCCAGCACGCGGCGACCGGCTTCGCGGCAGACCGCGAACGCTTCCGGCAGCACCTTGTCCAGGGCTTCACCGTCAGCGATGCGCTGCTTGAACTCCGGCGTCTTGGACTGAAGCTGCTCGTCGGACAGCTTCTCGATCTCCGGCTCCAGCGCATTGATCTTGGCGACGATGCGGTTGAGCTGGCGCAGCTGTCGTTCGTTACGACTGCCAAATACGCGGGTAAGCAGGCTGTTGATCATTGAAGGAACCGGGTTGGATGGACACGACGCCCGGCCTCCCCCTGGGGATCCGTCCGCCGCAAACGAAACAGGGCGCCTGGCGCCCTGTCGATGGCAACACCCATTGTAGCTTGGGACGGGCGCGAGGGGTTTCAACCCCGAGGGGTAGTGCCGGCCGCTGGCCGGTGATCCGCGATGCTGCCGAAGATCATGAGGTTGCCGGCCAGCGGCCGGCACTACCAGATCAACCGCATCGGGTCAGAGCCCTCCCGCGGCGCGGAAGGGATCCGACCCGGCATCAGCCGCGGCTGACCCGGCCGACCGGCGTGTTGCCGCCGTCGCCGAGGAACTTGCGCGGGTTGACCACGTTGCCGTTCTCCCACACCTCGAAGTGCACGTGGGCGCCGGTCGAACGACCGGTGGAACCGGCCTTGGCCACTTCCTGGCCGGCACGGACCAGGTCACCGGCCTTCACCACCAGGCGCGAATTGTGCGCATAGCGGGTGACATAGCCATTGCCGTGGTCGACATCGACGACATTGCCGTAGCCGCCCTTCACGCCGGCGAAGCTGACCACGCCCTCGGCCACGGCCATCACCGGGTCACCGACCTTTGCGTGGAAGTCCATGCCCTTGTGGGTGGCGGCACCGCGGCCGAACGGGTCAGCACGGGTGCCGAAACCGGACGTCACGTAGCTGTTGCGGATCGGCATGCGCGACGGCACGGCGTTCTGCTGCAGCTGGTGGTCGAACATCAGCGATTCCATCACCGACAACTGGCGGCCTGAAGCAGCGAAGCGCTGCTCCAGCACCTGTAAGTCGGCGTTGACGTCCTTGACCGGGATGTCGCTGGTCGGGCCGCCTGCGTCACCGTCACCGAGGCCGGGGGTCTCGTTGAAGTCGAACTCGCCGTCCTCCAGCTTGCCCATCTGGGTCAGCCGTTCGCCGAGGGCGTTGAGGCGGGTCGCCTGCGCCTGCAGCTCGCCGAGGCGAGCCGCCAGCGCGTTGACCTGGGTCTGCGCATCACGCTTGACCTTGGCCAGTTCCGCATCCTGGCGCTCGACCTTGGCCTGCAGCCGGGAATCATTCAGCGCGCTGGCGCCAATGCCGCCAGCAAGGCCGATAATGCAGCCTACCCCGAGCACGCTGCCCAGCAGGGCACGGGGGCGGTCCTCGAAATAGAACCGCAAACGCGCGATCGGCGACGACTTGGCCTGTCCTTCACGCGTTTTGATTACGATCTTTTTGAATGCCATCAGTGAGTTTTCATGTCTGAGCCGAAATCCAGCGTTCGCCCCGCGTCGGCACCGAAACCGGCGCTGGATGCGGTAATGGCGGACAAAAGCGGCAACCCGCTGCGGCGTGCCTTGTGGCTCGACGCGCTGGACCGTCAGTTGCGCCCCCAGTTGCCGCCACCTCTGCGCAGCCGTTGCCGGCTGGCCAATGTGGACGGGGAACACCTCGTTTTTCTCGTCGAGTCCCCGGTCTGGCATGCCAAGTTGCGGCTTGCCGAAGCCCAGCTGCTCGACGCGGCCCGTTCCATCGGGCTGAAGGCCACCAGGGTGACCATCAAGACTGCGTCTCCCACTCCCACGCGCTCCCCAGCGCTCGACAACCGGAATGGACCCCACGCAGTTTCAGCCGCCACGCACAAAGGGCTACGCGACGCCTTGGCTTGCCTGCAGGACGTTCCTTCGAAGCCGAAGAAACGATCCTGATGGCAACGGAGCATCCGGCTCCGCTCCCCGTCGCGCGTGTCACCACGGCGTGAAACATTTCGGGGGCCGGGTCGCATCCTAGCGGCCATCCGGGGGCCTGTCGTTAGATTGCTGTTAAAACGGCGTTAAATTCAGGCTTCTGATCCAACAGGTTCACAAAACCGTGACCTTGAACCAGCCTTGACGTCTTTCAAGCACGCTGAATGCGTCGCCGACGCCGGAAACAAGAACGCCGCCCGGGAAGGCGGCGTTTTTATATTTAAATTCAATAGCCTACGGAATCAGGCGTACGCCGGGGTAGCGTATTCCACCGGATCCGGCGTGGCCGGCGAGTCGAAGCTGACCCATTCCCAGGCGCTGGCGTCGGCCATCAGGGCCCGCACCAGCTTGTTGTTGAGCGCGTGGCCGGACTTGAAGCCCTCGTACGCACCCAACACCTGGCCACCGGCCAGATAGAGGTCGCCGATGGCGTCAAGGATCTTGTGGCGCACGAATTCGTCGGCGTAGCGCAGGCCGTCTTCGTTGAGCACGCGGAACTCGTCCAGCACGATGGCGTTGTCCATCGAACCGCCCAGGCCCAGGTTGCGCTCGCGCATGTACTCCAGGTCGCGCATGAAACCAAAGGTGCGCGCGCGGGAGATTTCCTTGGTGTAGGCCAGCGTCGAGAACTCGATTTCCTGGCGCGACTGCTTGGCCGGAATCATCGGGTGGTCGAACTGGATGGTGAAGCCCAGCTTGTAACCCTCGTACGGGGTGAAGCGGGCCACCTTGTCGCCCTCGGTCACTTCCACGGTCTTCAGCACGCGGATGAAGCGCTTGGGCGCATCCTGTTCCACGATGCCGGCCGACTGCAGCAGGAACACGAACGGGCCCGCCGAACCGTCCATGATCGGCAACTCGGCCGAGGACAGCTCGACGATGATGTTGTCCACACCCAGGCCGGCCAGCGCCGACATCAGGTGTTCGACGGTCTGGATCTTGGCGTCGTTGCAGGTCAGGCCGGTGCACAGGGTCACTTCGGTGACCAGTTCGGCCTTGGCCGGCACTTCCACCACCGGGTCCAGGTCCACGCGGCGGAACACGATGCCATGGTTGACCGGTGCCGGGCGCAGGGTCATGTAGACCTTGTCACCACTGTGCAGGCCAACGCCGGTGGCGCGGATCGTGTTCTTGAGGGTGCGTTGCTGGATCATGGGGATGGACCGGAAGTGACACATTAGATTAACACGCGCACTCCCCTACCCTGGCTGAAACGCCAGTGACAGCCACCGGCACGACACACCGGCACGCCGCTGGGGAAGCGCTTAAAGCAGGGCGGCCGGGCCCATCCTGGCCCGGCGCCCGCATTTTCAGGACATGGTGGCGCAACCCGGGGAGGACAACCCCGGGCCGCCCCGCTTAGTCCGCCTGGCGGCGCAGGAAGGCCGGGATGTCCAGGTAGTCGTTCGGCAGTTCCGCCGCTGCCGGGGCCGAAGCCGACGGGGCCGACGGGGCGGACGCCGCCGCGGTATCGCTGCTGGCACGGCGCAGGCCCAGGCCCATGCCGCCCACGGCCTTGGACACGGCGTCGCCACCGTTGTCGAACTCGCCGAACTCCGGCTGGCCGGTGGTGGCGTTGCGGACCAGCTTGATCGGTGCACGCTCGCCCGGACGCTGGGTCTTGCTGGCCGAGACGCGGTTCAGGCCGGTGGCCACCACGGTCACGCGCACTTCGTCCTGCATGTCCGGGTCCAGCACGGTGCCGACCACGACGGTGGCGTCTTCCGAAGCGAAGCCGTCGATGGTGCGGCCGATCTCGTCGAACTCGGCCATGGTGAAGTCGGCGCCGGCGGTGATGTTGACCAGGATGCCGTTGGCACCGGCCAGGTTCACATCGTCCAGCAGCGGGTTCTGGATCGCCGATTCGGCAGCGGCCTGGGCGCGGTCATCGCCCCGTGCGGTGCCGGTACCCATCATCGCCAGGCCCATTTCGGACATGACGGTGCGCACGTCGGCGAAGTCGACGTTGATCAGGCCCGGACGCACGATCAGGTCGGCGATGCCCTGCACGGCGCCCTGCAGCACGTCGTTGGCGGCGCGGAAGGCCTGGATCATGGTCGCGTTGCGACCCAGCACGGTGATCAGCTTCTCGTTCGGGATCGTGATCAGCGAGTCGCAGTGCTGGCTCAGTTCCTCGATGCCCTTCAGCGCCACCTGCATGCGGCGACGGCCTTCGAACGGGAACGGCTTGGTGACCACGGCCACGGTCAGGATGCCCATTTCCTTGGCCAGCTGCGCCACCACCGGCGCAGCGCCGGTGCCGGTGCCGCCGCCCATGCCGGCGGTGATGAACACCATGTCCGCGCCCTGCAGCGCGTCCATGATGCGCTCACGGTCTTCCAGCGCGGCCTGGCGGCCGACTTCCGGGTTCGCGCCTGCGCCCAGGCCCTTGGTCACGTTGGTACCCAGCTGCAGCTGCAGCTTGGCACCACAATTCTTGATGGCCTGCGAGTCGGTGTTGGCGGTGATGAACTCCACGCCGTCCACCGCCGAGTTGACCATGTGCGCCACGGCATTGCCGCCGCCGCCGCCCACGCCAACCACCTTGATCACCGCATTGGGTGCCATCTTTTCGATCAGTTCAAAATGCGCCATGTCCGTGTCCTCGTTGTATCCGCTTGTCGGTGGCATGGACGGTCGGGCCTCCTGCCTTCGCGTGTCATGTTGCCGTTGCGGCTGTGTGGGTTGTGTAGTGCGTTGTTGCGTTGTGATGCGGGTACTGCGGGTGTTGCGCCGGGCCGGGCCCGGAGTTGCGGGTTCCGCGTCAGAACTCGCCGCGGAACCAGGTCTTGAGTTTCTTGAACATGCTTCCAGCGCGCCCGGTCGGCAACGACGGCCGCCGCGGGTGCTCGATCTGGCTGCCCATCAGCAGCAGGCCCACGCCGGTGGCGTGCACCGGGTTGCCGACCACTTCGCCCAGGCCGGTGACGTGCTGCGGGATGCCCACGCGCACCGGCATCTGCAGCATTTCCTCGGCCAGTTCGACCACGCCTTCCATCTTCGACGCGCCACCGGTCAGCACCATGCCGGCGCGTACCAGTTCCTCGAAGCCGGAGCGGCGCAGTTCGGCCTGCACCATCTCGAAGATTTCCTCGTAGCGGCCCTGCACGGCCTGCGCCAGCGAGTGGCGCGGCATGCGGCGCGGCGGGCGGTCGCCGACCGACGGCACCTGGATGCTCTCCTCGGCCGTGGCCAGCTGGGCCAGGGCGCAGGCATAGCGCACCTTGATCTGCTCGGCTTCCGGGGTCGGCGTGCGCAGCATGTGCGCGATGTCATTGGTGACGTGGTCGCCGGCGATCGGCAGCGAGGCGGTGTGGCAGATCGCGCCCTGCACGAACACCGCGATGTCGGTGGTACCGGCACCCATGTCGACCAGCACCACGCCCAGCTCGCGCTCGTCGGCGGTCAACACCGCCACGCTGGAGGCCAGCGAGGACAGCACCAGGTCGTCCACCTGCAGGCCGCAGCGCTGCACGCACTTGCTGATGTTGGCCGCCGCCGACTGCGCGCACACCACCAGGTGCGCATGCACTTCCAGGCGCACGCCGGTCATGCCGACCGGGTTGCGGATGCCTTCCTGCGAATCGTCCAGCACGTACTCGCGCGGAATCGCGTGCAGGATCTTCTGGTCGGCCGGGATCGCCACCGCCTTGGCTGCGTCGAGCACGCGATCCAGGTCGCCCCAGGTTACTTCACCGTCGCGGATCGGCACGATGCCCGGCGAGTTCTTGCACTGCACGTGGTTGCCGGAGATCGAGGCGTACACCGAACGGATCTCGCAGCCGGCCATCAGCTCGGCTTCTTCCACCGCGCGCTGGATCGACTGCACGGTCGATTCGATGTCCACCACCACGCCACGCTTCAACCCGCGCGATTCGTGCGAACCGATGCCGATCACTTCGATCGGGTTGCCCGGCGAATACTCGCCCACCAGCGCCACCACCTTGGAGGTGCCGATGTCCAGGCCAACGATCAGCGATTTGTCACCCTTGCGATTCATGTCCTTTCCTGCGTGCTTCTGGCCGGGGTCGCCGGCGCTTTCGCCGGCGTGGCCGGGGTACCCCAGCTCAGCGTGAAACCATTGGTGTAACGGAGGTCGGCGCGCTCGATCGGCGCATCCTGGCGGTTGAGCTGCGGCAGCACCTTGACGAAGCGCTGCATGCGCGAGCGCGCGTCGTCACGACCGACCACCACTTCGGTGCCGTTGCTCAGCACCAGCGACCAGCTGCCGCGTGCATCCATCGTCACCCGGCGCACGTCGACGCCGGCCGGTGCGAACAATGCACGCGAGTCGCTGTACAGCTTCATCACTTCCTGGGTCTGGCTGTCCGGGCCATCCAGCTCCGGCAGTTCCAGGTCGGACAGTTTCTTCGGCGTGGGGAACAGCTTGCCCTGCTCGGAGACCAGGCGGTCGTTGCCCCAGCGTGCGAACGGCTTGTGCTCGACCAGGGTCACTTCCAGCACATCCGGCCACTGCTTGCGTACCTGCGCGCTTTCCACCCACGGCAGCTTTTCCAGCGCGTCCTGCGCATCCTGCAGCTTGACTGCGAAGAAGCCGGCGCGCGCGTACGGCAGCAGCACCTGCTGCAGCTGTTCGGCCGGCACCCGCTTGAACTCACCATGCACGCGCAGCTTCGCCAGCGGCCAGCGCTCGGCGCCGACCCAGCCATTGACCACGGCCACCACCGGCAGTGCAACCACCGACAGTGCCAACAGCCAGACGAAGATGCGCAGCAGCGCGTTCATGCGTGCGCGGCCTCCAGGGTCTGTTCCAGCACGCGCCACACCAGTTCCTCGAAACCGATGCCGGCCTGGCCGGCCGCCTTGGGCACCAGCGAATGGCTGGTCATGCCCGGCGCGGTGTTCACTTCCAGCAGGAAGAAACGGCCGCTGGCCCGGTCACGCATCACGTCCACGCGGCCCCAGCCACGGCAGCCGGCGGCGCGGAATGCGGCCAGCGCGATGCGGCGGATCTCGTCTTCGTCGCCACCGTTCAGGCCCGGGCACAGGTACTGGGTGTCCTCGGCGATGTACTTGGCGTTGTAGTCGTACCACTGGCCCTTGGGCACGATGCGGATCGACGGCAGCGCAACGTCGCCAAGGATGGCCACGGTCAGCTCATCGCCCACCACCATCTGTTCCATCAGCAGCTGGCCGTCGTAGCGCGCGGCCAGGGCCACGGCCTCATCCAGGCCCGCCTCGTCGGTGACCCGGCTGATGCCCACGCTGGAGCCTTCGTTGGCCGGCTTCACCACCACCGGCAGGCCCAGCTCGGCGGCCAGCGCATGCACGTTCGACGCGTCGACCTTGCGGTACTGCGGGGTCGGCAGGCCCAGCGACAGCCACACCTGCTTGGTGCGGATCTTGTCCATGCTCAGCGCCGAGCCCAGCACGTCCGAGCCGGTGTACGGCACGCCGAAGGCGTCCATCAGGCCCTGCACGACGCCGTCCTCACCGCCACCGTTGTGGCCATGGAGAATGTTGAACACGCGGTCGATGCCACCGGCGGCGAGCGCGCTGGCCAGCGCCGGAATGCCATCGACGGCGAAGGCATCGACGCCGCGCGACTGCAGGGCTTCGAGCACGTTGTGGCCCGAATCCAGCGACACCTCGCGTTCACTGGAACTGCCGCCGAGCAGCACGGCGACGCGGCCGAACTCGGCCGGGTCGGTCACGCGCAGCGGCGGGAAGGTCAGCGCGCTCACGCCTGGCCCTCCCCCTGGAAGCCTTCCACGGCGATGTGGGTAGCCACGGCACCGATGTCGCCGGCCCCCATCATCAGCAGCAGGTCACCGTCCTGCAGTACATCCGGCAGCACGCTGGCCAGCTCGGCGGCCTTGCCCACCACCACCGGCTCGCTGCGGCCGCGTGCGCGGATGGCGCGGGCCAGCGCATGCGAGTCGGCACCGGCAATGGGTTCCTCACCGGCCGGATAGACCTCGCTCAGCACCAGAGCGTCGACGCTGGACAGCACCGCGGCGAACTTGTCGAACTGGTCGCGGGTACGGCTGTAGCGGTGCGGCTGGAAGGCCACCACCAGGCGCTTGTCAGCCCAGCCGCCGCGGGCGGCGGCGAATACCGCCTCCAGCTCACTCGGGTGATGGCCGTAGTCGTCGATGATGCGCACCTTGGCACCGCTGGCGGTGGTCACTTCGCCCAGATCATTGAAGCGGCGACCGACACCGGCGAAGCCTTCCAGCGCGCGCGCGATCGCGTCCGGTGCCACGCCCAGCTGCCAGCCCACCGCGGCGGCAGCCAGCGCGTTGAGTACGTTGTGCCTGCCCGGCAGCGCCAGCACCACTTCCTGGCTGGTGCCCTGCGGCAGGCGCAGGGTGAAGCGCATGCGCGAGCCTTCCTGCACCACGTTCTCGGCGCGCACGTCGGCCTGCGGGCTCATGCCGTAGCTCATCACGTGGCGCGGGGTCTTGGCGGCCAGCGCGGCCACTTCCGGATCGTCGATGCACAGCACCGCCAGGCCGTAGAACGGCAGGCGCTGCAGGAATTCGGCGAACGCCGCCTGCACGCGGGCAAAGTCGTTGCCGTAGTTTTCCAGATGATCCGCATCAATGTTCGTGATGATCGACATCAGCGGGTTCAGGCGCAGGAAGCTGCCATCGCTTTCGTCGGCCTCGGCCACCAGCCACTGCCCACCGCCCAGCTTGGCGTTGGCACCGGCAGCCAGCAGCTGGCCACCGATCACGAAGGTCGGGTCCAGGCCACCTTCGCTCAGCACCGCCGCGGTCAGGCTGGTGGTGGTGGTCTTGCCATGGGTACCGGCCACGGCGATGCCGCGGCGGAAGCGCATCAGCTCGGCCAGCATCGCCGCGCGCGGCATGATCGGAATGCGCTGGCTGCGCGCTTCCATCAGTTCCGGGTTGTCTTCGCGGATGGCACTGGAGACCACCACGCAGTCGGTGCCCAGCACGTTGGCTGCAGAGTGGCCGCGCATGATGCGCGCCCCCAGGCTGGCCAGGCGGCGGGTTGCCACGTTGTCGGCGTTGTCCGAACCGGACACTTCATAGCCCAGCGTCAGCATCACTTCGGCGATACCGCTCATGCCGGTGCCGCCGATGCCGACGAAATGCACGCGCGGGAACGCGCGCACCAGGTCGTTGGTGTCGTGCAGGCGACGGATCATGCGCGGCCTCGCGCAGGGCAGGCGCGGTGGCATGCCTTCTTCATACAGCTTCCTCGAGAATGATATCGGCGATGCGCTCGGCGGCATCGACCTTGGCCAGGGCACGCGCGGCTTGCGCCATCTGCATGCGGCGGGCGGGATTTTCGGACAGATCGCGCAGCAGTGCGGCAATGCCGTCGGCCAGCGTTCCGTCCTGCTTCAGCAACACCGCCGCGCCGCGCTCGACCAGGTACTCCGCGTTGCGGGTCTGGTGATCGTCGACGGCAGCGGGGAATGGCACCAGCACGCTGCCGACACCGGCCGCGCACAGCTCGGCCAGGGTCGACGCGCCGGCGCGGCAGACAACCAGGTCAGCCCAGGCGAAAGCCTCGGCCATGTCGGCGATGAACGGGGTGATTTCCGCCTGCACGCCGGCCTTGGCATATGCCTCGACCGCTTCGGCATGCATCTTCTCGCCGCTCTGGTGGCGCACCTGCACCGGCACGCCGGCGCCCAGCGCGGCGATCGCCTGTGGCACGCCGGTGTTGAGTGCACGCGCGCCCTGGCTGCCCCCGACCACCAGCACGCGCAGCGGGCCGTGACGGTCGGCGAAGCGCTGGTCCGGCGGCGCAATGGCGGCGATTTCCGCACGCACCGGGTTGCCGACGAATTCCTCGCGCTGGGCGAAGGTACCCGGGAAGCCGGTCAGCAGCCGGCGCGCATAGCGCGACAGGATGCGGTTGGTCAGGCCGGGCGCACGGTTCTGCTCATGCACGATCAGCGGCATCCGGTGCAGGCGCGTGGCCATGCCACCAGGGCCGGAGGCGAAGCCACCGAAGGCCACCACGGCACGCGGCTGGCGCTTGCGGATGATCATGCCGGCCGCGCGCAGCGCGCGCATCAGCCGCCATGGCGCCGCCAGCAGCGCCAGCTTGCCCTTGCCGCGCAGGCCGGTGATCGCCAGCGTGTCGATGGCGATGTCGTGCTGCGGCACCAGGCGGGTTTCCATCGCGCCTTCGGCGCCCATCCAGGTGACCGGCACGCCGCGCTCGCGCAGCACGCGGGCCACGGCCAGGCCGGGGAAGATGTGACCGCCGGTGCCACCGGCCAGGATCATCACCGGGCGCCCCTTCTCGTCGGCTGCATTCATGACAGCCTCCCGAAGGTCGGTTCGATGCGCGACTGCAGGCGGCTGGTGCCGCGCGCGGCGTTCGCCGCCGCGGCAGCCGTCGGCTCGGCGCTCACCGGCACGCTGGCGGCCGCCGGCGTGGCGGCGGCGTCCATCGGCTCGGCAGTGGCTTCTTCGGCGCCACCGATGCGCACGGCCTGGCGACGCTCGGCGCGCTTGAGCTCGTAGGACACGCGCAGCAGCAGGCCCATCGCCACGCAGGTCATCAGCACCGACGAGCCGCCGGAGGAGATCAGCGGCAGGGTCAGCCCCTTGGTCGGCAGGATGCCCAGGTTCACGCCGATGGAAACGAAGGTCTGCATGCTGATCCACAGGCCAATGCCGAAGGCGATGTAACCGGAGAAGTGGCGCTTCATTTCCACGCAGCGCATGCCCAGCCAGAAGGTGCGGCCGACCAGCAGCGCATACAGCGCCACGATCACGCAGGTACCCAGGAAACCGAATTCCTCGGCGGTGACCGAGAAGATGAAGTCGGTGTGCGCTTCGGGCAGGTAGTACAGCTTCTGCACCGAATTGCCCAGGCCGACGCCGGTCCACTCGCCACGGCCCACTGCCATCAGCGCGTTGGACAGCTGGTAGCCGTCGCCCTGCTGGTCGGCCCACGGGTCCAGGAACGAGGTGATGCGGCGCATGCGGTACGGCTCGATGATCGCCAGTGCGCTCATGCCGACCAGGCCGATGACCACCGGCATCGACATGCGCGGCATGTTCACCCCGCCCAGCACCAGCATGCCGGCGGTGATCGCCAGCAGCAGGGTCGAAGAACCGAAGTCCGGCTGCAGCAGCAGCAGCACCACCAGCGCACCGGCCACGCCCAGCGGCTTGAGCATCGCCGGCCAGGTTGCATTGACCTCGTCGCGGAAGCGCACCAGGTAGCTGGACAGCCAGACGATGTACAGCACCTTCACCGCCTCGACCGTCTGGAACTTGGAGATGCCCAGGTTGATCCAGCGGCGTGCGCCGTTGACCGTGCTGCCCAGGCCCGGCGCGAACACCGCCAGCAGCAGCACGAAGCAGCCCAGCAGCAGCATCTGGTTGTACTGCTCGATGGACTTCAGCTCGGTGCGGGCGGCGATGACCGCCAGCACGATACCCACCGCCAGGAAGATCAGGTGGCGGTTGAGGTAGTAGAACGGGCTGCTCATCAAGGCGATCGAGCTGGACGCCACCATCACCACGCCCACGCCGGTGAGCGCGATGATCGCGCCCAGCAGCCACTTGTCGTAGCTGCCTTCGATGGCTTCAAGGCGTGTTGCCTGGCGGGACAGGTCGTTCATCTCAGCGCACCTTCAACGTGGCCAGGCCGATCAGCACGAGCACGACGGAGATGATCCAGAAGCGCACGATCACGCGCGGCTCCGGCCAGCCCTTCAGTTCGAAATGGTGGTGGATCGGCGCCATGCGGAACACGCGCTTGCCGGTCAGCTTGAACGAAGCGACCTGGATCATCACCGACAGCGTTTCGATGACGAACACGCCACCCATGATCACCAGCACCAGTTCCTGGCGGGTGATCACCGCGATCGTGCCCAGCACCGCGCCCAGCGCCAGCGCACCGATGTCGCCCATGAAGACCATGGCCGGATAGGTGTTGAACCACAGGAAACCCAGGCCGGCACCGGCGATGGCCGCGCAGATGATGACCAGTTCGCCGGCGCCCGGGATCTGCGGGATCTGCAGGTAGTTGGCGAACACCACGTTGCCCGAGGCGTAGGCGAACACGCCCAGCGCGCAGGCCACCAGCACGGTCGGCATGATCGCCAGGCCGTCCAGGCCGTCGGTCAGGTTCACCGCGTTGGAGAAGCCGACGATCCAGAAGTAGGCGATGGCCACGAAGCCGATGCCGGCCAGCGGCAGCGCGACCGACTTGAACATCGGGATGTAGAAGGTCAGCGCTGCCGGCACGTCGGCCGTGTAGAACAGGAACAGGCCCGCAGCCAGGCCGAAGATCGACTGCAGCAGGTACTTCCAGCGCGATTTCAGGCCATTCGGGTCGCGGCGGACGATCTTGATCCAGTCGTCATACCAGCCAATGGCGCCGAAGCACAGCATCACCGCCAGTACCAGCCACACGTAGCGGTTGCGCAGGTCCGCCCACATCAGCACCGACAGGGTGATGGTGAGCAGGATCAGCGAACCGCCCATGGTCGGCGTGCCGGCCTTGGAGAAATGGGTCTGCGGACCGTCCTGGCGGATCGGCTGGCCGCCCTTGAACTGGGCCAGCTTGCGGATCATCGCCGGGCCGAGCCACAGCGACAGGAACAGGGCCGTCAGCGCGGCAAGGATGGCGCGGAACGTCTGGTAGTTGAACAGCCCGAACAGGCTCTCCAACTGCTGCAACCATCGAGCCAGTTCATACAACATGCGGGGATTCCTCTCCTTGCGCCAGCAGCGCTTTGACGATCAGGTCCATGGCACTGCCACGGGAACCCTTGACCAGGCAGCGCACACCAGCGTGCAACTCGTCCTGCAGCGCCTGTGACAGCGCACCATGGGTAGCGAAATGGCGTCCGCCTTCACCGAAGGCGGCCGCAGCGGCGGCACTGAGCGGACCCAGTGCATACAGCCGCTTCAGGCCGGCGGCGCGTGCCCGGATGCCGGCCTGCGCATGCAGCGCCTCGCCGTCCGGGCCCAGCTCGCGCATGTCACCCAGCACCAGCCAGCCCTCTTCCGGGGCAGCGGCCAGGGCATCGATGGCCGCAGCCAGCGAGCCGGGATTGGCGTTGTAGCTGTCGTCCACCAGCACCGCGCCGTTGCGCAGCTGATGGGCGATCTGGCGTCCCGGTACCGGCTGCGCCTCGGCCAGTCCGGCCGCAATCAGCGCCAGATCGACACCGGCCGCCAGCGCCAGGCTGGCGGCGGCCAGCGCATTGCTGACGTTGTGGCGACCCGGCAGGCCCAGCACCACGCGGGCCTCGCCGGTCGGCGCGACCAGGGTGAACTGGCTGCCCTGCGCACCGGCGCGGATGTCGCGCGCGGTCACGTCCGCCGAGTGTTCCAGGCCATAGCGCAGCACGCGGCAACGCGCCGGAGTGCCGACGAAGTGCTGTTCGAACCAGCGGCCGTAGGCATCGTCGGCGTTGATCACCGCCACGCCATCGGCCGGCAGCGCGGCATAGATCGCGCCCTTGGTCACCGCCACCCCGAGCAGGCTGCCCATCCGCTCCAGGTGGGCGGGGGCGATGTTGTTGACCAGCGCATAGCGCGGGCGGGCGATATCGGTCAGGTAGGCGATGTCGCCCGGCTTGCCGGCGCCCATCTCGTAGACGGCGTAGTCGGCGTCTTCCGGGGCATCGATCACCGCCAGCGGCAGGCCGATCTCGTTGTTGCGGTTGCCCGGGTTGGCGTAGACCACCTTGTGCGCGTGCTGGGCCACCTGCTGCAGGATCGACAGCAGCAGGCTCTTCACGCTGGTCTTGCCATTGCTGCCGGTGATCGCGAACACCTCGGTGCTACGGTCACGCTGCATGCCGGTAGCGATCTTCGCCAGCGCCAGTTCGCTGTCGGCCACCAGCACCTGCGGCAGTTCGATCGGCAGCAGGCGCTCGACCAGCAGCGCACTGGCACCGCGCGCCTGCGCGTCGGCCGCGAAGTCATGGCCGTCGAAACGCTCGCCGCGCAGCGCCACATACAGGCTGCCCGGGCCCAGGTTGCGGGTGTCATTGCTGACCGCATCGATGGCCACGTCGTCGCCGTGGATCTCGCCACCGGCCCAGTGTGCGATCAGCGAAAGCAGGGTGCGCTTCATGCGGCGCCCTCCCCGGCCTGTGCCTGCAGGACACCGGCCTTGGCCGCCAGTGCAGCGGCAGCCACTTCGGTGTCGTCGAAGTCATGGCGCACGCCATTCACTTCCTGGTACGGCTCATGGCCCTTGCCGGCAATCAGGATGATGTCGCCGGCGCCGGCACGCTTCACCGCCAGGCCGATCGCACGCGCGCGGCTGCGCTGCACGGTCACGGCATCAGCGCGCTGGAAGCCGGCCAGGATGTCGGCCACGATCACGTCGCCGTCTTCGCCACGCGGGTTGTCGTCGGTGACGATGACCTGGTTGGCCAGGCGCTCGGCAATCGCCGCCATCTGCGGACGCTTGCCGGTATCGCGCTCGCCACCACAGCCGAACACGCAGAACAGCGTGCCCTGCAGATGGCCGTGCAGGCTGTCCAGCGCCTGTTCCAGCGCGTCCGGGGTATGCGCGTAGTCGACCACCACGGTCGGCAGGCCGTCTTCGCCGCCGAGGCGGTTCATGCGGCCACGGATCGGCTGCAGCGCCGACAGCACCTCGGCGATGCGCGGCAGCGGCTGGCCCTGCGCGTGCAGGGTGCCGGCCACGGCCAGCAGGTTGTCCACGTTGAAGCGGCCCAGCAGCGGCGACTGCACCGCGGCACGCTGGCCGTCGATGACCAGCTCGAAGGCAATACCGCGCCCATCCAGCTGCAGCGCTTCCGCGCGCACGCTGGCGTCAGTGGCACCGCGCGAGCTCAGGCCGATCGGTTGCACGCCGGCAGGCAGGCCGGCGAACAGCTGGCGACCGAAGGCGTCGTCCAGGTTCACCACCGCCGCCTTCAGGCCCGGGCGATGGAACAGCCGCGCCTTGGCCGCGCCGTAGCTGGCCATGTCACCGTGGTAGTCCAGATGGTCGCGGGTGAGGTTGGTGAACACCGCCACGTCGTAGTGCACGGCATCCACGCGGCCCTGGTCCAGCGCGTGCGAGCTGACTTCCATCGCCACCGCGCGCGCGCCGGCGTCGCGCAACTGTGCCAGCAGCGCATGCATCTGCAGTACCAGCGGCGTGGTGAATCCGGTCGGCTCGACCGCACCATAAAGTCCGGCGCCCAACGTGCCGATACTGCCACTGGGCGTTCCGAGCAGGTGCCAGGCCTGGGCCAGCAGCTGCACGGTGGAGGTCTTGCCGTTGGTACCGGTCACCCCGACCATCGCCATCGCCCGCGACGGCGCGCCGTGGAACTGGTCGGCCATCGCCCCCATGCGCGCCCGCAGGCCCGGCACGGCGATCGCATCGGCCGGCGCCGGGAGCTCGGCCGGTGCCGGTGGCTCGAACAGGATGGCGCTGGCACCGGCCGCACGGGCCTGCTCGACAAAGCCCAGGCCATGCGCGCCGAAACCGGCGATGGCGACGAAGGCATTGCCGGGGCGCACGGCGCGGCTGTCCAGCACCAGGCCGGTCAGAACGGGATCATGGCCCGCCAGGGCCACATCCGGAAGCAACTGCGAAAGCAACATCGAAGGACTCATTGCGTGCCTCCCGTAGCGGGCGGCGTCTGGGCTTGCGCGCTCGGCAGCGCGGCATCGAATTCAGCGGCGGCATCGACCGGCAGCGCGGTCTCGGCCGGCGGTGCGGGCAGGATCGAGGCCGAATGGCCGACCTTGCCCGACTGCTGTGCGGCCAGCCACGACTGCAGGTCATCCAGCGGCACGTCCATCAAGCGCAGGGTGCCTTCCATCACGTTGTGATAGACCGGCGCCGACACCAGGCCACCGTAGAACTTGCCGGCCTGCGGATCGTTGATGACGATGACGGTGGCGAAGCGCGGGTTGGTGGCCGGCACCACGCCGGCGAACAGCGCGTTGTAATGGCCGCGCTCGTAACCGCCCGGACCGGCCTTGCGTGCGGTGCCGGTCTTGCCGGCCACGCGGTAGCCCAGCACCGCCGCCTGCTTGGCGCCGCCCTGGGTGACCACCGTTTCCATCATCGCCACCACCTGCCTGGCGACGTTCTCGTCGATGATCTGCTGGCCTTCGTTGCGCTGGCCCTTGACGAAAGTCGGCGCGATCAGGCGCCCGCCGTTGGCCAGCGCCGAGTACGCGGTGGCAATCTGCAGTGGCGTGACCGACAGGCCGTAGCCGTAGGACATGGTGGTCTTGGTGGTCCCCGACCAGCGCGCCGGACGCATCACCACACCGGCCGATTCACCCGGGAAACCGCTGTGCGGCGCCGAACCATAGCCGAAGCGGCGCACGCCGTCATAGAAGGTCTGGTCCGGCATCTTCGCCGCAACCTTGGCTGCACCCACGTTCGAACTGCGGGTGATCACGCCGGTCACGTTCAGCACGCCGTTGTTGCGTGGCACGTCGCGGATGGTGAAGCGACCCAGCGTCATGTAGCCCGGGTTGGTGTCGATGATGGTGTCCTTGGTCACCGCACCGGCCTGCAGCGCGGTGGCGATGGTCAGCGGCTTCATCGTCGAACCCGGCTCGACCAGGTCGGTCACCGCGCGGTTGCGGCGCGTATCAGGGATCGCGCCGGTCAACGAATTCGGGTTGTAGGTCGGCAGGTTGACCATGGCCAGGATCTCGCCTGTGGTCACGTCCATGATCACCATCGAACCGCCGGCCGCCTTGTTGGCCACCAGCGCGTTGCGCAGTTCCTTGAAGGCCAGGTACTGGATGCGGCGGTCGATGCTGAGGGTCAGGTCCTTGCCCGGCTCGGCGGCGCGCAGCAGATCGCTTTCGACGGTCTCGCCCTTGCGGTTGCGGATCACCCGCTTGGCACCCGGCTTGCCGCGCAGCCATTCGTCGAACGCCAGCTCCAGGCCTTCCTGGCCGCGGTCGTCGATGTTGGTGAAGCCCAGCACGTGCGCCATCGCCTCACCCTGCGGGTAGAAGCGGCGGAACTCGCGCTGTGCGGCCACGCCCGGAATCTTCAGCGCCACCACCTTCTCTGCCTCGTCCGGGTTGATCCGGCGGCGCAGGTACATGAATTCCTTGTCCGACTTCTGCGACAGGCGGCTGCTCAGCTCATCCACCGACATGCCGACCGCCTGGGCCAGCTCGGGGATGCGCTCGGGCGAACGCAGCAGGTCCTGCGGGTTGACCCAGATCGAGGCAACCGGCGTGGACACCGCCAGCGGCTCGCCGTTGCGGTCGGTGATCATGCCGCGCGAGGTCTTGATCGGCAGCTCGCGCAGGTAGCGGGCCTCGCCCTGGCGCTGGTAGAAGTCGCTGTTGATGATCTGCACGTAGGCCGCGCGGCCGACCAGCGACACCGAGCACAGGCCAAGCGCCAACGCGACCCAGCGCAGGCGCTGGCGCAGGTTGAAGGCGTTGCGCGGGCGGTTGCGGCCGGTCTTGCTCATGGGCGCACCACCACGATGTCGGCGGCCTCGGGGAACTTCATGCCGAGCTTCTCGCGGGCGATGCGGTCCACGCGGTTGGCTTCGGCCAGGGTGGCCTGTTCCAGCTGCAGGCGGCCGAACTCAAGATTGATGTCATCGCGCTTGCGCTCGGCACGCGACAGCTCGATGAAGGTCTGCCGGTGGCGGTGGCGCACGAACACCACGCCGATCGCCGAGGCGACGGTGCAGGCCAGCAGGATGATCAGCAGCAGCCGGCTCATGCGTCGGCCTCCCGCTTCTGGGCCACGCGCAGCACAGCGCTGCGGGCGCGCGGGTTGGCGGCCAGCTCTTCGTCGGTGGCCTTGATGGCGCCGCCGATCAGGTCCAGCGTCGGCACGAATGCAACGGCCTCGGGCAGGCGGCGGTTGGCCGGCGGCGCCTTGGCCAGGCGGTTCATGTACTGCTTGACGATGCGGTCTTCCAACGAGTGGAAGCTGATCACCGCCAAGCGGCCGCCGGGCTTGAGCCGTTCCACGGCCGCATCGAGACCGGCTTCCAGATCGGCCAGCTCGCGGTTGATGTGGATGCGGATGGCCTGGAAGCTGCGCGTGGCCGGGTGGATCTTGTCCTTCCCACGCGGCATCACCGAGGCGATCAGCTCGGCCAGTTCGGCGGTGCGGGAGAACGGCTGCTTCTCGCGGCGGGCCACGATGGCGCGGGCGATGCGCCGGCTCTGCCGCTCTTCGCCGTAGGTCCACAGCACGTCGGCGATCTCGCGCTCTTCCACGCGGTTGATCCACTGCGCGGCGCTTTCACCGCTGTCCGGGTCCATGCGCATGTCCAGCGGGCCGTCCTTGCCGAAGCTGAAGCCACGTTCGGCCACGTCCAGCTGCGGCGACGACACGCCCAGGTCGAACAGCACGCCGTCCAGGCCTTCGGCCGTCGCATCCCACTGCAGCAGCTGGGCGAAGCTGCCACGGAAGATGGACACGCGCGGGTCCGGCGCGAAATCGCGCTCGGCAACGGCGATGGCTTCCGGATCCTTGTCCATGACCAGCAGGCGCCCCTCGGGACCGAGCTGGGTGAGCACGCCACGTGCATGACCGCCACGACCGAACGTGCCATCCAGATAACGTCCGTTTTCGATCACCCTCAGGCCTTCAAGGACCTGGGTGTACAGGACCGGCAGGTGCACCGCCGGCGACTGCGACACCGGAAGGTGACCGGCCTGCGCTTCTGGGCGCATCCGGGCACCCCGGCTCACAACTTCAGGTCGAGCAACCCATCACCCAGATCCTCGTCAGACAACGTCTGCTGGATCAGGGCCCGATGCGCCTGCTCGCTCCACAATTCGAACTTGTCGCCCATGCCGAGCAATACCGCCTTCTTCTCAATGCCCACCGCACCGCGGTGGCTGGCGGGGATGCTGATGCGACCGTTGCCGTCCAGTTCCAGATGGGCGGCCGAGCCGACCAGCTTCTGCTGCAACAGGCGCACGACGCGCTGGGTGTTGGGCTTGGACATCACATCGTCGCGGACCCGCTCCCATTCCGACTCTGCGTACAGCCACAGACAGCCGGCTTCGAACGGGTTGTAGGTCAGCACGAGACGGTTGTTGCTGGCGCGCGCGACGAGGTCGCGGTAAGCGGTGGGAACCGCCATGCGCCCCTTGTCGTCAACTGTGATGGCCGTCTCGCCCTGGAACACGACGCCTGCACCTTGTCCTTCGCCCGGTGAAACATTGAACCACGAAAACCCACAAAACACCCGGATTTCCCTCTGATGCCCACCTTAGCAGCGGGCGGAGGGTTGTCAACAACTTTTCAGCAGGGAAATCGCCAGCCGCATCAATGGCTTGCAACAACCTTTAGAGAATTGTTCAAGGCTTATCCACAAGTTGCTGATCCGTCTCAATTTTTGAGATTGAACGGAAGTTCAGGGGCGTGGACAGGGCGTGAAACATCAGCCGCGCATTCATCCGGAGCGGGCCGGAAACGGCGCCAGACTGCGCAAACCGTGCACAATGAAGCCATGTGCCTGCTCGCTCTTGGCTGGATGCACCACCCGCGCTGGCGGCTGGTGATGGCCGGCAACCGTGATGAGTTCCACGCCCGCCCGACGGCGGCGCTGGCCCCCTGGCAGGATGAGACGTCTGTCATCGGCGGTCGCGATCTGCGCTCCGGCGGAGGCTGGGCCGGGGTTGGCGCCTCGTCGGGCCGGATGGCGGTGGTCACCAACGTCCGCGACCCGCTGGCGGCCCAGACCGGCCCATCGCGGGGCGCGCTGGTGGCCGACTTCCTGCGCGGCCGCGACCCGGCGGCCGTGCATATCGACCGCTTGGCGACCGTGGCTGGCGCCTACGCCCCGTTCAATCTCCTGCTGGCCGATAGCGACAGCTTGGAATACCTGGGCAACCATCCCGCCGAACGGCAGACGCTTGGCCCGGGCGTACACGGCATGTCCAACGGCGCGCTGGACGCCCCCTGGCCGAAGACCCGGCGGCTGATGGCGGCACTTGAAGCCTGGCTGCAGAAAGACGGGGGCAGATCCCTTTCGCAACGCGAGAGGGATCTGACCCCAGACCTGACCCCGCTCTGGAATGCCCTGGCCGATGAACACCGCCCCGCCGACAGCGACCTGCCCGACACCGGCATCGGCCTGGAACGCGAGCGCTGGTTGAGCCCGGCCTTCATCCGCGGCGACGACTACGGCACCCGCGCCAGCACCGTACTGCTGATCGACGCCGACGGCCACGGCGAGATCCACGAACGCCGCTTCGGCCCGCAGGGCGTCCCCAGCGGACAGAGCCACGTCATTTTCTGACCCGGTCATGACAGCCCCTGGCCGGCATCTCTTTCCAGCAGGGTAGTGCCGGCCGCTGGCCGGCAACCTCCGGATCTTCAGGCAGGCCACACAGCTGCGGGCCAGCGGCCGGCACTACCCGCTCCAGGACTGCCAACGGCGTCATTCAGCTTCCCGGCGCAGCGCCTTCTCGCCCGCACCACAGGGCCTGCGCCACCGCGGCCATCCCACTGTGCCCTTTTTGCGTCTGCCACTGTGTCTATAAATGCCGCCCGCAACCTCCCAGGGTGGTCGCGCCCGGCAGCACGCCGCGCGATCGACCGCAACCACAAGGAGGCCCCATGCGCCGCATCCTCATTCTGCTCGCCACCCACCTGCTCACCCTCGGCCTGGGCTTCGGCCTGGGCGTCTACTTCCTGCCGCTCCTGATCGCCCCCGATGACCCGCCGACCACCCAGGTACAGGCCGCGATGAAAGACGCCGCCTACCGCACCACCTTCCGCCGCGACCTGAAGGGCAGCGACGCAGTGCACTGGGCCGAAGGCAAGATCAGCGTCAGCGCCACCCAGGTCGCCTTCGACGGGAAGATGGGACCGGGCCCGGATTACAAGGTGTACCTGGTGCGCGACTTCGTCGACAACAAGGCCGACTTCCTGAAGATCAAGGCGCAGGCCCAGCGCATCGGCGAAGTGAAGACCTTCAACCGCTTCCTGGTTGAGGTGCCCGCGAACGTGGACGTGGACGACTACACCACCGTCGTGGTGTGGTGCGAGCGCTTCTCGCAGTTCATTTCCGCCGGGCAGTACCGTACGCCGGGCTGAGGACCGCGCGACGTCGAGGTAGTGCCGGCCGCTGGCCGGCGGCACTCTGTCCGCCGCTGCGGGCATCGTGAAGCTGCCGGCCAGAGGCCGGCACTACCGATGCGCGGTCCATGCCTATGGAAGAAAGAGGCGGAGCCGGCCGATAAGCCGGGTTCTGTCGTGGACAGTCATTCCTCTAGGCGTTACGTCACCGCAACGCTCAAGCAACCTACCCGGATCCAACGCGGGCCGCGCCAAAGGATCCCTATTTGGTCTTGCTCCAGGTGGGGTTTGCCGTGCCGGTCTGTTGCCAGACTCGCGGTGCGCTCTTACCGCACCATTTCACCCTTACCGGCCTTCCGAAGAAGACGTAGGCGGTATCTTTCTGTTGCACTTTCCGTCGGCTTGCGCCGCCCAGGCGTTACCTGGCACCTTGCCCTATGGAGCCCGGACTTTCCTCGGCACCCCCGAAGGGATGACGCGACTGTCTGGCCGGCTCCGCCAGCGCACATTCTAGCCTACGCACGCCCGTCCTGCCGTGCCGATCGCGGCATCCGGTTCATCCACGCGTGGCGTGGCTCTACCGATTCACTGGACAGGGCCGACGAAACCCGCACCGCTCTGGTGGTGCGGATTCCGCTCTGGTGGGTGCGGACCTTGGTCCGCACGATCCATCAACTCCCGTACAGCGCCTTGCGCGGTGCGCCAGTCAACTCAGCAGCCAGCTTGGCAGCGGTCGACGGCGGCAGGTGCTCGCTCAGCTTCGCGTAGACACGGCGACCATGCGCCAGCTGCGCTTCCTCGTCGTCACCAGCACCCTGCACCATCACCACGAACTCCCCCTTGCGCTGGTTGTCGTCCGCCTCGACCTGGGCCAGCAGCCCCGCCAGGTCACCATCGAGCACGGTCTCGAACAGCTTGGTCAGCTCGCGGGCCAGCACCGCCGGGCGCTCGCCGCCGAAGATCGCCGCCATGTCGGCCAGCGACTCGGCGATGCGGTGCGAGGATTCGTAGAACACCATCGTGCGCACTTCGCCAGCCAGCGCCTGCAGGCGGTCGCGGCGGCCGCTGGCCTTGGCCGGCAGGAAGCCCTCGAAGCTGAAACGGTCGCTGGGCAGGCCGGCCACGCTCAGGGCAGCGATGGCGGCGCAGGCGCCGGGCACCGGGCTGACCTTGATACCCGCCGCGCGCGCGGCACGCACCAGGCGGAAACCGGGGTCACTGACCAGCGGGGTACCCGCATCGCTGACCAGCGCCAGCGACTCGCCTGCCTGCAGACGCGAGACCAGGCGCTGCGCCAGGGCCTCTTCATTGTGTTCGTGCAGGGCCACCAGCGGTTGCTGGATGCCAAAATGGGACAGCAGCTGGCCGCTGCGGCGGGTGTCCTCGGCACAGATGGCCGCCACCGAACGCAGCACCTCCTGCGCGCGCGGGCTCAGATCGGCCAGGTTGCCGATCGGGGTGGCGACGACGTACAGGGTTGGCACACTCATTTCAGCGGTACTCACGGGGCAAGGGTAGAATCGTAGCGTGTACCCGGCCAAGGCCGCTGCCCTCATCGCATGGACCCGATCATGAACAAGCCCGCCGCACGGATCTCCGCCCTGTCGTTGTCGCTGATGCTGTTGGCCGGTTGTGCCACCACCAGCCTGACCAGCACGCCCGATTCGCCGGCCCAGAGCCAGGCGCTGGCGCTGATCGAACAGGGCAAGCCGCGCGATGCCGCGCTGCAGCTGGAAGGCCTGGCCTCCACCCTGCGCGGCGGTGCCCGCAGCAACGCACTGGCCGATGCGGCCTGGGCCTGGCACCTCGCCGGTGACAGTGCCCGCGCGCGCAGCCTGCTCGGCCAGCTCACTGCACGTCAGCTGTCCGGCGCCAGCCTGCAGCGCTACCAGCTGACCAGTGCCGAGCTGGCCCTGGCCGACAAGCAGCCGGCGCAGGCGCTGGCCCTGCTGAAGGACCACGGCGACAACGTGCTGCCGGCCCTGCGCACGCGCTGGTACCTGGCCCGTGCCAGTGCGCTGCAGGGCACCGGCGATGCCTTCGGTGCCGCCACCGAGCGCGCCCGCGCCCATTCCAGCCTGACCGGCAGCGCGCGCAGCGAGAACCAGGCCGCCATTGCCGGCCTGCTCGGTACCCTCGACGATGCCACCCTGCGCAGCCGTGCCGCCGCCCTGCCGGCCAACGACCCGCTCTACAACTTCGCCGGCCGTGCACTGATCGCGCGCGGCCTGCCGCTGCCGCGCCCGTTCGACCGCGATGGCGCGGCCCAGTTCGACACCAGCAAGCGCCCGCCGGCAATGAGCGACGGTTACCGCCCGCCGGCCAAGCTGGCCGTGCTGCTGCCGCTCAGCGGCCGCCTGGCCACCGCCGCACAGCCGGTGCGCGATGGCCTGTTGAGCGCTTATTACGGTGAAAGCCGCCGCCGCCCGGACATCAACTTCTTCGACACCGCCGGCACCCCGGCCGGTGCCCTGGCCGCCTATGACAAGGCCGTCGCCTCCGGTGCCGACTTCGTGGTCGGTCCGCTGGGCCGCGACGAAGTGGACGCCGTGTACGGCCGCCAGCAGCTGCAGGTGCCGGTGCTGGCCCTGAACCGCGGCAAGGACGCACCGCCGGCCGGCAGTGCGGGCTTTTCGCTCGCACCGGAAGACGACGGCATCGTCGCCGCCGAGTACCTGCGTGGCCGCGAGCGCAGCAAGGCGCTGGTGATCAACAGCGCTGACGACACCGGCCGCCGTGCCGCCGCCGCCTTCGCCCAGCGCTTCGCGCAGCGCGGTGGCCAGGTGGTGGCCACGATCGGCGTCACCGATGCCGTCGGCGATGTCGGCGCGCAGGTGCGTAACGCCGGCCAGGTCGATGCCGTGTTCCTCGCCGTGCGCGCGCCGCAGGCGCGCCTGCTGGCGCCGCAGCTGGCGCTGGCCGGTGCAGGCGGCGCGACCCGCGTCGGCACCTCGCAGCTGACCGTTGGCAGCGGCAAGGTGGAAGAAGACGTGGCGCTGGACGGCATCGTCTATCCGAACGAAGCCTGGAACGTGCGCAGCGTGTCCGGCCTGCCGTCGGCCAGCCAGGTGGCCAGCACCCTGCCGAGCGCACGCGGTGCGGCCGGCCGCCTGTTCGCCTTCGGTGCCGACGCCTGGAAGATCACCGCCTACCTGGACAAACTGTCCAACGAAGGCGGCCTGGACGGTGCCACCGGCACCCTGTTCCTGGACAGCAACGGCAACATCCTGCGCCAGCCGGCCTGGTCGACCTTCAGTGGCGGCCGGCCGATGCCGATCGTCGGTGGTCGCTGAGCGCAGCCAACGGGGCTCGGCGGTGGAAGCCGCCGCCGAGCAGCACCTGCAACAGGCCGGACTGCAGCCGCGTGCGCGCAATGTGCGCTATCGCGGCGGCGAACTGGACCTGGTGATGGACGATGCCGGCACCGTGGTGTTCGTGGAAGTGCGCTACCGCGCGCGATCCGATTTCGGTGGCGGCGCCGCTTCAGTCGATGCGCGCAAATGCCGGCGCCTGGCCCATGCCGCGCAGCTGTACCTGCAGGACCACCCGGCGCTGGCCAATGCACCCTGCCGTTTTGATGTGGTCGACGCCACGGGCGAGCCGCCGCAGTTGCAGTGGCTGCGCGATGCGTTCCGGTTGGATGATTGCTGATGCCTACCGTCCCCTTTGGCAGAGGCCGACCTTGGTCGGCGCTTCTGTCCAACCAAGGTTGGCACCTACCAGCGCGCAGCCTGGCCGGCACTACCACGGTGCGTGACTGATGCCTTCGATCATCACCCATGCCGCTGTGCCGTTGGCGCTGTGGTGCGCCGCTGATCGTGGCCGCATCCCGCCGCGCCTGCTTGCGGCCGGCGTGATGGCCGCCATGCTGCCCGATGCCGATGTACTGGCCTTTGCGCTGCACATTCCCTATGCCGATGCGTTCGGCCATCGTGGCGCCAGTCATTCACTGCTGTTTGCCGGCGTGCTGGCTGCATTGGCCGCGGTGTTGGCGTTCTTTGGTAGCGACCGACCATGGTCGGCGCAGCACAGCTCCGGTAGTCGCCGACCTTGGTCGGCGTTTCTGTGCCAACCAAGGTTGGCGTCTACCGTACAAGCCGCTGCATTCGTCTTCGTCTGCGCCGCCAGCCATCCACTGCTGGATGCGATGACCTCCGGTGGCCTCGGCGTTGCCCTCGCCTGGCCGTGGAGCGAACAACGCTTCTTCGCACCGTGGCGACCGATCCGCGTGTCACCGTTCGCGCCACAGTTCTTCAGCGCGCGCGGCATCGCCACCCTGCTCTCTGAACTGCGCTGGGTCTGGCTGCCGCTGGCCGGCGCCGTTGTTGCCTGGAAACTGATCCAACCCGCCCCTGCTGTCCCGCGAGATCCATCATGAGTACTGTCCTGCCCGCCGCGTTGGTTGCCGAACTGTCCGCCGTGCTGGGTGCCGATGGCTGGCGCATGGATGACAACGCGCTGGAGGCGAACGCACAGGACAACTCGTGGCGCCACCAGCGCCCTGCCGCCGTCGCGCTGCCCGCCAGCATCGAACAGGTGCAGGCGCTGGTGCGTGCCTGCCGTGCGCATGGCGTGGCACTGGTCGCGCGCGGCGCGGGCACCGGCACCACCGGCGCGGCCGTGCCGTTGCCGGGCAGCATCGTGCTGTCGTTCACCCGCATGGACCGCATCGTGGAGATCCTCGCCGGTGATCGCTGCGCGGTGGTGCAGCCGGGCGTGCTCAATGGAACCCTGCAGCAGGCGCTGGCCCCGCATGGCCTGTTCTGGGCGCCGGACCCGTCCAGCGCGGAGATCTGCAGTGTGGGCGGCAACCTGGCCTGCAACGCCGGTGGCCCACGCGCGGTGAAGTACGGCACCAGCCGCGACAACGTACTCGGCCTGGTGGCGGTGACCGGCACCGGTGAGGTGATCCGCTGCGGTGGTGCCTACACCAAGGATTCCACCGGCTACGACCTCACCCACCTGCTGGTCGGCAGCGAAGGCACGCTGGCACTGATCGTGGAAGCCACCCTCAAGCTCACCCCGCTGCCAGTCAGCCAGGCCGGCCTGCGTGTGCTGTACCGCGATGCCGATGCGGCCGCGGCCGCCGTATCACGGCTGATGTCGCAGCCGGTGGTACCCACGCGCCTGGAATTCATGGATGCCCGCAGCCTTGAGCTGCTACGTCTCAACGGTGCGGAAGTACCCGACGCTGGCGCGATGCTGCTGGTGGAAGCCGATGGTGACCACGACACCCTGCCCTATCTGCTGCAGGCGCTGGCCAGCGCCGCTGAAGGTGACGGCATGATCGAACTGGACGTGGCGATGGAAGGGCGCGCACGCGACCAGCTGTGGGCCGCACGCAAGGCCTTGTCGCCGGCACTGCGCAGCGTCGCGCCGGGCAAGATCAATGAAGACGTGGTGGTGCCGGTGTCGCGCATTCCAGAGCTTGTGGCTGGCGTGCAGGCATTGGCGCGTGACTACAGACTCACCATCGTCACCTTCGGCCATGCCGGCAACGGCAACCTGCACGTCAACATCCTCTACCATCCGGAGGATGCCGACGAAAACGCGCGCGCGCATGCCGCGCTGCCGAAGATCTTCGAGCTGACCCTGGCACTGGGCGGCACGCTGTCGGGCGAGCACGGCATTGGCCTGGCCAAGCGCGATTTCATGGCGCAGGCCTTTACCCCGGAAACGCTGGCGACGATGCGCGCGATCAAGGCCGCGCTGGACCCGGACGGCATTCTCAACCCGGGCAAGGTGCTGCCGCCGGTGTGAACGCCGCCGGGCATGCCCGGCGCTACCGGGGCGCGCTGCCTACGCTGTCGATGAGGGTCTGGCGGAAGCTGGGCAACAGCACGCGATTACCGTGCCCGCTCAGATGGTCATTGTCGAAGAACAGGGGATCACCGTCTTCCACCGCCGAACAGGTGTCTGGCCCGCACAGCAACGGCAGCGGATCCCACACGGTCAGTGACGGGTAACTTGCGGCCAGGTCCGCCAGCAGTGCCATCTGCGGCACGCGCAGCATTTCCAGATCCGCACGCGGCATGCTCAGACCGCCGGCACAAGCCGGATTGCGGCGATTGAACCAGTCCGAACAGCGGTATGCACCTGCCTTGAACAGCGGTAGCGGTGCGTCGATCACCACGTGTACGCCCAGCGTCTGCAAACGCCCAAGAACATGATCAGCCTCATCGCGCGCGGCCTGCGCATCGGTCGGGGTACGCTCGGCAAGCAATTGACGATAGACCTGCTGCGCATCCTGCTGTTGCCAGTCGAATCCGCGCAGCTCCGGCATGCGCAATGCCGCAAGCAGCACGATGTCACCCGGGCGTGCCTCACGCTCGATGGTCGACAGCGTGCCTTCAATGAAGTCCTGGCAATCAGCCGGGCTCGCCCGCAGCAGATTGACGAAGCTGCAGCCGCCGCGATCCTGCTGGTGCACCTCCATGCTGGTCTGCCGCGCGACCATGCTGGTCATGGTGCGATACGCCGCCGCGTGCGAATCGCCAGCCACGAACAGACGCCGCCCTTCAAGCGCCGGCGCACTCACCGGCTCCAGCGGGCGCCACGCCGGGTAGCGGCGTGCCTGCCATGCATAGCCGTCGCGGGTGACGCTCAGCGAGACCTGCTCGTGGTACTCCACGGCGGCCCAGGCACCCGCACCACAGAGCGCCACCAGCGGCAGCGCCATCGCCAGCACCTTGGCCGGCGCCAGGCGCAGCAGTGGTGCCGCATTCCGCAGTGGACGCTCGATGAAGTGATACGACACAGCGGAGACCGCCAGCAGCAGCACCGGATACAGCCACAGCGCGACGCCATGCAGGCCATACGTCCAGCGCAGCAGCACCAGCAGTGGCCAATGCCACAGGTACAGCGAATAGGACAGCCGGCCCAGGTGGGCCAACGGTGCGTAGCCCAGCGCGCGCCCAATGCGCGATGTACCCGGTGCCGACACGCTCGCCAACAGCATCAACGTACCGGCCACGGTGGCCAGCACGCCCGGAACCGGCATCGCCAGCTGCGGTGCGATCACCACGCCTGCACCCAGCAGCACCAGACCGATCACTGCAACCGCATCACCGTTCCGGCCCAGCGTACGCGTGCGCATCCACTGGTACAGCAGCGCGCCCGCAGCCAGCTCCCAGAACCGCGCCGGCAGCAGGTAGAACGCTGCCGCCGGTGCCGTCTGCGCCTGCCAGCCTGCCCACGCCAGCGACAGCAGGGTGAGCACCGGCAACAGCCAACGCGACCACGGCCAGCGCTCACGCCCGCGCAGCCAGACGAAGAACAGCAGCGGGAAGACCAGATAGAACTGCTCCTCCACGCCCAGCGTCCACGTGTGCAGGAACGGATTGAGTTCCGCACCGGGCGAGAAATAGTCGTCCTGCTGGCCGGCCAGCACGATGTTGCTGAGGCCGACCAGCGCGGCCCAGCCGGTCTGGTCGAACTGCTCATTGCGCCACGCGCGGGGAATGAACAGTGCCGACAGCACGAAGGTGGCCATCAACATCGCCAGCAGCGCCGGCAACAGGCGCAGCACGCGGCGCCGGTAGAAGTCGAGCAGCATCGCGCCCAGCGACGCATGCGTGCGGGAGGCCAGCGACTGGCTGATCACGAAGCCGGACACCACGAAGAACAGGTCCACGCCGGTGAACCCCCCGGGCAGCCACGTGGCGTTGGTGTGGAAGACGACGACGGCCAGCACCGCCAGTGCACGCAGGCCGTCGATGGCAGCGTTGTGCGAACGTTTGGAAGGGGACATGCAGGCAACGAGCGGAAAACGGTCCGACAGCATCACCACCGCTGCCGCACTCATTCAATGGACGATCGCGACAGAGCAGGTAGGTGTTTAGGTTCGATCCAGCCTGTGAGCGACAGCGGAGCCAAGCCATGCTCGGCTGCTCTTCGTGCTGATCGCGATGAGCCGAGCGTGGGCCCGGCAGCAACCGTACACCCGGGCAGCGCGTGGCGTTGGCGCGCATCGACCGCGCCAATGCGGGGCTGAGTTTCCTGCTGGAACTGCTGCACGCCACCAACGCGCCCGCGTGGACGGGGATATCGACCAGCACATGGATGACGGCGCGCGCGAAGGGCTGTTGCTGGCCTGCCGTGGGCTGGCAGAGTATGTGGATCTGCAGTTGCACGCGACGAAGCACTGAGCGATGCCGATACACTCGACCTCGGTAGGTGTCGACCTTGGTCGACACGGTGTTGCCACGGGCGGCTGACACATTCGTGCCAACCAAGGTTGGCACCTACCAGAGCAACATTAATCTGACCCCACCCCGAAGGTTGGCACCCACCAGAGCAGGACCGCTGCGGCTACGCGAAGTGCTGGTATCCGCCGTCGGCGGCTTCGCCGTCCACGTGCACGCCCTGCCCTTCGGCGATGCGGCCGATGCGGGTGAGCGCCACGTCCAGCGATTCGGCCAGGTAGTGCAGCGCATCGCGCTGGTCGGCAGCCGCGGTGAAACACAGCTCGTAGTCGTCGCCACCACGCAATGCGCAATCGCGTGCATCGTCGCGGCCGAGCAGCTCACGCAGCGCGTGCGAGATCGGCAGCGAATCGGCATCCACATGCGCGGCCACGTTGCTGCGTGCGGCGATGTGGCCCAGATCGGCCAGCAGGCCGTCGGACACATCCACCGCCGCGTGCGCGAAGGCCCGCAGGCGCAGGCCCAGGGTCACGCGCGGCGTCGGCCGCAGCAGGCGCAGGCGCAGGCTTTCGTAGTCGGCCAGCAGGGTCGCGGTGGCCACGTTCAGCGCACCCTGCTGCCACAGGCGCAGCGCGCCGGCGGCATCACCCAGCGTGCCGCTCACCCATATGTCATCGCCCGCCTGTGCGCGGTCGCGGCGCAGCGCCTGGCCACGCCCGACCTGGCCCATCGCAGTCACCGACAGCGACAGCGGACCGCGCGTGGTATCGCCGCCGATCAGCGCGATGTCGTGCTGGTCGGCCAGGGCAAAGAAACCATCGGCGAAGGCCTCGATCCAGTCTTCAGACGCTTCCGGCAGCGACAACGCCAGCGTGCACCACGCCGGGCGCGCGCCCATCGCGGCCAGGTCCGACAGGTTGACCGCCAGGGTCTTCCAGCCGATGTCGAAGGCCGGGGTTTCCACCGGAAAGTGCACGCCGCTGTTGAGCGTGTCGGCGGTGACCACCAGTTGCTCGTTGGCGCGCGGCTGCAGCAGCGCGGCGTCGTCACCGATGCCGAGCAGGATGTCGTCGCGCTCGAGGGTACGGGCGCGGATGCGTTCGATGAGGGCGAATTCGGCCAGGGACATGGGGCGTTCTACTTTCATGTAGAGCCGAGCCATGCTCGGCTGCAGTTCGATCACGCGCCGCACTGCCGGACGCAACCGTGCGCTGCACGGTGAGCCGAGCATGGCTCGGCTCTACAGGAATCGGGTCAGTGACCCGATTCGACCTTGCGCCATTCCACGGCGGCACGATCCAGCACGCCGTTGACGTAGGTATGGCCGTGTTCGGAACCGAAACGCTTGGCCGATTCGATGGCTTCGTTGATCACCACGCGGTACGGCACGTCCAGGCGGTAGCGCAGCTCGTAGGCGGCCAGGCGCAGCACGGCGCGTTCGATCGCGTCCACTTCTTCGATGCCACGGTCCAGGTACGGGCCGAGCGCTTCGTCGATGTCGCGACGGTTGTCGAGCACCCCGTGCAGCAGCGCCTCGAAGTAGGCCAGGTCGGCAATTTCGCGGGCCTGCTCGTGGGCGAACTGGGCGATCAGCGACTGTGCGTTGCCGCCGGAGATCTGCCAGGCGTAGATGGCCTGCACGGCACGACGGCGGGCGCGCGAGCGCAGCACCGGATCGACGCCATCGCGACGGACGGGTTTACCGGAGGGCTTGCCCTGGGTGTTCTTGTTCATGGCAGCTGCTCCAGAAGATTGACCATTTCCAATGCGGCGAGTGCGACTTCCTCGCCCTTGTTGCCGTGGCTGCCGCCTGCGCGGGCCTCGGCGTCTTCAACGCGTTCCACCGCCAGCACGCCGTTCAGCACCGGCACGCCGAAATCCAGCTGCACGCGCATCAGGCCCTCGGCGCAGCGGTCGGCCACGTGTTCGTAATGACGGGTATCGCCACGGATCACGCAACCCAGGGTGAGGATGGCGGCGTGTTCGTGGGCGGCGGCCAGGCGCGCGGCCACCAGCGGCAGCTCCCAGGCACCCGGCACGCGGATCACGTCGATGTTGGCTTCGGTGATGCCGTTGCCGGCCAGGCTCTGGCGGGCGCCAGCGACCAGCGTGTCGGTGATGCGGGCATTCCAGCGGCTGGCCAGGATGGCGAAGCGCGCCGATTCGGGAGTGCGAAGATCGCCTTCGAAGTGGCTCATATGCGGCTTGGGGACTCGATAAGGGGGTAATTCTAGCGTGGATGGGCCCCGGCCGTGGCTGGCGGAGGCCCAGGGCTGTGCCGACCAACGGTCGGCACCCACCCGAGGTAGGGCATGGTCGGCACCCACCGGTAGTGCCGGCCGCTGGCCGGCAATCCCAGGGAATGCGGTTGCCGGCCAGCGGCCGGCACTACCCATTACAGGGTGACCGTCTCCACCACTTCCAGGCCGTACCCGGCCAGGCCGATCTGGCGGCGCGGGGTGCCCAGCACGCGCAGCTTGCCCAGGCCCAGGTCGGACAGGATCTGTGCGCCGGCACCGTTGCGGCGCCACTGGCCCACATCCTTGTCCTTGCCCGGCACCACCGGTGCCGGCTGCTGGCGCAGGCGGGCCAGCAGGGCTTCGCCGTCGCGTGGGGCCGACAGCACCACCATCACGCCCGCGCCTTCGGCATCGATCGCACGCAGGGCATCGGTGGCCGCCACGCCGAAGTCGTCACGGCGCCAGTGCAGCAGGTCGGCCAGCGGGTTTTCCACCTGCACACGTACCAGGGTCGGGGTGTCCGCGTCCGGGGTGCCGCGGACCAGAGCGAAATGCAGGTCGTGGGCGATGCGGTCGCGGTAGGTCACCAGCTTGAACGGGCCGAATTCGGTGTCGATCTCGCGCTCGTCGACACGTTCAACGGTCTTTTCGGTGGCCAGGCGGTAGGCGATCAGGTCGGCGATGGAGCCCATCCTCAGGCCGTGCTCGCGGGCGAACACTTCCAGCTCCGGGCGGCGCGCCATGCTGCCATCCGGGTTCAGGATCTCCACCAGCACGCCAGCCGGCTCCAGCCCGGCCAGCATGGCCAGGTCAACGCCGGCTTCGGTGTGGCCGGCGCGGGTCAGCACGCCGCCCGGCTGGGCGATCAGCGGGAAGATGTGGCCCGGCTGGTGCAGGTCCGACGGCTTGGCGTTGGGCTTCACCGCGGTGCGGATGGTGTGCGCGCGGTCATGTGCCGAAATGCCGGTGGTGACGCCCTCGGCGGCCTCGATACTGACCGTGAAGTTGGTCTGGAACTGCGCGGTATTGGCCTGCACCATCGGCGCCAGGCCGAGGTCGGCGGCGCGGGTGCGGGTCAGCGGCAGGCACACCAGGCCGCGGCCGTGGGTGACCATGAAGTTGATGTCACTTGCCTTGACCAGCTCGGCGGCCATGATCAGGTCGCCTTCGTTCTCGCGGTCTTCGTCATCGACGATGACCACCATGCGGCCCTGGCGGATGTCTTCCAGGATTTCCGGGATCGGGGCGAAATTCATGCGACGTCTCCCTGGGGGTGCTGACCGTTGGTCGGCACGCTGATCAGCCGCTCCACGTAACGGGCGACCAGATCGATTTCCAGATTGACCGCGTTGCCCACGCCGGTGGCGGAGAAGGCGGTATTGGCCACCGTGTGGGGGATCAGGGCGACTTCAAAACCCTCATCGTCCACTTCGTTGACGGTGAGGCTGACGCCGTCCACGCAGATCGAGCCCTTCTTGGCGATGTAGCGGCGCAGCGCGGCCGGCGCGGCAAAACGCCAGCGCTGGGCACGTGCATCTTCGTGGATGGACAGGACCTGGCCGAGGCCATCGACGTGGCCGCTGACCAGGTGGCCGCCGAGGCGGTCGGTCGGGCGCATGGCGCGTTCGAGGTTGATGACGGCCCCTTCAGCCAGCTCGCCGAGCGTGGTCAGGCCGAGGGTCTCGGTGGAGGCATCGGCCTGGAAGCTGCTGGCGTCGAATGCGATGACGGTGAGGCAGACACCGTTGATGGCGATGCTCTCGCCCATCTGCACGTGTTCGAACGGCAGGTTGCCGACGTTGAAGGTGAAGCGGACATCGCCGCCGATGGCTTCGCGTGCGGCCAGACGGCCGACGCCTTCGATGATTCCAGTAAACAAGAAACGTTCTCCGCGGAAAGTGAGCGAAAAACGCCGCAAGGCAAACAGGCGGGCGCAGGGCCGCAAAGGCCCTGTGGCACCGTCTTCTTTCATCCGGACTATGACCGTCGGCTCCGGCATTGGACCGGATCTGCTGACCCCCGGCCATGGACCGGGGCGCTCGCGGGCTCGTGCTTGCGCACCTACCGCCGGTGGGGAATCGCACCCCGCCCTGAAGACGTTTGTGTACCGGCGAACCGGCGTGGCCAGTGTACCAGCCCGGGCTGAACGGGGCTGGATGCCACAGCTGTGACGGCCGTCGCTCGCAATTTGTAAAACTTTCATTAAAATTCGCAGCGGACGACATGAGGTCGCCCACGGGTAGCCGAGAGGGCTGGCCCGCCAATGGACTGAAATTCACAGGAATTCCCATGCGCAAGATGCTGATCGTGGCCGCCCTGCTGGCCGCCGCCCCGCTCTCGGCCTCGGCCGACGCCCTGAGCTACACCTACGTCGAAGGCGGTTGGACGCAGGTCAAGGTTGACGACAACGCACTGGACGACCCCAAGGTCGACGGCGGCTACCTGCGTGGCTCCGTGGCCATCGCCGAACAGGTCTACGTGTTCGGTGGCTGGTCGCGCACCAGCAAGACCAATCACTACGGCAATGATTCGCTGAAGCTGGAACTGAACCAGCCGGAGCTCGGCATCGGCTACCACATGCCTTGGACCGACCGCCTGGACTTCACCGCCGATGCCGCATGGGTGCGCCAGAACGCCGAAGCCACCGTCCGCTACGACGGCCTGCGTTTCAGCCAGAAGGACCACACCAACCTGGGCCGCGTCACCATGGGCATCCGTGGCAAGCCGTCGCGCATGACCGAAGGTTGGGTCAAGGCCGGTTACATGGACGGCGGCAACAACTTCAAGGGCACCTGGGTCGGCACCGTCGGCGGCCAGATCAACTTCACCAGGACCTGGGGTCTGGTGGGCGAGATCTCCGGCTACCGCGACGTCACCCAGTACTCGGCCGGCGTCCGCGCCAGCTTCTGATCCAACGATCGCTCCTCGTCGTGCGATCGAACGGGCCCCGCAAGGGGCCCGTTTTTTGTCCGCTGCACACCGTCACCTGGCTGCATCGCGCCATCGAAAGTGTGGGTAGATGCGCTAGGCTTGCGCGCCTCTGGAACAGTAAAACGCCGTCATGAAGACCCCCACCCGTACCCTTCTGGCCAGCGTGCTGCTGTGCGCCCCGCTGATTGCCAGCGCTGCACCGGCCCAACTGGCACCCGAGCAGGCCTTCGACCTGTATGCGCGCGTGCTGCTGGAGGACGATGCCACCGCCACGCGCACGCTCAACGACGCACTGAAGCCGGCGTTCGAGGGCCAGGATGCCGTGACCCCCAACCCGGGTGCGCTGGCCAAGGCCTTGGCCGAACCCTGGCAGACGGTACTGGCCAGCACCGGCGCCAAGGTCGACGCTGCGGGCACCGAAGCGCTGTATGCCAAGGCGCTGCGCGATTCGAAGTGCCGCGCGACCAAGAGCGTGATCGAAGACAACGAATACGTTGAAGACCAGAAGCTGGCGCGGATCAGCTACAGCTGCCAGGTGCCCGACCTGGGCAAGGTCCGCCCGCTGTTCGCCGCCAGCCTGGCCGACGATGCCAGCCCGGCCGCGCGCAAGCAGTTCACCGATGCCTATACCCAGGCACTGCTGAGTGGCATGCGCGTGCCGGTCAACGGCACCTTCACCCTGTACCCGGCCAAGGACAACGGCTACTGGTACAGCGGTAATTTTGACGATCTGGTGGGCACCGTAGCCGGTGCGCTGGCGCCGTTCGAGGACTGGATGCAGGATGCACAGGCCGCCAGCGCGCCGAAAGTAACCGGCGTACCGGGCTGCGACTTGCTGCTGCAGCAGCACCGCGCCTGCGTGGCGAAGATCGCGCCGGACCAGATCAGCGGCGTGGATGCGATGGCCGAGGAACTGAAGGCCAAGGCGCAGGTGAAGTCAGCCGATGAGATGACGCAGGAGTGCAAGGCGCTGCGCCCGATCGCCGAAATGATGTGGACCGACGAATGCGCGTAAGCGCGAGCTAGAGCCGGGTCCACGCTCGGCTCATCGTTACCTGCGGCAACGGCGAGCGCACTTTCAGAACCGTTGCATGGCCTTGCGCGGCCCGCATGGTCAATGCTGTTGCCCTCTTCCACCGGGGCAACCGCATGAAACATCGTACGACGTCGACTACCGTCATGCTGCTGGCGCTGATGGTGAGTGGGCAGGCCGAAGCGTACAGACCCAAGACCTTCATCGTCCGTCCATCGGTTGCCTTCGAGTCGAACCAGCTACGTGACAGGGACATCGATGCACAGCTGAGCGAGAACGACGACTGCCGCGCCTTCCTGCAGTACCACGATCGATGTGCACCGACGGTCCTGCCGGACGAGTACGACGACGGCATCAGCCGCCGCAGACTACGGTCGAAGTCGACAGAGCTGGCGGGGGAAGCGTTCAGTGCCTACTGCCGCGACCTGCACGTGCTGTGGAAGCAGCAGTGGAAAGAACAGTGCCCCGCCTACGAAGACGAGGACGAGGGCACCTGAAGACGCCGGAGATACCGCCATTCCCTCACGGCCGCAGCAGCAGCCTGATGTCCTCGCCGACCTGGCGCTGGTCAACCACCCGCAGGCGGCGCTGCTGGTCCATGGCATCGATGCCGAGGCCGGTCAGCAACGGGCGTCCGCCGTCGCCCAGCAGTGTGGGGGCCTGGTACAGCAGCAGCTCGTCCACCCAGCCGCCGCGCAGCAAGGCACCGGCCAGCGTCGCGCCGGCTTCGGTATGCACTTCGTTGATGCCGCGTTCGGCCAGCAGGGCCAGCACCGCGCCCAGATCCAACCGTCCCTCTGCGCTGGGCACGCTGGCGAATTCGGCGTCGGCCGCATCCGGCGCGCTCACCGCCGCATCGTGCAGGTACAGCGTCGGGGCCCCGCCTTCGCGCACGCGGCTGCATTCGAGCGAACGCAGGCGCGAATCAAGCACCACGCGCAGCGGTGGCATCACCTCGGTATCGGCCAGGCGCACGGTCAGCATCGGGTCGTCGGCAATCACGGTGTCGGCGCCGGTCAGGATTGCACCCGCACGTGCGCGCCAGTGCTGCACGTCTTCGCGCGCGGCCGGCCCGGTAATCCACTTGGAGCTGCCATCGGCCATCGCGGTGCGGCCATCGAGGCTGGCGGCCAGCTTCACCCGCAGCCATGGGCGATTGCGCTCCACGCGCGACAGGTAACCCTTGTTGAGCTCGCGCGCCTGTGCCGCCATCAGCCCTTCGACAACTTCGATGCCGGCATTGCGCAGCAGATCGAAGCCACCGCCATCGACCTTGGGGAACGGATCGCGCATCGCCGCGACCACTCGCGACACGCCCGCTTCGATCAGTGCCAGCGCACACGGCGGCGTGCGCCCGTAGTGGGCGCAGGGCTCCAGGGTGACGTAGGCGGTGGCACCGCGGGCGTCGCTGCCGGCCTCGCGCAGCGCGAACACTTCCGCATGCGGGCCACCGGCGCGCTGGTGCCAGCCCTGCCCGACCACGCGTTCGCCATGGGCGATGACGCAGCCGACCATCGGGTTGGGACGGGTGGTGTAGGCAGCGCGCACGGCCAGGCGCAGCGCGTTGGCCATGTGCAGGTGGTCGAGGGCGGAGAACGGGGTGGTCATGCGGCCATGGTAACGCCGCCGGTGTGGATCCATGCCGTCAGTGCCAACCAACGGTTGGCACCCACCAGTGAATGCGGCCACCGGGCCCCCCAAGGTTGGCACCCCCAAGGCAGAGGCAGTCAGCCTTTCTTTTTCTTGGTCAGGGCAATCACATCGCCCAGCAGCTGCAGCTGTTCGGTACTGGCCGGCAGCTCGCGCTCGAGCTTCTCGATCTCCTCGCGGAAATCGGCCACGTCCTCGAAGCTGCGGTACACCGAAGCGAAGCGCACGTAGCCCACGTGGTCGAGCTTGCGCAGTTCGTTCATGACGAACTCGCCAACCTTGATCGAGGGCACTTCGCGCTCGCCGCTGATACG
Organism: Stenotrophomonas sp. Ps181; assembly: GCF_025697425.1. Taxonomy (NCBI): domain Bacteria; kingdom Pseudomonadati; phylum Pseudomonadota; class Gammaproteobacteria; order Lysobacterales; family Lysobacteraceae; genus Stenotrophomonas; species Stenotrophomonas sp. Ps181. The sequence goes on from NZ_JAHWBI010000010.1 coordinate 59,482, forward strand.
CAGCTGGTGCACCACCGCACGTACCGCTGCTTCGATCTTTTCTTCGGGCACCGCGCGCTTCTGCAGCGCGCGATCGAACCCCGCGCGGACCTTGCGCTGGTCGAACGCTTCACGGGTGCCATCGCTCTTGACGATGGCCGGCAGCTTCAGCTCGACCGTTTCCAGGGTGCTGAAGCGCTCGCCGCAGGCTTCGCATTCCCGCCGACGGCGAATCGTCGCGCCGTCTTCAGAGACGCGCGAGTCGATGACCCGGGTATCGGCATGTTGGCAGAAGGGGCAATGCATGGAACGCCTGGCTCAGGGAGCAATTGCCATGGTCATGGCAGCGTCGCAAAGGTACCTGAGAAAGGGCGCCGCAGCAAATGCTGCCTGCGCGGAAGCGCCTGCATTCTGGCTACCCGGCGTGTCCGGCGAGTTCGGATGCCCGGCTCAACCGGGTGCGGGTGGCGGCGATGCCATGCGTGCCCAGCGCAGCCACGCCAAGTGCCCGGACATCACCAGTAGCGGCGGGCCAAACCCGAGGAAGCCCAATGTCGAGATCTCGCCATTGCTGATCGTGGAGTACAGCGTGGCGACGACCACGCCCGACGCGGCCAAGCCACCCAACGCCAGGCCGACCCAGGCCATGACCGGTGATTGGCGAAGGCCGGCAACACCGCGCCACAGGAACAGCCCGCTCAGCCACAGCCACGACAGCAGGCCGATGATGCCGGCCGACGACCACAGCAGCAACAGCGTGTACTCGTCGCCTGTCAGGTACTTGCCGTCCCATACGGCCATCAGCCCCAGCACGGCACCCGTGCCGCCTGCCGCCACGGTGGGCAGGCCCACCAGCAGGCCGGCGATCGCCATCCAGCGCTTGTGCAGGCGCTCATCCATGCGTTCGATGTCCTTCCATGGGCCACGTCATGCCCGGCGCTTGATCCACACCAGCATCGCAGCCGGCACCAGCATCGACGGGCCCAACAGCAGCAGGGCGATGCCTTCGGCGTGGACGGTGCTGCTCCACCACAGCGCCAGCCCCAGCGGGGGCACGGCGGCAAGACCGCCGGCCAGCAGCATCCACCACCAGAGGCGATGCACCTGCAGCCCGGCACGCCCCTGCAGCAGATACCCGGCGCTGAGCCACAACCAAGCCAGGCAGCCGGCAATGCCGGCCAGGCCCCACAGCGGCATCACGGTCACCGCAGCCAGCGTGCCATGGCCGAACTGGCCCAGCCCCGTCAGCAGCAGCATCAGTGCGGCAAAGCCGCCGGCCACCAGGCTGGGCAGGCCGAACAGCACGGCCAGGGTGGCGTACAGGTATTTGAGGCGGCGCTCATCCATGCGCGATCGCTGCAATGCCGGGGTCAGAGCCCTGCCCTGCGGGAAGGGATCCGACCCCTGTTTCGATCAGCCGTAGACCGGGTACTTGCGGCACTGCGCGCTGACGGCGTCGCGCACGCGGGCAATGACAGCGTCGTCGTTCGGTGCATCGAGCACGTCGGCAATCCAGTTGGCCAGGTCCACGCAGTCCTGTTCGACGTAACCACGGGTGGTCACCGCCGGGGTACCCAGGCGCAGGCCCGAGGTCACGAACGGCGAACGCGGGTCGTTCGGCACCGAGTTCTTGTTGACGGTGATGTGGGCCTTGCCCAGCGCGGCTTCCGCGTCCTTGCCGGACACGTCCTTGCCGATCATGTCCACCAGCATGAGGTGGTTCTGGGTGCCGCCGGAGACGATCTTGTAGCCGCGCGCGATGAGCGTGTTGGCCATCGCCTGGGCGTTCTTCACCACCTGCTGCTGGTAGGTCCTGAAGGCCGGTTCCAGCGCTTCCTTGAAGGCCACGGCCTTGCCGGCGATGACGTGCATGAGCGGACCGCCCTGGATGCCCGGGAACACGATCGACTGCAGCTTCTTGACCAGGTCTTCGTCGGCGCCCTTGGCGATGATGATGCCGCCACGCGGGCCGCGCAGGGTCTTGTGGGTGGTGGAGGTCACCACGTGGGCGTGTTCCAGCGGGCTCGGGTAGACGCCAGCGGCGACCAGGCCGGCCACGTGGGCCATGTCGACGAACAGGTAGGCACCGACCTTGTCGGCGATGGCGCGGAAGCGCGCCCAGTCGATCACCTGCGAATAGGCCGAGAAGCCGGCAACGACCATCTTCGGCTTGTGCTCCAGGGCCAGGCGCTCGACTTCGTCGTAATCGATCAGGCCCTGGTCGTTCACGCCGTACTGCACGGCGTTGAACAGCTTGCCCGAGGCATTCACCTTGGCACCGTGGGTGAGGTGGCCGCCGTGGGCCAGGCTCATGCCGAGGATGGTGTCACCCGGCTGCAGCAGGGCGAAGTACACGGCCTGGTTGGCCTGCGAGCCGCTGTGCGGCTGCACGTTGGCGTAGTCGGCACCAAACAGCTGCTTGAGGCGGTCGATCGCCAGCTGCTCGGCAATGTCCACGTATTCGCAGCCACCGTAGTAGCGCTTGCCCGGGTAACCTTCGGCGTACTTGTTGGTCAGCTGGCTGCCCTGGGCTTCCATCACCGCCGGGCTGGTGTAGTTCTCGCTGGCGATCAGCTCGACGTGGTCTTCCTGGCGCTGGGTCTCAGCGGCGATGGCCTTGGCCAGTTCGGGATCGTAGGTTTCGATGCGGACGTCACGCGGGAACATCGGGTACTCCAGCAGGCAGGGAAAGGGGTACGGCTCAGCCCCTGATTGTAGCCCCGCACCGGCCTGCCGGGGCCGAAAAGGCCGGGGCCGGCACTCCCGAAGGAATCCGGCCCCGTATGGTTTCGAGGGATGTTGTGGGGGCGGAGCCCTTTCCGTTGGAAAGGGATCCGACCCCGGCCGCGATCCTCAGCGACTGTTGATGATGTAGTCGGCGATGATGCCGGTCGCCACCGCCACCAGCAGCATGTTGCCGCGGTCGTCGCGGATCCAGTGGTGCCCATATGGCGGGCGGCGCAGGTGGTAGCGCGGGTAGTCGTTCACCACATAGATCGGGCCGCGGTAGTAGTCGCGGTAGCGGTGGCCGACCTTCCAGCCGTAGCCCGGGCCGTAGGCCGGGCGGTAGACCACGCGCGGCGGCGGCGGGGCCGGACGGTAGTAGCGGTCGTGGTCGCGGTGCCAGTCGCGGCGGTCGCGCTCCCAGTCGCGCCGGGCCTCGCGGCGATCGCGTTCCCAGTCACGGCGGTCCTGTCGCCATTCGCGACGGTCCTCGCGCCACTCGCGGCGGTCATGGCCGCGGCGGTGGTCGTTGTCGGCGAAGGCGGGGGCCACCGCGCCGAGCGCCAGCACAGAGGCCACGGCGCTGGCCATTACTCGATTGATGCGCATGTCAGACCTCTGCTTGGGTGGTGGTGAGCCCATATTGCGCACCCGATCTGAACCGTTTCCGGCTGGAAACGCTTCCCGCTGCAGGACTGTGACGCAGTATTCAGCCCACGGCCAGCCGACGGCGCCTGCCCGGCGCGGCCCGGAACCGGTTCCGGCTATAATTGGCGGTATTCCTTTCCAGTCTGTGCCCGCTGCCACAACGGGATGTTCCCGTGATGGGCCGGGCGCAGGGCCGCGCCTACGGAGACCTCATGTCCTCGCAATACATCTACACCATGAACCGCGTGTCCAAGGTGGTCCCGCCCAAGCGGCAGATCATCAAGGACATCTCGCTGTCCTTCTTCCCGGGCGCCAAGATCGGCCTGCTGGGCCTGAACGGCGCCGGCAAGTCCACCGTGCTGAAGATCATGGCCGGCGTGGACACCGATTTCGAGGGCGAAGCCCGTCCGCAGCCCGGCATCAAGGTCGGTTACCTGGCGCAGGAACCGGAACTGGACCCGAACAAGACCGTGCGCGAGTCGGTCGAGGAAGGCGTGGGCGAAGTGCTGCAGGCCCAGGCCGCGCTGGAGGCGGTGTACGCCGCCTACGCCGAGGAAGGCGCCGACTTCGACGCATTGGCCAAGGAGCAGGAGCGCCTGGAGGCGATCCTGGCCGCCGGTGATGCGCACACCCTGGAAAACCAGCTGGACGTGGCTGCCGATGCGCTGCGCCTGCCGCCGTGGGATGCCAAGATCGCCAACCTGTCCGGCGGTGAAAAGCGCCGCGTGGCACTGTGCCGCCTGCTGCTGCAGAAGCCGGACATGCTGCTGCTGGACGAACCGACCAACCACCTCGACGCCGAGTCGGTGGAATGGCTGGAGCAGTTCCTGGCGCGCTACACCGGCACCGTGGTGGCCGTCACCCACGATCGCTACTTCCTGGACAACGCCGCCGAGTGGATCCTGGAACTGGACCGCGGCCGCGGCATTCCGTGGAAGGGCAACTACACCGAATGGCTGGTGCAGAAGGATGAACGCCTGAAGCAAGAAGAAAACCAGGAAAAGGCCCGCCAGAAGGCGATCCAGAAGGAACTGGAATGGTCGCGCCAGAACGCCAAGGGCGGCCGTTCCAAGGGCAAGGCCCGTCTGGCCCGCCTGGAAGAGCTGCAGTCGCAGGACTACCAGAAGCGCAACGAGACCAACGAGATCTTCATCCCGCCGGGCGAGCGCCTGGGCAACATGGTGATGGAGTTCAAGAACGTCTCCAAGAAGTTCGGCGACCGCCTGCTGATCGACAACCTGTCGATGCTGATTCCGCCGGGCGCGATCGTCGGCATCATCGGCCCGAACGGCGCCGGCAAGTCGACCCTGTTCAAGATGATCACCGGCCAGGAAAAGCCGGATTCGGGCGAGATCGTGATCGGCCCGACCGTGCAGCTGTCCTACGTGGACCAGAGCCGCGACAAGCTGGAAGGCAACCACAACGTCTTCCAGGAAATCGCCGGTGGCCTGGACATCCTCAACATCAACGGCATCGAGATCCAGTCGCGCGCCTACATCGGCCGCTTCAACTTCAAGGGCCAGGACCAGCAGAAGATGGTCGGCTCGCTGTCCGGTGGTGAGCGTGGCCGCCTGCACATGGCCAAGACCCTGCTGCAGGGTGGCAACGTGCTGCTGCTCGACGAACCGTCCAACGACCTGGACATCGAAACCCTGCGTGCGCTGGAAGACGCGCTGCTGGAGTTCCCGGGCAACACCTTCGTGATCTCGCACGACCGCTGGTTCCTGGACCGCATCGCCACGCACATCATCGCTTTCGAAGGCGACTCGCACGTGGAATTCTTCCAGGGCAACTACCGCGAGTACGAGGAAGACAAGAAGCGCCGCATGGGCGACGACGCTGCGCCGAAGCGCCTGCGCTTCAAGGCGCTGAAGTAAGGCAACCGGAAAGGCCGCGCTCGCGCGGCCTTTCTCCTTCTGGTGGGTCACGACCGTTGGTCGTGACTCGAAATGTACCGACCAGGGGTCGGTACCCATCACACCCGGTCCATGCATGCCGGCCAGCGGCCGGCATCTACCAATGAGCGCCCCCATGTCCCTGTTCGAGCGCATGTTCCAGCTGCAGCAGCACGGCACCACCGTGCGTACCGAGCTGCTGGCCGGTGTCACCACCTTCCTGACGATGTCCTACATCGTCTTCGTCAACCCGGAAATCCTCGGCACCACCGGCATGGATGCGGGTGCGGTGTTCGTGGCCACCTGCCTGGCCGCTGCGCTGGGTTCGGCGGTGATGGCGCTGGCGGCCAACTTCCCGGTGGGCATGGCACCGGGGATGGGCCTGAACGCATTCTTCGCGTTCACCGTGGTCGGCGCTGCCGGTCTGCCGTGGCAGCAGGCGCTAGGGGCGGTGTTCATCTCCGGCCTGGTGTTCCTGGTGCTGTCGCTGTCCGGTGTGCGGGCATGGCTGGTGTCGGGCATTCCTTCGTCGCTGCGCTCGGCGATCGTGGCCGGCATCGGCCTGTTCCTGGCGATCATCGCGCTGCAGAAATCCGGCGTGATCGTCGGCAACGAAGACACGCTGGTGGCGCTGGGCCCCTTGAACACGGCGCCGCCACTGCTGGCGCTGGCCGGTTTCCTGTTGATCGCAGTGCTGGAAGCACGCCGGATCCGCGGCGCGATCCTGATCGGCATCCTGGCGGTGACCGGTGCGGGCTGGGCATTGGGCGACGTGCAGTACCAGGGCCTGGTTTCGCTGCCGCCGAGCCTGGCACCGACTTTCCTGCAGCTGGACCTGCCGGGCCTGCTGCACCATGACGGCGGCGCACCGATCGCGGTGCTGCTGCAGGTGGTGCTGGTGTTCGTGCTGGTGGAAGTGTTCGATGCCACCGGCACCCTGTACGGCGTGGTCGGCCGCGCCGGCCTGTTGAAGCTGCCGGGCGCGCAGAAGCGCTTCGGCCGCGCGTTGCTGGCCGACAGCACGGCGATCGTCGCCGGTTCGCTGCTGGGCACCAGCAGCACCACGGCCTTCGCCGAGAGCGCTTCGGGCGTGCAGGTGGGCGGGCGTACCGGCCTGACTGCTCTGGTGGTGTCGGCACTGTTCCTGGCCGCGTTGCTGTTCTCGCCACTGGCGGCAATGGTGCCCAGCTATGCCACCGCACCCGCCTTGCTGTTCGTGGCCGGCCTGATGCTGCGCGAACTGGTGGAAGTGGACTGGAGCGACCTGACTGAATCGGTGCCGGCCGCGCTGTGTGCACTGGCGATGCCGTTCACCTATTCGATCGCCAACGGCCTGGCATTCGGCTTCATCGCGTATGCGGCGCTGAAGGCAGGCACCGGGCGCTGGCGCGAGGTGCATCCGGCGGTGTGGCTGGTGGCGGTGTTGTTCGCGCTGCGCTACGCGTTGGAATAATCGGGGGGCGATGCCGGCCAGCGGCCGGCACTACCAGGTGGTGATTCACCTGCCACCCGGGGCGCGATGCCGGCCAGCGGCCGGCACTACCAGTCGCTGGGTTCACCTGCTGCGCACGGTGCTCTGGGATGATGCGGGCATGGTTGCGCCCGTCCTTCCCGCAGATCCGTCTTCGCCGTTGCGCCGCCGCCTGTTGCGCGCGGCAGTGCTGGCGCCGTTGGCCGCTACGCTCGCCACCCTGCCCGGTTGTTCGCCGCCGGTGCAGGTCGACGGCACCTTCCTGCAACCGTGGCGCAGCCATCTGCTATGGGGCCTGGTCGACTGGCAACGCTCGTTGAAGCTGGCCCATGCGTTGGGCTGCCGGCAGCTGGTGCTGCAATGGACCGGCATCGTCGGTGGCAGTGATGGCGACTGGTCGCTGCCCGACGGCAGCCTGCAGCAGCTGTTCACTGCGGCCCGCGAGAACGACATCCGCATCCGCGTTGGCCTGCCCTTCCAGCAACGCTGGTGGCAGGCCATCGGCGCCGACGACGCCACGCTGCAGGCGTTCCTGGCCGACAGCCTGGCGCACGCGCGCAGCTGGTTGGCACAGGCGCCGTGGGCCGAGCAGCCGGCCTTCGGGGGCTGGTATCTGCCCTACGAACTGGAGCAGTACCACTGGGCCGATCCGGCCCGCCAGCAATGGCTGGCGCAATGGTTGCACGGGCTGGCAGACGCCACCGGCGCGCGCGGCGGTGACTGCGCGATCTCCTTTTACTTCAGCCGCCTGCAGTCCGATGGCGACCTGGTCACGCTATGGCAGGCGATATTGGCCAACGCCACGCTGCGACCGATGGTGCAGGACGGCGTGGGCGTTGCCGGCGCCGGCAACGTGCAGCAGCTTCAGCCGTTGCTCGATCATTTCCACGCGCACGACATCGGCTTCGATGCCATCGTCGAGCTGTTCCGCGAACTGCCCGGCAACGCCGCTGATGGCAGCGGGTTCAAGGGCGAGACTGCCGATGCCGCACGGATCCAACGGCAGCTGGCGTGGGCACGCGACAGCGGTGCGCAGCACGTGCTGGTCTATGCGCTGGAGCCGTGGCTGACCCAGGACACGCCGCAGGCGGCGGCGCTGCGGCGGCGGTGGGGGCTGCCTCAGTAATAGAGGATGGCGGTGGCGAACAGGCCCTTGGCGCGCTGTGTATCTCCGCCGCCGATCGCGAAGCGGTACTGCACGGTCAGGTCCAGGTAGGAACGCGGGGTGTTGTAGTGGTCCTCGCGGAACCAGTAGCGCACGCCCACGCCCGGTCCTGCGCCGAGTGACCAGCTGCGCTGCGTATCGTTGAGCGCGAACGACTGCGCCGGGAACAGCGGGTAACGGATGTCGCGAACGCGCGAGCGCTGGTCCAGCCAGTCCGCCCCCACCACCACATACGGCGTGGCCACCCAGTGGGTCTGCCCGGCGCCAAAGCGGAAGCTGCGCCCGGCACGCAGTTCAGCGGCAGCGAACCACTGCTCGCGATGCAACCGCCCGTGGGCATCGCCGATCCGCCGCACCGGCGTGCCGTTGGCATCCAGCGCATCGAGCGTGAAGTGGGCGCTGTTGTCGTCCCAGGTGTAACCGCCCTGGGCGTAGCCGCTGACCATCCACCACTGGTTGACGTCGGTGCGCAGGTCGGTGCCGTGGTAATAGCCATAGGTCAGGTAGGACATCCAGCCGCCAGAACCGCTGGCCAGGCGGTAGCGGGCCAGCGTGCTGGCTTCCAGTGGCGGGTTCAGGGCCAGCTGCAGGCGGCACTGCACGGCCGCCGATGCCGGATAGACATCACCCGAACGGGTGGCACTGCCGAGGAACTGGCGGCGCTCGATGCCGGCGCTCAGGCCGGTCTGGCCGAAGGCATAGCGCAGGCCGAACGAGGCGATGGTGGACGGCCAGCCGGTGGTGGAACGCGAACGGCTGAGACGGTCGGCGCGTGCACGTGCGTCGGGTGTCGATTCGCCGGTGCACGGGTCCACCGCGCGGATCGATTCGTAGGTGCCGCCCTCGTCGTACAGGGTGTTGAGCAGCCGGGTGTAGAGCTCCAGCGTGCCATGCTGGTCGTTGAACGCCGGGGGTCGCCAGAACGCCTCCAGCGTGCTGAACACCGAATCGCCCGGCGTACTGATCGCAGCGCCGCCGACATTGGTCGCGGCCTGACGCGCGCCGCGGAAGCCGGCCGAAACGATCACGCCCCACTCGCGCGAATAGTTGGCGATGGCATTGCGCACGTTGTAGCGCTGATGCGCATCCAGAGGCAGCTCACCGGCGTCGGCGCGATCAATGGCGCTACGCAGCAGCGTCACCGCCTGCGGATGATCGCCGTTGGCCGCACTCGCATACGCCTGGTCGATCACCACGCTCCTGGGTGCCCTGCCGGTGGCCTCGGCGGCACGGAAGTCGGCCAGTGCGCGCGCCGGTTCACGGGCCTTCTGGTTGAGGTAGCCGCGTTGCATCAGCGCCACCGCGTCATCAGGGTGCTGTGCCAGCGTCGCCTCCAGGCGCAGCCGCGCTTCGTCCTGCTGGCTGCGGTTGCCTGCCGCCAGCGTGGTGGTCAGCAACCCCTGCAGGCTCGCGTCCTCCGGTGCGAGCTGCGCGGCCTGCCGCGCCTCGCCGATCGCCTCGGCGTAGTCCTGCCGCGCGTAGGCCGCATACGCACGCTGTGCGGCACCACCGTCGCCCTGCAGGTCGACCGGCATCAGCGTGCAGGCACCACCGGTGTCAGCAGGCTGGCAGTGCTGGAATGGCGCCGGATAGGTCTGCGCACTCATGCGCGGAAGCTCGCGACTGGACCCGGTCGCCCTGGCGCGCTGCTCGATGCCCTGCTGCAGAAGCTGCTGCGCGCGTGCATCGCCCACATCCGTGGGCAACGCCGCCTGCAGCGGCGCCAGCAGTGCAGCCGCACGTGTGCGGTCCCCAGCAGCCAGGGCCGCATCCACGGCCAGCAGGCGCACGTTGCGCTGCTGCATGGTTGACCCCGGCGCGGCCAGTGCGAAGTCGAAGTCTTCATTGGCCAGCAGGGTCTTGCCCTGGCGCTGGCGCAGATAACCACGCATCAGCCGGGCATTGAGATCCCCGCCGTCGGCCTGCAGCGCCTGGTCGGCGCTGCGCTCGGCGTCGGCCAGCTGCCCCTGCTGCAGCTGCGCGGTGATCAACAGCAACCGGTACGAAGCAACATCCGGCGCCAGTTCGACGGCGGCCCGCGCCTGCGCGACGGCCGCCGCATCGTTCTGCGTGGACAGCGACTGGTAGGCCTGCTGGGCCTGCAGCAGCGCGCGCTGGCGGGCCAGCGCCACGCGCCGCGCGCGCAGCTCCTCGACGTTCGGTGCGCCCAGCTGCAGCGCCGTGCCGATGGCCGCGTCGGCCCGTTCGGCCTGTTGCTGTGCTTCCAGCGCCGCCACCCACAGCATCGCCCAGGCGCCCTGCTTCGGCTGCTGGCGGAAGGCCTGCTCGGCCTTGCTGGCCGCTTCCCCCATGCGCCCGGCGTCATAGGCAGCATAGGCCTCGGTGGCCAGCGCGTAGGCCTGCTGCCTGGCGCGGTCTGCGCCGCTGCCGGCCGCGCGCGGTGGGGTGGGTGCGCGCCCGCCCCTGGCATCCGGGGGCGTGCTGCGCGCAGCGGTGGCAGCGGCCAATGCCGGCAAGGCCGGATCCTTCATCCCGGCATCCAGTGCACGGCGCGCCTGCTGCTGCGCGTCCGCCGGCCGGCCCAGTTTCTGCAGCGCGTAGATCTGCAGCAGGCGCAGCCGCACCACGTCCGGGCGCAACCGGATCGCTTCGCTGGACTGCTGGTAAGCCGCTTGATAGTCGCCGCGCTCGTAAGCGGCGAATGCCTGCTCGGCGACGCGGTAGGCCGCACCGGACAGCGGCAGCGGCGCATCGGCCTGCGCCAGCGCCTGTGCCGGCGCGGCGGCCGTGGCCAGTGCCACGGCAATGACGGTGGACAGCAGCGTGGTCTTCATGCCGGCAAGGCTCCGGGAGGCGGGGACTGCAGCGCGGCCGCACGCCGGCGCTGCTCCTGCATGGCCTGGGCCACGGCCTCCTCGGTGGTGATGCCCTGCTTGACCAGGTAATCGCCAATGCGGCCATCGCGCTGCGGCTTGTACGCATCCAGTGCAATCTCGAAGCGCGCGTGGTCGATCAGGCGCATCTCCACCAGCAGGTCGCCCAGCAAAGGCACGTCGTCCAGCTGCCAGTGCTGGTCGCCGCCGATCAGGCGCAGGCCTGCGTTGATTTCGCTTTCGCGGGCGATGCTCTGTTCGATGTGCGCGCTGTGGGTTTCCTGCTTCAGCAACGCCAGCGCGTCTTCGGGCAATGGACTGGCCACGGCCAGCCGCAGTGTCTCCTGCTGCCGCGGCGGTAGCGGCAGCATGCGCCACTGCACGCAGGCATCGGCGCTGACCGGGAATGAGCCCGCGCGCAGGTAATCGACGTCGATGACCGCACGCGGCAGATCGCCCTGGAAGGCGATGGCTTCGGCCAGGGTTTCATCATCCAGCCAGCCCTGGGTCAGCAGGATGCGGCCCAGCGGCTGCCGCCGGCCGGCATGCTGCTGCGCCAGCGCCTGCTGCAGCCGCTCCGGTTCCACCGCCTGCCAGGTGGTCAACAGTTCACCGAGCTGCTTGCGGGTCTGCACCAGCTGTGCCGCATCGGGGAAGTCGTGCATGGTCTTGTCCCAGACCATGCGCTTGCCGAACAGCAGGTAGGCCAGGAACACCTTCCATGCACGGGCGGTGGCCATGAAGTTGATCATGTTGCCGACCACCATGCGCGGGATCGACATCAGCGCATGCTCCCAGCCGTACAAACGGTTGACGAAGTAGAAGCGCTGCACGACGCGGGTCGCCAGCGCCGCCGTGGTCAGCAGCGCGACATTCATCTGCCAGGTGCCGGCCTGGAACACGCTGGGGAACTGCATCGTCCACACCCCGGTCATCTTCAACAGCCAGAACAGCAGCAGCTGCAGGAAGATGAGGTAGGCGATGATGCTGACGAACGAGGTGATGATGCCCTTGCGATCGCGTGCCAGCAGGTACTTGGTGGCCAGCGAGCCTCGCCAGCCCAGCGACTCCCAGCTCTGCAGGCCGATGCCCAGCACCCAGCGCGCCTTCTGCCGGTACGAGGCACGGAAGTTGTCGGGGAAGTACTCACGCACGCACAGCGCCATCTGCTGGGTGCGCTCGCGCACCGGCCCCCAGCCGAACCATGACGGCCGACGCACGCGGAACTGCACCGGGAAGCGGGCGAAGATCGACTGCATGCCCATGGCTGCCAGCCGCGCACCGACGTCGTAATCTTCGGTGAGGCTGTCGGTGTTGAAGGGCTGGTTGTCGGTCTGCGCGCTCAGCGCCAGCAGCGCACGCCGCGAAAAGCAGGTACCAACACCGGCCGACGGCACCATCCCGGACACGCTCTCGCGCACCACCAGATCCTTGGCGTGCCATTCGGCGAATTCGTCCATGTAGACGCCGGCCACCAGTTCGTACCACTCACGGTCCAGCGAGGTGACCGGCAGCTGGATCATGTCCTTGCGCGGCAGCAGGTAGTTGTAGAAGCGCAGTTCCATCGGGTGCAGCACGTCCTCGCTGTCGTGCAGGACCACCCCGGCGAACTCGATGTCGTGGCGCTTCTCGTAGTCGAAGATCGCCAGGATCAGCCAGTTCAGGCAGTCGGCCTTGCTGGTCGGTCCGTCATGCGGCACCTCCACGCGGCGCAGGCGCTTGTAGCGTCGGCGCATGCGCTCGACTTCGTCGATGGTCTGCTGGTCGTTGGGATAGGTGCCGACGAACACGACGTACTCGCGGTAGTCGAGCACGTTGATCATGTTCTCGACCATCTGCGCGATGACGTCGTACTCCATCCACGCCGGCACCATGATTGCCAGCGGCTGTTCCGGCCGCTGCAGCAGGTCTTCCTGGGTCAGTGGCCGGTACGCGTCGCGGCGCTTGATGGTCAGCGCGCGCCAGCTCTCGCGCACCCAGTACCAGACATCAATGAACAGGTCATCGAGGCTGGAGATCAGGATCAGCACGGCCACCGCCGCCGCCGTGGTTTCCAGAGCGGCGTAGTAGTTGGCCAGCTGGATGTTCCAGAACAGACCGTCCACGGCGGATCAGTGCCCTGTGTTGGCGGACTTGCGGCGGCGCACCTGGGTGACGCGGGCGGCCAGCAGCGCGAACACGATCACGCCGACCAGCAGCAGCAACCAGACCATGTGCCGTTCCCACTTCGATTGCGGATTGCCGTCGTGCGCGAGGCGCGTGCCATAGGGATCCTGGCGGTCGAATTCGCGCACGACATCAGTGCCATCAAGCACGGCCAGATCGCCGCGCAGCAACCGGAACGGCACGCCGAACGACGGTGCCTGTGCGCCAAGGTCGCTGTAGAGAACGCCCAACTGGCCGCCGGACGATCCCACCTGCACCACCGCGGCGTGATCCAGGCCGCTGACATCCAGCAGCGGTTGCGACATGCCACCGACCCGCAGGTGGCCGTCCTTCAGGCCGGCCACATCGACACCGGCCGGTGCCACGCCGAAGGCCAGCCATGGCGCGCCCGGGCTGACCGCGGCACCGGCGTCGACCACCTTCAGTTCCGACGCCTCCGGCGAAGCGCCCACTGCACTGGCCACCGCGATGACCTTGCCCAGCGAGGCCGGCGCGTCCTGCAGCCACGCGCCGGGCACGAATACCTGGTTGCCGCGTGACAGCTGGCTGCTGGCACCGACGAAATCATTGCCCAGCGAGCGCTTGGCCAAGGTCAGGTGGCTGCTGGGCAGGATCGAGACCGGGTAGCCGGTGGCTGGATCGTGGCAGTAGGGGCGTGCCGGTTGGCGCAGGAAGCTGACACGGATCTCGTTGCGCGCCGACAGCGCGTAGGCCGGTATCCTGGCCACCAGCCGTTGCGGTTGGCCGTTGGCCGACAGCACCTTGCCGCCCAGCAGGTAGTCGTTGAGGTAGATCGTGGCCACTGCGCCCTGACCGGCCGCGTTGGGGGCCGCCGAGACATCGATCACCACTTGCTCGGGCAGGCGGCCATCGGCCGACAGCGCACCCAGATCGAAGCTGGCACTGCGGTCGGCACGGGTCACCACATCCATGGTCCCGGCGATGTTTCCGAGCCGGCTCAGCAGTACCTGGTCACCGTCAAGTTTGGGCGTACCTGCTGCGCTGACCTGCAGGCTGCGGCCCAGCGCATAGATGCGCCACTGTTCGGCGAACAACCCGGCGACCTTGCCCGCCGCTGCCGGGTCAACCACCAGCGTCGGACGCCCGGCCACGGCCACCACGCTGACCGACGTGTTGGCGGCGGGCTTCTCCAGGCCGCCCATGCCGGTGCCGCGCCACGCGGCGAACGCCGTGCCCGCATCAGCGCCCGCCGCACCGACCTGTGCGGCCAGCGCATCCATCGCCGCGCGTACGCCGGCGCGCAATGCATCGCTGCCGATCATCACATCGGCGGCAAGCGGTCCGCTGTCACGCAACGACAGCAGCGCGCCGACTTCAGCCAGGTCCTTGATCGCATGCGCGCGCTCGCCCGTGGCCAGTGCGGCGTAGGCCGGCACGCCCTGCAGGCTGGCCGGGATGCTGATGCCGGCCAGGTCGACGCTGTCGCCGACCTTGGGCAGCGCCACCACCTGCACCTGCTTGCCGGCGGCCTGCAACGCGGTACCAATGCGCCAGGCGGCATCATAGGTTGGCGCCTGCAGCGCCTTGCCATCCACCAGCAGGCGCACCTGCGGTGGCAGCGCGCCCCAGGCCTTGGCCACGGTATCCACGGCACGCCCATCGAAGCGGTAGCTGAAGCGCGAATCCGGCGACAACCGCAGCACATTGGCCGGCGCGCTCTGGTCGGCACATTGATAGTCGGACACGATCGACCACCAGCCGACACCGACCCGCACAAAGCCGTTCTGGCGGGGTTCGCCATCGATGGCCAGCAGCTGGCTGGCATCGCCCTGGGCATCGGTGATCGAACGCGCGGCGATCGGATCGCCATCCACCGACCACAGGCCTGAAGTGCGCCCAGCGTGGCCGCGTACATAGCGCCCATCGAGCTGCAGCTGCGCATCGCGGGTGGCAACACCGGCCGGCACCGGCAGGTAGACCTCGCGCTGGCTCTCCTGCCCACTGAGTACCAGCGGTTGGCGGAAGCCGAGTTCGCGCAGGGTCATCTGCCGGCTCACCGTGCTGTCGCTGCTCCATTCGGTGAACTGGCCGGCGACGGTGTCAGCGGCATGGGCAGTACCGACCACGCCCGACAGCACGAACGCGGCGGCGGAGGCAAACAGGGGGGAGCGGCCGGTCAGGGTCATGGCGTCACTTCATGCGGAAGGGGCTGGGCGGCACCGCCACTGCGGAGACCGGGCGTGAACTCGGGAAGGGGCATGCCGCGCAGCGCGGCGACGATGCGCGCGCTGGCGCGGCCATCACCGTAGGGACTGGCATCGGGGTCGAAGTGGGTCGGCTGCGGTGGCTGTGCCAGAGCCGCATTGACCCCCTCGACGATGCGCCACGGCGTGGTTCCGACCAGCGTCACCACACCGGCCTCGACCGCCTCCGGGCGCTCGGTGACGTCGCGCATCACCAGCACCGGCTTGGCCAGGGCCGGCGCTTCCTCCTGCACGCCACCGGAGTCGGTGAGGATGACGTCGGCGCGCTGCATCAGGCGCACGAAGCGCAGGTAGTCCTGCGGCGGCACCAGGTGAACGTTGTCGAGGTTGCCCAGGTGTGCGTTGACCGGGCCCTGCACGTTCGGATTGAGGTGTACCGGGTACAGCACCTGCAGGTCCGGCCGTCGGGCCAGCTCGGCCAGCGCACGGCAGATATCCTCGAAGCCCTGGCCGAAGCTCTCGCGGCGATGGCCGGTGACCAGCAGCAGGCGGCGCCCGGGGTCGAGCATGTGGAAGGGCTCGTCAGCCTGGGCACGCAGTGCCGGATCGGCATCCAGGCGCTGCACGGTCTGCTGCAGGGCATCGATGACGGTGTTGCCGGTGACCAGGATCTGCCCGCCCAGATGCTCACGGGCCAGGTTGGCGCGCGAGCCGGGAGTGGGTGCGTACAGCTGATGACCGACCACGTCGATCACCCGCCGGTTCATTTCCTCCGGCCATGGCCGGTCGATGTCGCCGGTGCGCAGGCCGGCCTCGACATGGCCGATCGGAATGCGGTGGTGGAACGCGGCCAGAGCGGCGGTCATCGCGGTGGTGGTATCGCCGTGCACCAGCACGCGATCCGGGCGGACCTGCGTGTAGAGCGCGTCAAGCCGCTCGAACAGCCTGGAACACAGGCCATTGAGGGTCTGGTTGGGCACCATGACATCAAGGTCATGGTCGGCGGTGATCTCGAACAGCGACATCACCTGGTCGAGCATCGCCCGGTGCTGGCCGGTGATGCAGACCACCGATTCGATGTCCGCGGCCTGGGCCAGGGCGCGCACCAGCGGCCCCATCTTGATTGCTTCCGGTCGGGTGCCGAACACCGACAGGACCTTCACCGGGGTGCTCCGGAAGGACGGTGCTGGAGAATGCCAGGAGCGGTAGCCACGTCTGGATCCTTTCGGCGTTACCGTCCAATGCCCGCAGGCAGGAGACGGTCACCTCATGAGGAAACTCCAAATTCGCGACGTCCATCACATTCGATTGATGGTACGTGCGTCGTGGCACTGATCTTCATCGTTGGGAGATCAAGACGCAGTCAACGCCGCCCGTGGGACGGGCGACGTTGCGGCGGAACCCCGCAGGGGCAGCCGCCCGGGCGGCCTTACTCGTACTGGATGGTGAAGGTGGCCTGGCCGTTCGCGACACCCGCGCCCACCGTGCCGGCCTGGGTCTGCACGTAGCGCGCGCGCAGCGGCAGCGCCATGACGCTGGTCCCCGGCGCCGTGGTGCCGACGTTGATGGTCTGGCCGAAGCGCACTTCGCGCTCGGTGGTGCCATCGCGCTGGACCATCTGGATGCCGATGCGGGTGGCGCTGTTGGCAGCCGCGCTGAGCTTCAGCACGCCCGGCATGTTCGAGCTGTCCTGGTCGGCATCGAGGCGGATGCCGATCTTGCTCTGGTAGGCGGCGACGTTGCTGCCCTGGCAGTTCAGGCGGATCTCGAAATCGCGGTCGACCGCGCGCGAACCGACACCGGTGAAGGTGGTGTTGGGCACGCTGCCGAAGTCGACGGCGATGTTGCGGCTGCCGGCCTGCACTTCGCAGGTCGGGCTGACCACGGTGGTGCCCGAGCCCTTGAAGGTGGAGGTCAGCACCGGGCGACCGGCGCCATCACCGTCGAAGTAGTACGTGGTGAAGCGACCGTTCGGTGCGATCACGCCCGAGCCGGTCTGTGCCGCTGTCTTGATCAGCTGGATGCGGAACGTGCCTCCGACCAGCGAGATGGTGGCGTTGCTGGCGAAGTTGATGGTGTGCGGATAGTAGGTCTGGATCGCGCCGGAGTCGCGGTACAGGCGGATGCCCACGCCCGCCACATCGGTTTCATAGACGTTCGAGAAGCCGGCCACCGGACGCTTCTGCGCGGCGTTGACGTACTCGCCGATGGAACGGCCACCGGACCAGTCGCAGCGCGCCACGCTGTTTTGCTGGTTGATCGGCTCGCTGATCTCCTTGATCACGCCGCCGACCGGCGTGCTGGGCAGGATCACGATCTGGCCCATGTCCATGGTCACGTCCTGCGCGGTGAACCAGCTGGACTGGATGCGGCACGACGCGCTGGCCTGCTGTGCCAGCAACGCGCCGCCCAGCAGTGCAAGGGCCGTGAGAGCCTTGCGGCCACGGGAAGAAATCATCGGCATGCTGCCTCCAGCGGGATGAAGCCGGTCTTGGACGCATCGGCGCCCGCCGGAACCTGGTAATCGATGGTGCAGCGCTGGTCGGCACCGGCGCCCCACTCCACCAGCAGGCGGCCCTGGTTCTTTTCACTGCGCACGTACAGGCGGCCGCCCTGGCTGACCATGCCGACCGGCTGGCCCTGCTCATCCTTGACCTGTGCACCGAACGGCATGCTGCGGCCATCCGGGTTGCGTACCTGGATCAGCAACGCGTTGCCCTTGCGGGTATCGAAGCGCAGGTAGCTGATGGCACCGGCGAACGGTGCGATCGACTGGCTGGTGCTTTCCAGCTCGACGTCGTGGGCCATGCCCTGCGGATCGAGGGTGACGGTGTTGAGGCGGTACGGCGACACGTACGGCACCACGGCGTAGCCGCGGCCATCGACGCGCAGGCCCGGGGCGTTGCTGACGATCGCATCGCGCGCGCCCGGTGCCTCGACCAGCACCATGGTGTCGCCCCGCTGCGGGGTGAAAGTGAAGCCGCCCGGATGCACCACCACGCTGCCGTTGGCACCGACCGAGGCCTGGCGGAAATCACGCGAGTGGCTGTAGGTGGCATTCAACGCAGAGTAGCGGCTGCGGTATTCGGCATTGCCGACCGCCGTGGTGCCGCCCTCGCGGGAATCGGACAGGGCCACGCCGTAGCTGAAGTTGTTGTCGACGCCGGCCGAACCGGTGATGCCGACGCGGCTGTTGTCGTAGCCACCGCGGTCGCGCACGCCGAGATCGGCACTGAACGACACCGGGTGGGTACCCCGGCCCAGCGGCACGCTCATCGACAGCAGGTACTGGGTGTCGGAACGGCCGAGCACGCCTTCTTCGGTGCGCAGCGCCGAGAAGCCGTAGTTAACCGAACGCCAGGCGTTGTTGTAGCCCACCTGGTACTGCTTGGAGGTGCCGGAGCGGTCATAGAAGTCACGCACCGAACCGGTCACGTACAGCGCACCGCCGCGACGGCCCAGCGGCTGGTTCAAGGTCACCTGGAACTGGCTGCGCTGGCGACCACGGGTGGTCGGATCGATGCCGCGCTTGTCCGAGTCACGGCCATACAGCGCATCCTGCAGGCTGTAGAAACCTTCGGTCGAGTAGCGGTAGGCAGCCAGGGTCAGGTTGGTGCCGGTCTCGCCGATCATGTTGCTGTAGCTCAAGCGCACGCTGGCGCCAGTGTGGCTGCCGTAGTGGTCGAACGAGGTGCGTGCATGGGTGACGTCTGCCGCGAAGGCACCGACCCGCGTGGACAGGCCGACACCGTACAGCAGCGACAGGTAGCCATCGCTCAGCGCGCTGCCGCCGTACAGGGTCAGCTGGTTGCCGATGCCGCGCTGGTAGGTGCCCTGCACCAGCCAGGGTTCGTCGGCCAGCAGCTTGTTGCGCACCTGGCCGGCGGTCAGCGAGTAACGCGACACGCCTTCGCGCAGCATCTGCGGCACCGAGCCGAACGGCACCTTGAATTCGCGGCGGCGGCCATCGGCCTCGATCACGCTCACTTCCAGGTCGCCGCCGTAGCCGGTCGGGTACAGGTCGTCGATGACGAAGTTGCCCGGCGAAACGGTGGAGGAGTAGATCAGCTGCTGGTTCTGGCGCACTTCGATGCGTGCGTTGGTCTCGGCGATGCCGCGCACGACCGGCGCGTAACCACGCAGCGAATCGGGCAGCATGCGGTCGTCACTGGCCAGGCTGGCACCGCGGTAGCCGATCGAGTCGAACAGTTCGCCGGTGGTGTAGGCCTCACCGATGGTGAGCATGCCGCGCACCTGCGGGATGCCGCGCTGTGCGTAGGTGGCGATGCTCTGCCAATGGCGGCCGTCACCCTCGGACCAGGTCAGGTTGGAGTCGTGGCGCAACTGCCAGCCGCCCAGGTTGAGGCCGGCATTGAGGCCGAGATAGGCACTGCGGTTGCGCTGGCCACCTTCGACACGGCTGTTGCTGTCGATGGCATTGAAGCTGTAGCCGACGAAGCCGGCATTGATGCCACGGTCCCACAGCGCCGGGTTGACGTAGCCGCGCGCCTCGCGGCGCAGGAACACCTGCGGGATGCTGAGGTCGTAGCGCAGGTTGCCGCTGTCGTAGACACCATAGGCATTGGCCATGCGCTGCTGCACCGGCACGCAGCTGGTGGTGTCGGTCGGCAGCGTCGGGTCCTGCTGCAGCAGCACGGCCTCGCTGTCCACGCCCATTTCCTCCAGCATCGGCAGCGGCAGGCAGGCGTCGACACGGCCCTGTGCATCGGCCTTGAACTGCAGGTCACGACGGCCCTGCCAGGCACCGTTGACGTAGACGTCGACACGGTAGTTGCCGGCGACCATCGGGTTGCCGTTGCTGAAGGCCGCCAGGTCGACCTGCTTGGCCTGGCCCGACAGGAAGCTGGAATTGAACTGGGCCGATTCCGGTGCGCGCGCGTTGGCCGCACCACTCTGCGCCATCAGCGCCTGTTCGCCGAGATTGGCCGGTGCCGCCAGCGCCCATCCTGGGCAGGCCGCGCCAACAACCAGCAGGCAAAGCGCCTGATGGATCGACAATGTCAATCTGTTTCCGATCACACTGACATTCCTTCAATTCGCCGCACGGCGGCGGTGGCGGGATGCGCAGGCCCATGGCCGGCGCGGCGCGTTCAGCCCCCGGTGCTGTCGAGGCGGACGGTGTGCTCGACCCGGCCGCCGTAATCATTGATGGTGATGAAGCGCACCTGCTGCGTGCCCGCCGGTGCGGCGAACTCCAGGCTCTGCTTCGGCGCGACCATCGCGCCCTTGTCTTCGACGGCCTTTTCACTGCTGCCGGTCACGGCATGCACTTCGGCCAGGGTGACGTGGAAGGGGCTCGGGTTTTCCACCCGCAGGCGGTCGCCATTGCGGGTCCAGCGCAGCGCTGCCGGTGCGTCGTTGGCGACGCCCTTCAGGCCCTGCGGCCGGTAGAAAAGCTTCAGGCGCGAACGGAACGCGACCTGCAGGTAATTCTGCTCGCCGCTGTCGGCGTTGTCCGGCGACGGTGGTACATCCAGCACGTTGAGCCAGAACACCGTCTCGCGATCGGTCGGCAGCTGCGCGCCGGAGAAGATCAGGCGCAGCGCCTGGCTGCGGCCCGGCTCGACGCGCGCGATCGGCGGCGTCAGCACGAACGGAGCATCACTGGTATCGGCGGTCTGGTTGGCGTCGCCACTGTCGATCCAGGCCTGGACCAGTGCGGGCGAGTCGCCCACGTTGTCCACCTGCACGGTGACTTCGCGCGCCTGTGCCGGGTAGATCACCCGCGTGCCATTGACCACCACGCCGGCCAGTGCGTTCTGGCAGAGGGGCAGCGTGAACGCTGCCAGCAGCAGCGCCCGGGGAAAGAGTGCTTTCATCGGAAGTACTACGCTCGAGGGGTGTGGCCAGGGGCCGCGGAGCACTGGCCGGCGCGTACGCCGGCCAATGCGGGTACGGCTACGATCAGTTGTAGATGATCGTGTACTTGACGCTGCTGGTGACGTCGCCCGGGGTGGCGGCGGCAGTGGCGTAGTACTCAGCGTAGTAGTTCAGGTCGGCCGAGCCGTCGGTGCCGACGGTGACCCACTGCGAGTTGGTCTGGGCCAGGCCAGCGCCGGCAGCCTTGATCGGCAGGAACTGGTTGTTCGAGCCCAGCAGCTGCAGCTGCACGTTGGTGGCAGCGTTGGCCGAGGCCTGGTTGACCAGGCGGCCGCTGTTGAAGTCGACGGTCGAACCCGGCTCGAAGTAGGTGGCGACGTTGCCGGCGCTGCACTTGGTCAGGTTGATGGCGAACGGGGTGCGGCCCGCAACGGCACCGGCGGTAGCCAGGGTGTTCTTCGACACGGTCGGCAGGGTCACGGCGAAGTCCTTGCCGCCCGGGGTCGAGATGGTGCAGGTCTTGTCGGTCACCTTGCCATTGAAGGTGATGGTGCCGTCGGCGGCGTTGGCGGCCATCGGAGCGGCGGCCAGCATCAGAGCGGCAATGAGGTTGATCTTGTGCATTCGCTTTTACCTAACCCTACTGAAGAGATGAGAAGTAGAGGAGGAAGCAAGGAGCACTGCCGGGCTAACAAGACCCATCCTTGCGTCTCACCTGTGGCCGGACTCGGACGTACCTCTCCCTGAATCCGTGACGCAAGTATATGCACAACTGTGATGAAAGTCTCATTATTTTTCTGAACGCCAATTCATTGACGCCCTAAATGTGACGTGATAGGCGAAATCGCGCCCCCTGGGCGCGCGGGAGAATTGACGCAGCCATGGGCGGGTCACAAGCGACCGTAAATGACGCAATGGCTGACGCGTTCGGCGTGCACGAAAACAGGCTTTTTTCAGGCGGAAATCGCTTTGTTTGATGCGCATCACTCTTTCTTGGTGATGGCCCTAGCAGATTCGGAATCGTCCTATTAAAGGCTGATCGAACCTGTCGCTAACTAGGACACACCGAACCAGAGAACGTGTCATGAGGAACTCCATTCTGCTGTGCGTGGCCCTGATGTCCGTCAGTGCGCTGGCCCATGCCAGCAGCGGCAGCATCCGTTTCAGCGGCCGCATCGCCGAGCCGGGCTGCACGACGAACCTGTCCCAGGGTGAGCTGAGCCTGGCGGCCTGCCCGCCGTCGGCCAAGGGCTCGACGGTGGAAGTGACGGCACTGGCCGATGGCCAGGCCGCGACGCTGCGCGATGGCAAGCGCCAGGGCCAGAAGCTGTCGGTGTCGGCCAGCGCAATGCGCGCCGGCGATATCGCCTTCTCCGAGCGTTACAGCGTGCAGGCTTCGAAGCAGCAGCCGCTGCAGGGCGCCTACCTGGTGGTGGTCGACTACCTGTAAGCGCCGTTGAGGGCCGGCGGGGTTACGCCGGCGGCAGCTCGAAGACCTGGCGCAGGTAGGCCAGGTAGCCCGGGTCGTCGCACATGCTCTTGCCCGGCGAATCGCTGAGCTTGGCCACCGGCTGGCCGTTGCAGCGGACCATCTTGATGACGATGTTGAGCGGCGTCGGGCCCAGGTCATTGGTCAGGTGGGTGCCGACGCCGAACGCGACCTGGCAGCGGCCACGGAAGTAGTCGTACAGGCGCATCACCTTGGCGATGTCGAGCCCATCGCTGAACACCAGCACCTTGCTGCGCGGATCGACCCGGCGCTGCTGGAAATGCGCCAGCATGCGGTCGCCCCAGTCGAACGGATCGCCGGAATCATGGCGCACACCGTCGAACAGCTTGCAGAAATACATGTCGAAGTCGCGCAGGAACGCGTCCAGGCCGACCACGTCGGACAACGCGATGCCGAGGTCGCCGCGGTACTCGCGCGCCCACGATTCCAGTGCCGCCACCTGCGAATCACGCAGGCGCGGGCCGAGCGCCTGGAACGCCTGCAGGTACTCGTGGGCCATGGTGCCGTGCGGGGTCATGCCGTACAGGCGCGCGAAGTGGACGTTGCTGGTGCCGACCAGCTGCGGGCCGAGTGCATCGCGCAGCAGCGGCAGCAGCCGCGCGTGCCAGTCACGCGAGTAGCGGCGACGGCTGCCATAGTCGGCAATGCGGCATTGCTCGAAGCCGGGGGTATCGCGCAGCAGCGCGGCCTTGGCCTGCAGCCGGCGCTCGCCTTCGGCGAAGTCGGCCGTGGTGGTGTTGCGGAACCAGACTTCGTTGATGATCGCCAGCAGCGGCACTTCGAACAGGATGGTGTGCAGCCACGGGCCGGTGATGTCCAGTTCGATCTCGCCGGGCACGGCCGTCGACGCGCGCAGCTGGATGTACTTGCGGTCGAGGTGGAACAGGCCGAGGAAATCGGCGAAATCCGGCTTCACGAAGCGCAGGCCACGCATGTAGTCCAGCTCCGCGTCGCTGAAGCGCAGGCTGCACAGGTGGTCGATTTCTTCGTCGATCTGGTCGATGTAGCGGGCCAGGTCGATGCCGGGCGTACGGCACTTGAACCGGTACTGCACCTGGGCACCGGGGTGCTGGTGCAGCACTGCCTGCATCATGGTGAACTTGTACAGGTCGGTGTCGAGCAGGGACTGGATGATAGGCATGGGGCGGATTATGCGCCCGGCGGCGTGAACCGTGGGCCCGGCTCTACAACGACCTGCGCAGCAGGCGCGGCACCAGCATCGCCGCATGCGCCCAGATCGCGGCCCACACCGCAACGCGTACCGGCAGCGACCGCTGCTTCGCCTCGAACTTCTGGAAGTAGCGCCACAGGCCCTTGTGCTTGTGCCATTCCACGAAGAATGGCCGCGAGCGGCTGGAAACGCCGCGCACGTGGGTGACATGCAGATCGTTGGCGATCGCCACCACCGCGCCGGCCTCGCGTGCGCGGCGGCACAGATCCAGGTCCTCGGCATGCAGGCGGTAACCCGCATCCCAGCCACCGATGCGCTCGAACAGGGCACGCGGCATCATCAGCAGCGCACCGGACAGCGCCGGCACCCGCTGCAGCACCTGCTGCGGGTCACGCGGCACCGCCAGCTTCGAGCCCTTGCCCGGCGAGCGCAGCATCAGCAGGAAATCCGGATCGCGACGGCGCACCGCTTCATCGGCGTGGCCGTGCTCGTCCACCTGCTCGACGCCGAGCAGGCAATCGCCCAGCACCTCGCCACGGCTGCGCAGTTCGGTCAGGGTGTCCGGCTCGACCATCAGGTCCGGGTTGATGAAGGCCAGCCACGGGCTGTGCGAGTCGGCCACGCCCTGGTTGTTGGCGGCGGCAAAGCCGGGATTGTCCGGATTGCCGACGAAGCGCACGCGCGGGTCATGGCTGGCGTGCCGCTGCACGATGTCCAGCGTGCCATCCATCGAACCATTGTCGATCACCCGGATCTCGGCGATATCCTGCCCCTGGCGCAGGCGCGACAGGCAGGCATCGATGGTGCTGCCACTCTGGTAGGTGACGACGATGGCGGCAATGGCTGCTTTCAAACGGGAGGCTCCGGCGCGGGCGGGACAAACAGGTCGCCCTGTTCCTTCGGCATTATCGCCTGCCGCATGCGCTGCTGCAGGTCGGCACGCAGGCCGTGCAGTGGATCGTGCATCAGGAAATCGGCCAGCCGCGGCACCCAGGCCGGCCAGCGTGCCGCCAGGGCCTCCAGGTCGCCATCGCGGCTGACCGCCTCCCCTGCCCGGCTGACGAACGCGGTCTCGCACAACACGTTGCGCCACCCCAGGCCCGCCATGCGCAGGCTGAGGTCGACCAGCGCGGCATTCCAGCCGGCATAGCTGTCCACGTCCAGGCCACCGGCACGGCGGCGCGCGTTGCCACGTACCAGCACCGCGTGGGTGACCGCCGATGGCAGCTCCGGGTGCAGCGTCGGCAACGTGGCGCAGGTATGCGCCAGCAAGGCCGGGTCATGGGGTTCGGGATTGATCTCGCCCAGCCGTGGCCACGCCGCGGTCTCGCCGGCATTGCACCAGGGGGTCGCAGTGGCGATGGCGGCATCGCGGGCGAAGGCATCCTGCAACTGCTGCAACCAACCGGGCGACGGCACGCTGTCCGGCGCCAGCACGGCCACGTCCAGGCCGTCGCAGGCGCGGAGCATCTCGTCCAGATGGGCAACTTCGCCCAGTGGGCGCGCGCGCCGGGTGTACTCGGCCTGCAGCGGCGTATGCGCCAACCAGTGCTCGACCACGGCCTGCGCACGCGGCCCTGCCTGCGCGTCGTCGGCCAGCCAGACCGCAGTGCCCGGCGCGGTGCCGGCATCCAGTGCGGCCAGGCAGCGGTCCAGCGCGGCATCGTCCACGCACAGCGGCAACAACACGATCGCCCCCATCCCGCCTCCGTGGTTGTCGGTGGTCACAGCGTAGCACCGGGAGGGTATCGGCCGGGTTGCACCCGGCACCCGCGGTAGTGCCGGCCGCTGGCCGGCAACATCAAGAGCAGAGGCCCACATTCCGTGGGTTGGCGGGGTGGGTCCGGTTGCGGGGGACGCCGTAAACCCATCCTTGGGGGCTTGGCCGCGGCATCCATGCCGCGGACTGATCTGGCCCCCCGTCAGCGGACGCCAAGAAGCGATACTTTGATCGCACTTGGAGGCCCCTTATGTCCCGTATCACCCGTCGTAGCTACACCGATGAGTTCAAGCACCAAGCCGTGGAGTTGGCC
>NZ_JAHWBI010000011.1:0-75436 GCF_025697425.1 Stenotrophomonas sp. Ps181
GCCAACTCCACGGCTTGGTGCTTGAACTCATCGGTGTAGCTACGACGGGTGATACGGGACATAAGGGGCCTCCAAGTGCGATCAAAGTATCGCTTCTTGGCGTCCGCTGACGGGGGGCCAGATCAGTGAGCCGCATGGATGCGGCGACCGAGCCTACAGGGACGTATTTACGGCGTCCCCCGCAACCGGACCCACCCCGCCTCCCCACAGGAAACCCGCTTGGGCTGTTGCTGTTGCTGTTGCTTTTGCTGGGGTTGCCGGCCAGCGGCCGGCACTACCGCAGGTGCAGGGCGCAGCCCTGCCGATACCCAACCTACTTGGCAGCAGCGATCTGCTTTTCGATGTCGGCGGCGGTCACCGGACCGAGGAACGTATGCGCCAGCTTGCCCTGCGGGTCCAGCAGATGCGTCAACGGCAAGCCGCGTGGCGTGGCGAAGTCCGCCGGCGGATCGAACGGGTCCACGATCACGATCGGATAGGTCACCGGATGCTTGGTCAGGAACGACTGCATTTCCGGCACTTCGATGTCCTCGTAGGCCAGGCCGACCACTTCGATGTTGCTGCGCATCGCATGCAGGGCCGACAGCTCGGGCATCTCCTTGCGGCACGGCGCGCACCAGGTGGCCCAGAAGTTCACCACCACCCACTTGCCGCGATGCGCGGCCAGGTCGTAGTCGCTGCCGTCCACCGCCTTCATCTTCAGCGTCGGGAACTCGGCGGTGGTACGTTCGGCCGGGGTCTCCTCCACCGCTGCGGGGGTGGCCGGGGTCGGTGCCTGTGCCGGTGGCTGGCTGCTGGCGGGGGTGGGCTCCTGGGCCGGCTTGCAGGCCGACAGCGCCAGCAACAGTGCCAGCGGCAGCAGCAACGGGGTCTTGCGGGTCATGGCATGTCTCCGGAATCGGTGTAGATATCACTGACCTTGCGCTTCAGGCGTTCGCGCAGGGGCAGTCGCAGGTCATCCAGCGCCGCCAAGGCGGCACGGCCCAGGCTGTCGTCGCGGTACGGCAGGTGCTGCTCGGCTACCGGGATGCGCAGCTGGGTGCATTCGTAAAGATCGGCCAGGCTGACCTGGTCCAGGTCGCGCGACAGCAGCCACTCGCCGCGCTCATCGCGGCGCAGCAGGTCGATCTCCTGCAGGTTGCAGATCAGGTCCTGCAGCAGTGAATCGGTCAGCATCGGCTCCAGCCGCAGGATCTCGTCATCGGCCAGGCCCTTGCCCTTGGCCCGTGCATGCTGGAAGCGGCCAAGCAGGCGCAGCAGTCCATAGAACTCATACCCCTGCGGCAGGCGCAGCTCAACCGGCTGGTAGCGGAAGGCGGCCATCGAGGAGGCCAGCGACGCACCCAGCAGCACCGCCACCCAGCACAGGTAGATCCACAGCAGCAGGATCGGCACGAAGGCGACCGTGCCATACAGCTTCTGGTAGGACTGGAAGCTGCCCAGATAGGCGCCGATGCCCCACTTCACCAGCTCCAGGATCACCGCCGCCAGGATCGCGCCGGGTATCGCGTGCCGCCATTTCACGGTGTGGTGCGGCACCACCCGGAACATCAGCGTGATGCAGACGAACTCGATCAGGATCGGCGCCAGCCGCAGGGCCAGTTCGGCCAGCCAACGGCCCTCCTGGGTACCGAACAATGGCAACGCGAACACCCTCGCCGACACCGCCAGCGACGCAGCGGCGAGCATCGCGCCCAGGGTCAGCACGGTCCAGTAGACCAGGAAGCGGGTCAGCTTGGGCCGGGTCGAGCCGACCCGCCAGATCTGGTTGAAGGTCTCTTCCACGCTGTTGAGCGTGATCAGCAGCGATACCACCAGCGCGATGAAGCCGGCGGCGGTGAGCTGGCCAGCACTGGCCGAGAACTGCCGCAGGTAGCCCTCGGCCGCGCGCGCGGCGTTGGGCACGAAGTTGGAGAAGACGTAGTCGCTGAGCTGATCGCTCCAGCGGTCGAAAACGGGAAAGGCCGAGAGCACGCCGAATACCACGATGGCCAGCGGCACCAGCGCGAACACCGTGGTGTACGCCAGCGCCGCCGCTGCCTGGAACAGGCGGTCGTCGAGGAAGCGATGCCACAGGAAGCGGCCGAAACTGATGGCCCGTGCGCGATCCCGCGCGCGCTCCATCCACAGGTTGAGCGTATCCAAAGGTTCCATCGGTGGAAGGGTACCCGATGCGGAATGCTCGCAGGATAGCCATACTGGTGGCCACACGACGAGGAGAAGCGGGCACGATGGGCGAGATTCTGGTGCTGTATTACAGCCGGGGCGGTTCGGTGGCACGGCTGGCGCGCCAGATCGCGCGGGGCATCGGCGAAGTGCCGGGCATGACCGCGCGCCTGCGCACGGTGCCGCCAGTGGCCGCAGTGACCCAGACCGCGCAGCCGCCGGTGCCCGACGATGGCGCCCCCTACGTGAGCGTGCAGGACCTGGTCGAATGCCAGGGCCTGCTGCTCGGCAGCCCGACCCGCTTCGGCAACATGGCCGCGCCGGTCAAGCATTTCCTGGATGGGCTGGGCGCCGAATGGGTCAATGGCACCCTGTCCGGCAAGCCGGCCGGCGTGTTCACCTCCACCGCATCCATGCATGGCGGGCAGGAATCGACCCTGCTGTCGATGCAGGTGCCGCTGCTGCACCATGGCTGCGTGATCGTCGGCATCCCGTTCACCGAACCGGCGCTGAGCCATACCACCAGTGGCGGCACACCCTATGGTGCCAGCCACGTCGCCGGTGCCGCCGACGACCCGCAGCCGACCGACGACGAAGCCGTGCTGGCGCGCGCGCTGGGGCGCCGGGTGGCCGACATCGCGCAGCGGCTGGCCCGATGATCGCCACACCGCGCACGGTCCTGCTGCTGGCCCTGATGGGATTGGCCGCGCTGTTCGCCGGCTGGTTCATCAATGACAAGCACTGGCTGGCGACCCAGCTGGTGTTCACCGCGCCGCCGCTGGCGCTGGCCATCGCCGTGCGCCTGGGCTGGCGCAAGGCCGGATTCTGGGCCTCGGTCCTGGCGCTGGGCTGGTTCAGCCACGGCGTGATGAGCGCCTGGAGCCATCCGGAAACGCGCTGGCTGGCGCTGATCGAGATCGCGCTGGCCCTGCTGGTGATCTTCAGCGCCAGCCTGCCCGGCCTGCGCGCCCGCTTCGGCAAGCAACGCTGACGCTGCGCCCGCTGGGCCGTATCATCTGCATTCCTGGCCCCGCGCCGCAGTACCTGTCCTGGTTTCGCGCATGCACATGATGGAAGAGCTCCTGGTCGTCACCACCGGTGGCACGATCGACAAGATCTACTTCGACGACAAGTCGGACTACCAGATCGGCGATCCGCAGATCGGCATGATCCTGCGCGAGCTGGGCGTGACGTTCCGCTTCAACGTGATTCCGATCCTGCGCAAGGATTCGCTGCACATCAACGATGAGGACCGCGAGCTGATCCGCGCCACCATCGCCGCGCAGCCGACCCGGCACGTGCTGGTGACCCACGGCACCGACTCGATGGTGCAGACCGGCAAGGTGCTGGCGACGATCCCGGACAAGACGATCGTGATGACCGGTGCACTGAGCCCGGCACGCTTCCGCGGCTCGGATGCGGAGTTCAACATCGGCTGTGCGATCGGTGCGGTGCAGTCGCTGCCGAGCGGCGTGTACATCGCGATGAACGGGCGGATCTTCGACCCGCAGCACGTGCGCAAGAACGTGGCTGCGAACCGCTTCGAGTCGGTCTGAGGAACCGCGGCCGACCAAGGTCGGCACCTGCCAGAGCGCTGCCCTTGTAGTGCCGAGCCATACTCGGCAACCGCATGCCAGCGCGGCAGAACGGTCCGCAGCCGGAGCAGCCGAGCATGGGCTTGGCTACAGAAGCAAGAACGCCCCGGCCGGAGCCAGGGCGTGCCCATGGAGAGGGTCTTGGGCTCAGTACTGGGCGTTGAGGGTCAGGCCCGAGAAGGTGCTGTACGCCTTCACCCGCACATACCACGTGCCGGCGGCAGGGCTGTTGATCGTGCAGGTCTCGCTGTTGCCGCTCAGGTAGGGACGGCAGGTGTAGCTGGTATCGGTCGGGGCACTGCCCTGGCGCACGTACAGGTCGGCATCGCCGCTGCCGCCACTGATCGTCACGCGCAGCTGGCTGCTACCGGCCGGAACGGCGACGGTGTAGTTCAGCTCGGCACCGGTTGCAGCGCCCAGGCCGGTCACCGGCACGTTGTTCTGCAGCACGTTGCCACCCGGGTTCGGGTTGCCACCGCCGTTGATCGCCGCAGCCACGGCCGCGTTGGCGTCGACGATGCCGGCGCCGCAGCCACCCGAGCAGGCACCCGGCAGCGGGCGTGCAGTGCTCTTGATGATGCTTTCGACCTGCGCCGGGCTCAGCGGGCTTGGCGCGACCGACTGCATCAGCGCAACCACGCCGGCCACGTGCGGCGCCGCCATCGAGGTGCCGTTGTACGACGCGTAGCTGGCGCTGCCCGGCGTGGTGGTGCCGGTGTTGAGCGTGGACAGGATGCTCTGGCCCGGTGCCGAGATGTCGATGCCGGTGCCGTAGTTGGAGAAGCTGGCACGCGCACCGGCCGAGGTTGTGGCCGCCACGGCAATCACGTTCGGGCAGTTGGCCGGCACCGACGAGGACACGTTGGTGTTGCTGTTGCCGGCGGCGACCACCACGGTGGTGCCACGGCTGACCGCGCCGTTGATGGCGTTCTGGTAGGTGGTGGAGCAGCTGCCGCCACCACCCAGCGACATGTTGATGACTTCGGCCGGATTGGCGTTGGCCGGCACGCCACTGACGGTGCCGCCAGAGGCCCACACGATCGCGTCGGCGATGTCGGAGGTGTAACCGCCGCACTTGCCCAGCACGCGCACCGGGACGACCTTGGCATTGAACGCAGTACCGGCCACGCCGGTGCTGTTGTTGGTCACCGCCGCCACGGTGCCGGCGACGTGGGTACCGTGCCAGCTGGAGTTGGAGGCCGGGATGCCCGAGCCGCACTCGTTGGCGCCGTACCAGTCGCCCTCGTCATTCGGGTTGTTGTCGCGGCCGCCGCCATCGCGCGCCATCGCGGCATCGCTGATGAAGTCATAGCCAGGCAGGATGTTGGCGTTGAGATCGGGATGGTTGGTGATGCCGGTATCGATCACGGCCACCACCACGCCGGTGCCGGTGGCCTTGTCCCAGGCCGGCCGCACGTTGATCGACGCGTTGGAGGTACCGAAGCCCCACTGTTCGCTGAAGCGGGTGTCATTCGGGGTCAGCGTCGCACGCATGATCTGGTCGACTTCGACGTATTCCACGTTCGGGTCGGCGGCGAGCTTGCGCATCAGCAGCTCGGATTCGGCCTGGTCAAGCGGCCGATCGGTCCTGACCAGGGTCGGGCCAACGGCCAGCTTGCGGACCTCCTGCAGGCCCAGCGCGCGGCCCTGGCTGCTGGCCAGGCCGGCGGCGGCACTCTTCAGCGAAGAGGCCAGTGCGGTGGTGTTGGCCACCGGCGCACTACCGTCGCGGTACTTCACGATGAAGCGCTGGTGCGTCGGCGCGGACTGCAGGCCGCTGAGCTGGACGTCACCGGCCAGCGCAGGCGTGGCCAGCAGCAGCGATGACAGAACGGACGCACCAAGGACCACCCACACTCGACGCACACGCGGTTGCGTTACCTGGGACATCGTATTTCCCTTTCTTGTGGTGTGAATGCCGGAATCGGCAGAAGCACCGGCCCGAACCCTGGGCTGGCTTGGGTTGGCGAGGTTCGAAGTCCGGTGAGTCAGCGGATCCCCCTAACGATCCGCCGTGCATATGACGCTAATGGCCAGAACCGGACACCACAAGATTTTCAGCGTCTTTTCAGCAAGATGAAATGTTCGTTCTGAGACTTTTCGGGTCGAGGGTTTGTGAAGGTGAAGGAACTTTCTCGTGTCCTGCACAGACCTGACTGGGGCGTCACGTGTCCTGGAATGACTTTGCCGACATCGGCGTTCGGCCCCGGGCCCACAACGCAGAAAACCCGTCACGGGGACGGGCTTTCCGGAAGAGCAGCCGAGCGTCGGCTCGGCTCTACAGTTCAGCGTTGGGCGATCAGCCCAGCTTGACCAGCCAGTTGTGGCGGTCCGGCAGGCGGCCGTACTGGATATCGGTCAGTTCCTTGCGCAGCGACATGGTCACTTCGCCGGCCGGCGCGTTGATGTCGCCCACCGAGAAGCCGTCGCCCTTCAGCTGGCCGATCGGGGTGACCACCGCGGCGGTGCCACAGGCAAACACTTCGCTGATCGCGCCGGAGGCGACGCCGTCCTTCCACTCGTCGATGCTGACCTTGCGCTCTTCGACCTTCATGCCACGGTCGCGGGCCAGCTGCAGGATGCTCTCGCGGGTGATGCCCTCGAGGATGCTGCCTGACAGTTCCGGGGTGACCAGCGTGCCGTCCTTGTAGACCAGGAACACGTTCATGCCGCCCAGTTCTTCCAGGTACTTGCCTTCGACCGGGTCGAGGAACAGCACCTGCGAGCAGCCCTGCGCCTGCGCCTTCTGCTGCGGGAGCAGCGAGGCGGCGTAGTTGCCACCGCACTTGGCGGCACCGGTGCCGCCCTTGGCCGCACGCGCGTACTCGGTGGACAGCCAGATCGACACCGGGGCAACGCCCTTGGCGAAGTACGGGCCGGCAGGGCTGGCGATGACGTAGTAGCCGGCCTTGTGCGCGCCGCGCACGCCGAGGAAGGCCTCGTCGCCGATCATGAACGGGCGGAAATACAGGCTCGACTCATCGGCCGAAGGCACCCAGTCACTGTCGACGGCGATCAGCTGCTTCAGCGATTCGACGAAGATCTCCACCGGCAGTTCCGGCAACGCCAGGCGCTGCGCCGAACGCTGCAGGCGACGGCCGTTGGCATCCGGGCGGAAGGTCCAGATCGAACCGTCGGCGTGGCGGTAGGCCTTGATGCCTTCGAAGATTTCCTGGCCGTAATGCAGCACGGCGGCGGCCGGGTCCAGCTGCAGCGGGCCGTAGGCGCGCACGTTGGCATTGTGCCAGCCGGCATCCTTGTCCCAGCGCACTTCCACCATGTGATCGGTGAAGTGCAGGCCGAAGCCCGGCTTCTCCAGGATCTTGGCGCGCTCTTCAGCGCTGCGCGGGTGGTCCGAACGGGTGACGGCGAAGCTGGGGATGGACTGGGACACCGGAGGATTCCTGTTCTGGTTGCGGGTAGTGCCGGGCCCACGTCACTGCGGGCCCTGGGTCAAAGCATGCCGGTCTCTAGCCGGGCCGCCTCGGACATCATGTGCTGGTTCCACGGCGGGTCGAACACCAGGTCGACGTCGGCCTCGGCCACCGTCGGGATCATTTCAAGCTTGCTGCGCACATCGTCGACCAGGATCTCGCCCATGCCGCAGCCCGGGGCGGTCAGGGTCATCTTCACGTCGATCTCGCGCTTGCCCTCATCCAGATGCTTGATCTCGACTTCATAGACCAGGCCCAGTTCCACGATGTTGACCGGAATTTCCGGGTCGAAGCAGGTGCGCAGCTGCTGCCACACCAGCTGCTCCACCTGTTCATCGGTGGCGTCGGCCGGCAGTTCCAGCGGTGCCGGTGCCTCCTTGCCGATGGCATCGCCGTCCTTGCCGGCGATGCGGAACAGGTTGCCCTCGACGAACACCGAATAACTGCCGCCCAGCGCCTGGGTGATGTACCCATAGCTGCCGGCGGGCAGGGTCACGGTGTCGCCCTGCGGGACCATCACGGCCTCGCAATCGCGTTCGAAGTGGACAGGTTCGCTGCTACGGGAATACATGGGGACCGATATGGGGCCGTGGCCGAAGCCACGCAAGACGGCATTCTAGCCCAGCCGCCCCCGCACCGCCGGTGCACTGCGGCAAACCACAGTATCCTGTGGGTGATCTTCTGGGAGCTTCGATGTCCTCCAATGCCGCGCGTGCCAGGACCGTGACCTGGCTCTGGCCCCTCATGCTGCTGCTGGGCCTGTTTGTCGCTCCCCTCGCCTGGATGGTCCTGGCGCTGATGACCGGCCGGCAGGTCGGCTGGATGGCGGTGCTGGCCGCCCTGGAACTGGTGTTCATGCTGCGCCTGGGCACGCTGGGCCCAGGCCGGCTGCGCGTCGCCCTGGTCGTGCTCGGCACCCTGCTGGTGGCCGCCGTGGCCAACTGGGCCATCGCCAGCGCCTGGATGGGCGGCTCGATCGGCCTGGACCTGTGGGATGCCACCACGCGGATGGGCCCGCACCTGGCCTGGACCCTGATCAGCCTGGCCAACGGCGCGGTGGAATGGCTGTGGCTGGCCGTGGCCGTGGCCGTAGGTGCCTGGCTGGCGCGCTGAGCGCGTAGAGATTCATGGATTCGGCAGTGCGGGCCGCTGGCCGGCAAAAGCGTGCGGACCAAGGTCCGCACCTACCAGCTGCAGCCGCCACGCACGGATGGGGGTAGTGCCGGCCGCTGGCCGGCAAGGGGGTCAGAGCCCTTTCCTGCGGAAAGGGATCCGACCCCGGTCCTCAACTCAATGCCCGCCGTCGAGCGCCTTCAGCTCGCTCACCAGCGAGGCCGCCGCTTCGGCGCCGTCGCCATAGAGCATGCGGGTGTTGTCGGCGTAGAACAGCGCATTCTCGATGCCGGCAAAACCGGTGCCCTTGCCACGCTTGATCACCACCACGTTGCGCGCGTTGACCACGTCCAGCACCGGCATCCCGTAGATCGGGCTGGCCGGATCGGTTCGTGCGACCGGATTGACCACGTCGTTGGCACCGATCACCAGCACCACGTCGGTATTGGCGAATTCGGGGTTGATGTCGTCCATGTCCGCGATCAGGTCGTAGGGCACGCCCGCCTCGGCCAGCAGCACGTTCATGTGCCCGGGCATGCGCCCGGCCACCGGGTGGATCGCGAACTTCACTTTCACGCCACGCTGGCCCAGCCGCTGCGCCAGTTCCCAGATCTTGTGCTGGGCCTGCGCCACCGCCATGCCGTAGCCGGGCACGATCACCACGCGCTCGGCAAAGGCCATCATCGCCGCGACGTCCGACGCTTCGATGGGCTTCTGCGCGCCGGTGATCGCCTGTGCTTCGCCACCGGCGCCGCCGCCGAAGTTGGAGAACAGCACATTGCGGATCGGCCGGTTCATCGCCTTCGCCATCAACCGGGTCAGCAGGATGCCCGCCGCGCCGACCATCATGCCGGCGATGATCAGCGCCTCGTTGCCGAGCACATAACCTTCAAAGGACACCGCCAGGCCGGTGAACGCGTTGTACAGCGAGATCACCACCGGCATGTCGGCGCCACCGATCGGCAGCGTCATCAGCACGCCCAGTGCCAGCGCCAGCACGAAGAAGGCGACGATCGCCCAGGTGCTGAGCGTGCTGGCGGCGATGATCGCCAGCACCACCACCGCCAGCGCCACCAGCAGGTTCAGCGCCTGCTGGCCGGGCCAGGTCACCCGCTTGTCCAGGCGTCCATCCAGCTTGGCCCAGGCGATCACCGAACCGGACAACGACACCGCACCGATCGCGGCGCCGACCACCGCCAGCAGCAGCACCGTGCCCGACGGCTGGCGCGCGGCCAGGTCGGCCAGCGCCTGCGCGCTCCAGTGGCTGGTATCGCGGTGGGCCAGGAAGGCATAGCGCAGCAGTTCCACCGCACCGATCGCCGCCGCCGAGCCACCGCCCATGCCGTTGTACAGCGCCACCATCTGCGGCATGTCGGTGATGGCCACCTTGCCGGCCGACCACCAGGCCAGGCCCGCGCCCAGCAGCAATGCCACCAGGATCAGCGGTACGTTGTGCAGTTCAGGCAGGAAGAAGGTCGCCACCGTGGCCAGCAGCATGCCCAGCCCGGCCCAGCGGATGCCGCTGCGCGCGGTCAGCGGCGAAGCCATGCGCTGCAGGCCCAGCAGGAACAGCGTAGCGGCGACGAGGTAGCTGGCCTTGACCAGCCAGTCGAGCAGTTCGACGGTGCTGATGTTCAAGCCTGTGGCTCCTTCGGTTCGTCCCTGCCGCCCTTGGGCGCGCTCGGCTTGAACATCTCCAGCATGCGCGCGGTGACCACGTAGCCACCGGCGGCGTTGCCGGCGCCGAGCACCACGGCAAGGAAGCCCAGCGCCTTTTCCAGCGGCGTCTGCGCGTGCCCCAGCACCACCATCGCGCCGATCAGCACGATGCCGTGGATGAAGTTGGAACCCGACATCAGCGGGGTATGCAGGATCACCGGCACCCGCGAAATGATCACGTGGCCGGCGATGGCCGCCAGCATGAAGATGTACAGCGCTACGAACCCGTCACTCACTGGCAACGCTCCCGCTCTGTCTTCGTCGGCCCATCATAACCACGGGCTGAACCCGGCGCGCACCCGGCGTCAACCGCGGCGACGCTCACGCGTTGTCGATGGTGACCCCGAGCGAGGAACCGTACCCTGTGCTGGTGAGCAGCCCCGCCCCCCCGAGCGCCGACACCGATGCCCTGCCGGCATCGCTGGAGGCGTTCCTGGCCAGCGTCGGCCCGCGCGCGTTCCGTTTCGCCGAGGCCGGCCTGCGCCAGCGCGAAGACGCCATGGACGCGGTGCAGGACGCGCTGATGCGCATGCTGGACTACGCCGACAAGCCGGCAGCCGAATGGGCGCCCCTGTTCTGGAGCATCCTGCGCCGCCGCGTGATCGACCTGCAGCGCCGGCGCCGTTTCCGCCTGCCGTTCTGGCGCGACAACCAGGACGCTGACGGAGGCGGGATCGACTGGGCCGACCCCGGCCCGGACCCGGCGCAGGCGCACGAACAGCGCCAGCAGTACCAGCAACTGGTACAGGCGCTGCGTACCCTGCCCGCACGCCAGCGCGAGGCCTTCACCCTGCGCGTGCTGCAGGACTTGGACGGGGCCACCACCGCCCGCGCCATGGGCTGTAGCGAAGGCGCGGTAAAAACCCATCTGGCACGCGCCCGGCAGGCGCTGCAGGACTACCTGGAGACCCACCCGTGAACCGCTCCCTGCCCTCCGATGACATGCTGCGCAACCTGCACGCGCAGTCGCTGCAGGCGCTGTCGCCGGCCACGCTGGCACGGTTGCGCCAGGCTCGCCACGGCGCCAGCGCAGCCCGTCACGGGCGCTGGCGCTGGTGGTTGGCCAGTGCCTGTTCGCTGGTGGTGGCGCTAGGTATCGGCCTGCAGTTCAGCGGCCACAGCCCACTGTCGCCCGCCGCGCCGGCACCGGTGCTGGCCTCGGTGGAAGACAACAGCGTGCTGTACGACGAAAATCCCGATCTGTACCTGTGGCTGGGCGATACCGACCTGGCGATGGAGTGAACCATGTCCCGACTGCATACCCTGCCGCTGCTGTTGACCCTGTTGCTGCTGCCAGCCCTCCCGGCGCCGGCGCAGAGCGCCGCGCCCGCCCCTGCGGCGCGCCCTGCGCCGGCCACGCCGCTGCCGGCCTGGGAACAGTTGAGCGAAGCGCAGCGGGAATCGCTGCTGGCGCCACTGCGCGACCGCTGGAACAGCGCCGATGCCGGCCAGCGCCAGCGGATGCTCTCGCATGGCCAGCGCTGGCAGACGATGAGCCCGGAGGAACGCGACAAGGCCCGCCGCGGCCTGCGCCGCTTCGAGCACATGAGCCCGGAACAGCGTGAGCAGGCCCGCGCCCTGTTCGGTCAGATGCGGGATCTGCCGCCCGCGCAGCGCGACGCACTGCGCGAGCGCTGGTCGCAGATGACGCCGGAGCAACGCAAGGACTGGGTGCGAGAGAATCCGCCGCCGGCGAAGCCGCGGTAAAGGCAGCGTTCAACCCTTTGCAGAGCCGAGCCCACGCTCGGCTGCTTTATCGCGCCTGCGCAAGCCGAGCACGGGCTCGGCTCTACAGGAGGTACATGAGGTTCACGCCTGCCAGCGCGTCTTCGCCAGCAGTTCGTCGTCCCAATCGAAACCGAGCTGCCCGTCGCGCACGAACAGCGCAACGAAGTTGAGCAGGTTCCGTGCATACATCTCGCTGGCCTGGGTCGCGCCGCGGCTGGCCAGGCCCAGCGGACCGTCGATGGTCACGCCCTGGTGTTCGATGCACTGCCCCGGCAGGGTCAGTGCGCAGTTGCCGCCACTTTCCGCCGCCAGATCAACAATGACGCTGCCGGTGGCCATGCCTTCCACCATCGCGGCGGTCACGATGGTCGGTGCCGGGCGGCCCGGTACCGCAGCCGTGCAGATCACCACGTCCACACTGCGCAGGTGGTCGGCCAGCCGACGCTGCTGCTCGGCGCGCTCGTCATCGGTCAGCGCCCGCGCATAGCCTCCCTCGCCCGCCGCGCTGACCCCGAGGTCGAGGAAGCGTGCGCCCAGTGACTGGATCTGCTCGCGGGTTTCCGGGCGCACGTCGAAGCCTTCCACCTGTGCACCGAGGCGGCGCGCGGTGGCGATGGCCTGCAGGCCCGCCACGCCGGCACCGATCACCAGCACCTTGGCCGGCCGCACGGTGCCGGCAGCAGTGGTCAGCATCGGGAAGAAGCGCGGCGCGCGTTCGGCGGCGATCAGCGCCGCCTTGTAGCCGGCCATGCCGGCCTGCGAACTGAGTACATCCATCGCCTGCGCACGGGTGGTGCGCGGCAGCTGCTGCAGCGGGAACAGCTGCAGGCGACCATCGGCCGCCAGCGCGGCCAGCGCCGGATCGCTGGCCGGGGCCAGCAGGCCGACCACGCTGGCGCCGGGCTTGAGCTGTTCCAGCACCGCCGCAGGGGGGGCCTGCACGCACAGCAGGATATCGATCTCGGCCCAGCGGCCCGCGTCGAAGACGCGTGCACCGGCATCGTCATAGGCGGCGTCGGTGAAACCAGCCGCCAAACCCGCGCCCGCCTCATACCAGACGGCAATGCCCAAGGCCCCGAGCCTGCGCGCGGTCTCCGGCGTCAGTGCCACGCGCCGTTCGCCCGGCGCGGTCTCCTTGATCCCCAGCAACGCCACGGCCATGCAGGTCCCCGCTGATCGGTGAGTTTCCCGATCCTAGCAGGCGGCACCCGCTCAGTGCAGCGTGGCGCTGCCCGGGTCGAGGCGATCGATCACGCCCTGCATGGCGCTGTCGAAGGCGCCATCATCAACGTGGGCACGCAGGCGGCCCAGCCGCATCATCACCGCCAGTTCTTCCGGCGAGGCCACGCAGAAGCGCACGCCGCGACGGTTGACGAACAGCAGGCGCGAGGAAATCGGGCTGACCCAGGACAGCTTGCCCGCCTGCACCTTGCCATCCTTGTCGACGAAGTCCAGCCAGTTGCCGATTTCCATGCGGCGGAAGCGGTCGGCATCGGCGTTGTCGAAATCGTCGGCGTCGATCTGCCCGCCAAGCTCAACCGCCGGCGATTCAGCCACTGGCGGGGCCGGCAAGGCAACCTGCGGCAGCTCCGGCAGCGCACGCTGCAGTTCCGGCCGCGACTCGGCGATGCCCTGCAGGGTGTCATGCAGGGCATCGATGGCGGCGGTTGCCGCATCGCCGTGCACGCCGACGCTGGCAAACACCTTGGCCAGCACCGGCTGCCAGGCCTGCAGCCACGGCTTGCCGACGATCTGGCGGCGGGCCTCGGCCACTTCCTCCAGCAAGCCGTCGCCCAGGCTCAATGCCTCGGCCACCGAGGCGCCTTCTTCGCCCTCGCGCAGCAGCGCCAGGGTCAGGTGGTGCTGCCACGGCTGGCGCAGGAATTCGGCAATGGCCGGCGGCAGCGTGGCGTCACCGATGCGGCGGTCCAGTTCCGCACCGGCCCGGCTGCGGGCCATTTCCAGCTTTTCCTGGCCGCGCTGCGTTTCTGCGGCACGACGCTCGGCGATTTCCACGCGGCGGCGATGCTGCACCAGGAACTCGCGGAATTCCTCTTCCAGGGTCAGGAAGATCGCCAGGTTCTCGTTGAACTCGGCCACCAGGCGCTCGATGATCTCTTCGACCTTGGCCATCAGCATGCGCTCGGCCTGGCTCTCGCCGGTGTTGCCCTCGCAGGCCTCGGCCAGCGAGTTGAGCAGCTTGCGCGCCGGGTGGGTCTTCTGCACGAACATGCGGCGGTCGAGCATGGCGACCTTGACGAAAGGCACCACCAGGCGGCCGATCAGTTCGCGCGAGCGGCCTTCCAGTTCACGCTCGTCCAGCATCACGTCGAACAGCATGCCGACCAGGTCGATGGCATCCTCATCCTGCGGGTCCAGCCGGGTCTGGCCCGGATCGACGCCAAGCTGGGTGGCGCTGGACAGCACTTCGCTCTTCAGGCGCTGCGCCAGCGATTCGCCGTCCTCGCCGATGGCCGCGCGCAGGGTGGCGCTGGGCGTGGCCTGCAGCAGCGACAGCACCGACATCATTTCGCGCTGGCTGAGCGGGCGCTGCTGGCCAACCGCCACCTGTGCCGCAGACGTGGCGTCCTCACGCACATGGCGGGTCTGCTGCAGCAGTTCGTGCAGCGCTTCCAGCAGCATGCCCTGCTGGCCAGCGTAGGCCTCGCCGGTGGCGCCGTCATCGCCGCCCAGGTGCTGCTGCATATGCCCGCGGCGCTCGGACCAGCGGGCGGCAAAGCGCTGCGCCCAGGCCGGTGCGGCCTGCTCGTCATCGCTGAACCCCGGATCGACGCCCGCGCCGTGGCGATGCTCGACCAGGTCATCCAGCATCCCGGCCATGCGCGGATCCGGTGCCGGCGGTTGTGGGCGCTGCGGAGCCCCCATCTGCGACATCACGCCGGCTGCGGCCAGCTGCTCGTCCAGCTTCTCGTAGATGCGACCGACCGGTGCACGCAGGTCGCGCTCGCACAGCTTGATCAGCACCAGATGCACTTCCGGGGCCAGTTCACAGCCGGCAAAGGCTTCGTGGATGGCCACGCCCAGGTGTTCGGGGCTGATCGGATTGTGGTCGGCGTCCAGTTCCGCGCCGCCGATCAACCGGCCCAGGCGGCGATCCAGCCGCGCCAGCACCGGCTTGAAGTCACGCAGCAATACAGTGGCGAAATTGCGCACCGCCAACCGTGATTCCAGCACATGCTCGGCCAGCAGGCTGAGCCCATCCTCGGCCGGCCCGGACAGGGTCGCCTCGGCTGACAGCGGCTCACCAGCCTCCAATGCGGCCCAGGCCTGCTGCAGGTGGCCGGCGAAAGCGGCCGCGATGTCCTCACGGCGCCGGCGCAGTTCGCGCATCGCGTCCAGGAACAGCAACTGCGACGAGCCGGCATTGCCGGCGCGGTCGAACAGGGCATCGTCGAAACGCGCCAGTGCCGCCCCGAAGGCCTGGCACAGCGCGGGCAGGACCATGTCCCGGGCACGCTGGAGCTGGGCCGGGTCACGGCCCGGCGATCCCATCGGTGTGGGCACGCTCATCATTCGGGAAGGCTCCCCACCTTCTCTGGTACGACAGACAGCATGGACATCGCGGCTTCCGGCACACCCCATGTACCGGAACGTCGATGGTAGGCCGGCCAGCCCGTCACGGACAGTGAAACAGTCCTCACTTCAAACCTCATGACCGGCGGCCCGGCAAGACAGATATCGTAAGCCGTGCAAGGCCCACGAGGCGAGGGGAAGCGGCTGTCCGTTTCCCGCCAGTGGCATGATGTTCATCACAGTTTGGTACTCAGGGGCCGGACGCGACACAGACGGCGTCATTGACCACCCCGACTATAATCAAACGCCCGTGATGACCGGTTCAGACTCCATGCCCGACCCTGCTGCCCTGCTCGCCCTGGATGCCCGCCGCTCGGTGCCCTCGCGGCAACTGGGCGAGCCCGGGCCGGACCCGGCCACCCTGCAGCGGATGCTGGCCTCGGCGGTGCGCGTGCCCGACCACGGCAAGCGCGTGCCGTTCCGCTTCCTGAAAATCGCAGGCGATGCACGTCACACTCTGGGCGACTTCCTGGCTGAACGCAGCCGCCAGCGCGACCCACATGCGGGCGAGGCCGTGTTCGAGAAGGACCGCCAGCGTTTCAGCCACGCACCGCTAGTGATCGTGGTGGTGGCCAGCCCGCGGCCGGACCCGAAGGTGCCCGAGCAGGAACAGCTGATGACCGCCGGCTGCGTCTGTTTCGCCCTGCTGCAGGCCGCGCAGGCGCTGGGTTTCGGCGCGCAGTGGCTGACCGCCTGGATGGCCTTCGATCCGGCCGTGCAGGCCCACCTGGGCCTGGTCGACGGCGAACGCATCGCCGGCTTCATCCACATCGGTACGCC
Organism: Stenotrophomonas sp. Ps181; assembly: GCF_025697425.1. Classification (NCBI taxonomy): domain Bacteria; kingdom Pseudomonadati; phylum Pseudomonadota; class Gammaproteobacteria; order Lysobacterales; family Lysobacteraceae; genus Stenotrophomonas; species Stenotrophomonas sp. Ps181. Next base: position 16,130 of record NZ_JAHWBI010000011.1, read on the forward strand.
CAAGGCCGACGTACCCGAGCGCGAGCGCCCCGACCCGGCAACCCTGCTGCGGGACTGGACGCCGCCGGCATGACCCTGCCGGCACCGCCGCCGTCGCTGTACCTGGTCGATGCCAGCATCTACGTGTTCCGCGCCTGGCACTCGCTGCCGGACCAGTTCCAGGACGCGCAGGGCTGGCCGACCAATGCCGTGCACGGCTTCGCCCGCTTCCTGCTGGACCTGCTGGAACGCGAGCGCCCGCAGCACATCGCCATCGCCTTCGACGAAGCGCTCGACAGCGGTTTCCGCCACCGCCTGTATCCGGCCTACAAGGCCAACCGTGATCCGGCACCGGAGGCGCTCAAGCGCCAGTTCGTGCACTGCAAGGCGCTGTGCGCGGCGTTGGGCCTGGCGGTCCTGGCCCATCACGACTACGAGGCCGACGACCTGATCGGCAGTGCCCTGCACGTCCACCGCAGCAGCCATCGCGGGGTGATCATCTCCGCCGACAAGGACCTGTCGCAGCTGCTGGCCGACCATGACGAGCAGTGGGACTACGCCCGCAACCAACGCTGGAACGTGGCCGGGGTGAAGGCCCGGCACGGCGTGCATGCGCACCAGATCGCCGACTACCTGGCGCTGTGCGGTGATGCGGTGGACAACATTCCCGGGGTCAGTGGTGTCGGCAGCAAGTCCGCCGCCGTGCTGCTGGCCCATTTCGGCAGCATGGATGCGCTGTTCGAACGCCTGGACGAGGTACCGTTCCTGCGCCTGCGTGGCGCTGCACAGATGGCGGTGCGCCTGCGCGAGCAGCGCGAGCACGCCCAGCTCTGGCGCCAGCTGACCACCATCGCGCTGGACGCGCCGTTGGAGGGCAGCGAGCCCGGCCTGCTGCGCCAACCGGCCGACCCGGAACTGCTCGATGGCCTGTGCCAGACCCTGCGCTTCGGCCCGATGACCCGCCGCCGGCTGTTCGGTGCCGCCGGCGTGGCCGACCCCGTTCCCACTCCTTCCTTTTCCAATTCCAGCGAGCCCGCATGAGCCAGCGCAACACCGAAGCCCCGCGTGTCGTCTATGAAGGCAAGTACCAGCGCATGGTGGTGCGCGGCACCTGGGAATACAGCGAACGCACCCATGCCGGTGGCCTGGCCGCGATCATCATCGCCGTCACCCCGGAGGACAAGGTGCTGTTCGTCGAACAGTTCCGTGTACCGCTGCAGGCGCCCACCATCGAGATGCCGGCCGGCCTGGTCGGCGACATCCACGCCGGCGAATCGATCGAAGTCTCGGCCGTGCGCGAGCTGGAAGAAGAAACCGGCTGGACCGCCGACCATGCCGAAGTGCTGATGATCGGCCCGACATCTTCCGGCGCCAGCAGCGAGAAGATCGCCTTCGTGCGCGCTACCGGCCTGCGCCGCATCGGCGAAGGTGGCGGCGATGACAGCGAGGACATCACCATGCACGAGATTCCGCGCAATGAGGCTGCAGCGTGGCTGGTGCAGAAGATGGGCGAAGGCTACGAGCTGGACGCCAAGCTCTGGGCTGGGCTGTGGATGATCGAGCACCACCTGGACGGGCGCCCGCGTGGCTGACGCTGACCTGCACAGGCTGCCTGCGTTGCTCGGCGCCGACGACCCGGCGATCTACGCGATCCACCGGGCGCAGGGCGCCTCGCCATACCTGCTGCTGGCCGACCACGCCGGCCAGCAGGTGCCGCGTGCGCTGACCGCGCTCGGCCTGCCCCAGGCCGAGCTGGACCGCCATATCGGCTGGGACATCGGCATCGCCGGCACCACCCGTGCACTGGCTAAACGGCTCGATGCCTGGGCGATCGAACAGACCTACTCGCGGCTGCTGATCGACTGCAACCGTCCACTGGCCTCACCGACGCTGATTCCGGAGGTGAGCGACCACACCGTGATCCCGGGAAATGCAGGGCTATCGGCGGCGCAGCGGCAGCAGCGCATCGATGCGATCCACGCGCCCTACCATGCACGCATCGAGACCGAGCTTGATGCGCGCCGTGATGCCGGCCAGCCGACCCTGCTGGTGATGATGCACAGCTTCACCCCCGTGATGAACGGCACGCAGCGACCGTGGCATGCCGGCGTGCTGTATCACCAGGACACACGTTTTGCCCATGCCCTGCTGCAGGCACTGCGCGAGGAAGGCGACCTGGTGGTGGGTGACAACGAACCGTATTCGGTCAGCAGCACCAGCGACTACGCGGTCCCGGTGCATGGCGAAGGCCGCGGCCTGGTGCATGTGGAACTGGAGATCCGCCAGGACCTGATCGCCGATGCCGCCGGGCAGCAGGCGTGGGCGGAGCGGCTGGCGCGGATCTTCGGCGCGCTGCAACCGGAGTTGCTGGCGCTGGGTTGAACGCGCGTGGTTCCATCCCGTATCGGTAGTGCCGGCCGCTGGCCGGCAACCCCAATGATCCAACCACCCCGAGGTTGCCGGCCAGCGGCCGGCACTACCACAGGCGAGGCACATCCGCCACGGCAGCGCCCTCAATCATGCCTCGTTGGCCGGGCAGACGGTGGCGGCCGATTCGGCCGGCGCCGGGCGCAGGCCCAGCGCGATCACCACGCCGAACAGTGAAAACAAGGCGGCACCGTACTCGGCGCGCACCAGCCCGGCCAGTGCGCTCGGCGAACCGGCTGCACCCGCATCGGCATTGGCTACCATCACCAGCACCGCCAGGCCCAGCGCACCACCGATCTGCTGCGCGGTCGCCGCCATGCCAGATGCAACGCCCTGCTGTGCGGACGGCACGCCCTGCCCGGCCACGATCCACATCGAGGTCCAGGTCATGCCCTGGCCGATGCTCAGCACTACCACGCCGGGCAGCAGCGGCCAGAAGTTCGCGCCGTGCGGCAGCGTCGCGGCCACCCAGGCGATGCCGACGGCGCCGGCCAGCTGGCCGAGCACCAGCACCTTGCCTGCACTCCAGCGCTTCAGCGCCCACTCGGCCAGCTGGATGCCGACCGTGCACACCGCCGTCGCCGGCAGGAACGCCAGGCCGGCCTGCAGCGGGCTCCAGCCGTAGCCATCCTGGAAATACAGCGCCATGAAGTAGTACTGCACCCCATAGCTGCTCATGAACGCGAAGGTCAGGCCCAGTGCCGCGCGCAGGCCGGGCAGGCGCAGCAGCGCGAACTGCATCAGCGGATCGCGGCTGCGTTCTTCGATCTGCACGAACGCCACCAGCAGCAGCGCCGACAGCAGCAGGCAGCCCAGCGTGGCCGGCGCCGTCCAGCCCCACTCCGGCCCTTGCACGAGGGTAGTGACCAGCAGGCTGCCGCCGGCAGTGACGGTGATGCAGCCGGCCAGATCGAACGAGCGGCCCTGCGCACGCGGGCCATCGGCCGGCAACCACGCGCCCGCAGCGACCGCGCAGGTGGTGGCCAGCGGCACGATCACCGCCAGCACCGCCGGCCAGCCGAACGCCTGGGTCAGCACGCCACCGAGCAGCGTGCCCAGCGCCAGGCCCACCGCGCTGGCCATGCTCCAGATCGCAAGTGCGCGGTTGCGCACCGGACCTTCCGCATACAACGTGTTGATCAGCGCCAGCGTGGCCGGGAACAGCAGTGCCGCGCCGATGCCCTGCGCCGCACGCGCGATGATCAGCAGGGTGGCGTTCGGCGCCAGCGCGCCGAGCAGCGACGCCAGTGCGAACAGCAGCATGCCCAGCCGGTAGAAGCGGCGACGGCCGATCAGGTCGGCGGCGCGGCCACCCAGCAGCAGGCTGCCGCCGAACGCCACGGTGTAGGCACTGACCACCCATTGCAGCTGCTGTGCGTTGATCTCCAGCGCACGCCCCATGTCATGCAGGGCGACGAAGATGATGGTGGCGTCCAGGGCGATGATCAGCTGGGCGGTGGCCAGCAGGGCCAGCGCCCAGCGCGGGTACTTGAGGGGAGGCATCGACGGTCCGGTGCTGTGGGGGAGCGCAGTCTCATTGATGCAGAGCTATCAATAAACCCCTTTACAGCCATATCTGTCATGATTTTCAGCATGAATGGAACCTCGATGGACCTCAATGCCGTGCGCATGCTGGTGCAGGTGGCCGAAGCACGCAGTTTCACCGTCGCCGCCGGGCAGCTGGGCCTGAGCCAGTCAGGCCTGTCGCGCGCGATCAGTCGGCTGGAGGCCATGCTGGGGGTGAAGCTGCTGCAGCGGAACACCCGCAACGTGGCACTGACCCCGGATGGTCGCCAGTTCGTCGATCAGGTCGCTCCTCTGCTGTGCGGTCTCGAGGACGCCGAACGCCAGTTGGCCGACCGTCCGTGCACACCCTCGGGCACTCTGAAGATCAGTGCGCCCTCGATGTTCGGGCGCAAGGTGCTGGTACCGCTGCTGGGGCCGATGCTGCAGCAGCACCCACAACTGCAGGTGGAAGCCGTGCTCAACGACCGCCTGGTCGATCTGGTCGAGGAAGGCTTCGATGCCGCCCTGCGCACCGGCGTCATCGCCGACCAGCGCATCGTCGCGCGGCCACTGCGGCCGCTGCGCTGGGTGACGGTGGCCAGCCCGGACTACCTCGACCGCTGTGGCGCGCCCGACGATGTGGCCGCCCTGCGGGATCATGCCTGCCTGGCGGTACGCAACCTGCGCAGTGGCCGGCTGGTGGACTGGCAGTTCCTGCAGGACGGGCAGCTGCGTGAGTTCACGCCACCGACGCGGATGGTGTTCGACAGCGGCGATCCGCTGGTGGAAGCGGCCATCGCCGGTATCGGCATCGTGCAGGTGATGGATTTCGCCGTGGCCGACGCGCTGGCTGACGGCCGCCTGCAACGCGTGCTGCAGCCGTTCGAGGGCTGCAGCCGTGCGCTGTCGCTGATCTACCCACCGTCGCGCCAGCACTCGCCGAAGCTGCAGGTGCTGGCCGACGCGTTGCTGGCCGGGGATTGGTAGCGCCGGCCGCTGGCCGGCGTCTGCGTGGATCCAACCGTTTCCGGGTTGCCGGCCAGCGGCCGGCACTACCGCTCAGGCGAAGCTATCGGTGGCGCGCACCAGCGCGTCCACGTTCTCGGCCTCGAACGCCGAGTGGCCCGAGGCCGGGGTGATTTCCAGCTTCGCCTTCGGCCACACCTTGGTCAGGTCCCAGGCGTTGGCCAGCGGGCAGACCACGTCGTAGCGGCCGTGCACGATCACGCCCGGGATGTCGGCGATGCGGTGCGCGTCGCGCAGCAGCTGGTCTTCCACCTCGAAGAAGCCGCCGTTGACGAAGTAGTGGTTCTCGATGCGTGCAAACGCCAGCGCGAAGTGCGGGTCTTCGTGGCTGTTGATGAAGTCGTCATCGACATGCAGGAAGCTGGTCGCGCCTTCCCACACCGCCCACGCCTTGGCCGCTTCCAGGCGGGTGGTTTCGTTTTCACTGGTCAGGCGGCGGTGGAAGGCCGAGATCAGGTCATGACGCTCCACCGGCGGAATCGGCTTGAGGTAATGCTCCCACGCATCCGGGAACAGGCGGTTGGCGCCTTCCTGGTAGAACCATTCCAGCTCCCAGCGACGCAGCATGAAGATGCCGCGCAGGACCAGTTCGGTCACGCGCTGCGGGTGGGTTTCGGCATAGGCCAGGGCCAGGGTCGAGCCCCAGCTGCCACCGAACACCTGCCAGCGATCGACCTTCAGGTGCTCGCGCAGCTTCTCGATATCGGCGACGAGGTCCCAGGTGGTGTTGTCCACCAGATCCGCGTGCGGGGTGGAACGGCCAGCACCGCGCTGGTCGAACAGGATGATGCGGTACTTGGAGGGGTCGTGGAACTGGCGCATCTTGTCGCTGCAGCCGCCGCCCGGGCCACCATGCAGCATCACCACCGGCTTGCCTTCCGGGTTACCGCACTGTTCGAAGTACAGCGTGTGGCGGTCGTCGACCTTCAGGGTGCCGACGTCGTAGGGGGTGATGGCGGGGTACAGCGTACGCATGCTTGCAGCTCCAGGGTGATGCCCTGCCGGGGCAGGAGAACCTCCATTCTAGGCCGGACGCTGGCCCAGGGTGATGCGGTCGCGCTGCTCCAGGTCCTGCACGGTCTGCACCTCGACAAATCCCGTCGCCTCGAACAGTGCCCGGATCGCGGCGCCCTGGTCCCAACCGTGCTCGATCAGCAACCAGCCGCCGGGCCGCAGGTGGGCCTGGCCACCATCGACGATGCGGCGGATGTCATCCAGGCCGTCCATGCCCGAGGCCAGCGCGGTAGACGGTTCGAAGCGCAGGTCGCCCTGTTCCAGGTGCGGGTCGTCGCTGGCGATGTACGGCGGATTGCTGGCGATCAGGTCGAAGCGCACGCCCTGCAGCGGCGCATACCAGTCGTGCCCGCCCTCGGCGAAACGGACGTTGCCCAGTTCATGGCGGGCGGCATTGCGCGCGGCCACGGCCAGCGCGCCCGTGCTGGCATCGGTGGCGAGCACCTGTGCCCGGGGCCGTTCGCTGGCCAGTGCCAGTGCGATCGCACCGCTGCCGGTACCGAGGTCGGCCAGCTGCAACGCCTGGTCCGGCGGCAGTCGCTCCAGCGCCAACTCGACCAGCAGCTCGGTTTCCGGGCGCGGGATCAGCGTGGCCGGGTCGACCTCCAGGTCCAGCGTCCAGAAACCGCGACGCCCGATCAGGTAGGCAACCGGCTCACCGGCCACACGGCGGGCCAGCAAGGCTTCGAAGGTGGCCTGGTCGGCGGCGGCCAGCGGATCGGTGGCATGGGCGAACAGCCAGCTGCGCGGGCGGTCCAGTACATGCAGCAGCAGCAGTTCGGCTTCGTGGCGGGCGTCGATGCCGCCCAAGCGAGCAGTGGCGTCGGCTACGACCTGACGCAGGGTGGGTTGGGCTTGAAAGGACATGCTGCAATTGTAGAGCCGAGCCTGTGCTGGGCTGCTTCTGGCGCAGCCCAGCACAGGCTCGGCACTACAAAACCGGAATCCGTTCAGGTTCCGCCGGGCGGGATAAGGAGGGGCTATCGACCCCAGGCAGCGGTCTGGCGAGATTTCCCTTGTCACACAGTCAGTTGCAGGATGGCGATGGCAAGGTTCAGTGCCTGCTCATGGCTATTTGATAGGCTGCATCTATCAAATAGATGCAATCAATGGATTGTTCTTATCGCGAGCGAATGGGTAACCTAGCTCCTGTCGATTCACCCACTCCCCTTCACCAAGAGGAAAAATGATGTCCCTCATCAACACCCAGATCCAGCCGTTCGAAGCCAACGCCTACCACAACGGCGAGTTCATCAAGGTTTCCGACGCCAGCCTGAAGGGCCAGTGGTCCGTTCTGATCTTCATGCCGGCCGCCTTCACCTTCAACTGCCCGACCGAGATCGAAGACGCCGCTGACCACTACGCCGAGTTCAAGAAGGCCGGCGCCGAGGTCTACATCGTCACCACCGACACCCACTTCTCGCACAAGGTGTGGCACGAAACCTCGCCGGCCGTCGGCAAGGCCCAGTTCCCGCTGGTCGGCGACCCGACCCACCAGCTGACCAACGCCTTCGGCGTGCACATTCCGGAAGAAGGCCTGGCCCTGCGCGGCACCTTCATCATCAACCCGGAAGGCGTGATCAAGACCCTGGAGATCCACTCCAACGAGATCGCCCGTGACGTGTCCGAGACCCTGCGCAAGCTCAAGGCTGCCCAGTTCACCGCCGCCAATCCGAACCAGGTCTGCCCGGCCAAGTGGAAGGAAGGCGAGAAGACCCTGACCCCGTCGCTGGACCTGGTCGGCAAGATCTAACGCAGTACCGGCCTGCCGTGGCCCCACGCCACGACGCGCCCTTCATCCCCGTGCCGGTCCCCCCGCCGGCGTGGGGGTGAACCCAAGACAGCCAACGCGCGCCCGCCTTGGCCAGCCAGCCCCTTCCACGGTCGCTGTCTTGGGTTCACCCCTACCCCCAGCTGGTCCGCTACCTTGTATAGCGGTGCCACGCCCCCTGTTTGCCTGAAGCCAGGAGATGACCCGATGTTGGACGCCAACCTGCAGTCGCAGCTGAAGACCTATCTGGAGCGCGTGACCCGCCCGATCCAGATCACCGCGCACGCCGACGACGGCGCCAAGTCGCAGGAAATGCTGGACCTGCTGCAGACCCTGGAAAGCCTGTCGGACAAGATCACGCTGCGGGTCCTGCGCGATGGCCAGGGCCGCGTGCCGTCCTTCGACCTGGGCACGCCGGGCCAGGACATCCACCTGACCTTCGCCGGCCTGCCGATGGGCCACGAGTTCACCTCGCTGGTGCTGGCGCTGCTGCAGGTCGGCGGTCACCCGTCCAAGGCCACCGCCGAGCTGATCGAGCAGGTGCAGAACCTGGAAGGTGAGTACAGGTTCGAAACCTACTTCTCGCTGTCCTGCCAGAACTGCCCGGACGTGGTGCAGGCGCTGAACCTGGCCGCGGTGCTCAACCCGCGCATCCAGCACGTGGCCATCGACGGCGCGCTGTTCCAGGACGAAGTCGAGAAGCGCGAGATCATGTCGGTGCCGACCGTGTACCTCAACGGTGAAGTGTTCGACCAGGGCCGCATGACCCTGGAGCAGATCGTGGCCAAGCTGGACACCAATGCCGGCAGGCGCGATGCCGAGAAGATCGCCGCCAAGGACGCCTTCGACGTGCTGGTGGTCGGCGGTGGCCCGGCCGGTGCAGCAGCGGCGATCTACGCCGCGCGCAAGGGCATCCGTACCGGCATCGCCGCCGAGCGTTTCGGTGGCCAGGTGCTGGACACCATGGCCATCGAGAACTTCATTTCGGTGAAGGAGACCGAGGGCCCGAAGCTGGCCACGGCGCTGGAGCAGCACGTGCGCGAGTACGACGTGGACATCATGAACCTGCAGCGCGCAAGTGCGCTGGTGCCGGCCGGCGAAGACGGCCTGGTGCAGGTGCAGCTGGAGAACGGCGCGGTGCTCAAGTCGCGTTCGGTGATCCTGTCCACCGGCGCGCGCTGGCGGCAGATGAACGTGCCGGGCGAGGACCAGTACCGCAACAAGGGCGTGGCCTACTGCCCGCACTGCGATGGCCCGCTGTTCAAGGGCAAGCGCGTGGCGGTGATCGGCGGCGGCAACTCCGGTGTGGAAGCGGCCATCGACCTGGCCGGCATCGTGTCGCATGTAACCCTGCTGGAGTTCGATTCCAGCCTGCGTGCCGACGAAGTGCTGCAGAAGAAGCTGCGCAGCCTGGGCAACGTCACCGTGCTGACCAGCGCACAGACCACCGAAGTGCTCGGCGACGGCAGCAAGGTCACCGGCCTGGTCTACAAGGACCGCATCGGCGGCGATGCCCACCGCGTCGAGCTGGAAGGCATCTTCGTGCAGATCGGACTGCTGCCCAACACCGAGTGGCTGAAGGATGTGGTGGCGCTGTCGCCGCGTGGCGAGATCGTCATCGACGATCGCGGCCAGACCAACCTGCCGGGTGTATTTGCTGCTGGCGATTGCACGACGGTGCCCTACAAGCAGATCATCATCGCCATGGGCGCCGGTTCCACCGCCGCACTGAGCGCGTTCGACCACCTGATCCGCTCGTCGGTGAGCAACAGCAGCGGTGCCGTTGCTGAAGCGGCCTGATCCACCGTTCCCAGATCACCGGGAACATTGTCTGCCTGTCGGGTAACCACGCCGTCAGCCGGTCCGTTACCCCTGGGGTGTAAGGATGAACCTACGTGATCTGAAGTACCTGGTAGCCCTGGCCGACCACAAGCATTTCGGCCGGGCTGCCGCTTCCTGCTTTGTCAGCCAGCCGACGTTGTCCACGCAGATCCGCAAGCTGGAGGAAGAGCTCGGCCTGCCGCTGGTGGAACGCGCACCGCGCAAGGTGATGCTGACCCCCGCTGGCCAGGAAGCAGCAGCACGGGCACGGGTGATCGTCTCCGAAGTGGAACAGCTGAAGGAAGCGGCGCGACGCAGCCGCGATCCGGAAGCCGGCACGGTGCGCCTGGGGATCTTCCCGACCCTCGGCCCATACCTGCTGCCGCATGTGATCCCGCGCATCCGCGAGCGCTTCCCGGAGCTGGAACTGCTGCTGGTCGAGGAGAAGAGCGACGTGCTGCTGGACCGCCTGCGCGAAGGCAAGCTCGATGCTGCATTGCTGGCGCTGCCGGTGATCGACGACCAGCTGCATGCCGAGTTCCTGTTCGAGGAACCGTTCCTGCTGGCCGTCTCCGGTCGCCACCCGCTGGCCAGTCGCGAGCACCTGGATGTGCAGGAACTGGCCACGCAGAAGCTGCTGCTGCTGGAGGACGGCCATTGCCTGCGCGACCAGGCGCTGGAAGTCTGTCGCCTGTTCGGCGCCAACGAGAAGTCCGAGTTCCGCGCCACCAGCCTGGAAACGCTGCGGCAGATGGTCGCCGCCGACGTCGGCATCACCCTGCTGCCGAGCCTGTCGGTGCAGCCGCCAGTGCCGCGCTCGAACAACATCCGCCTGCTCGACTTCACCGGCGAAGGCCGTCCCAGCCGCCGCATCGCCATGATCTGGCGCCGCAGCTCGGCCATGAACGACTTCCTGATGGACCTGGCCGACCAGTTCAAGCGTCTGCCGCAGGCGCTGTTCACGCTGGAAGCGCTCGATGCCGGCAGCGATGCACCGGCCCTGCCCGGCCCCGCGCTGAACGGCTGAGCCCCCGCAGTACCGGCCTGGAATCGGCAGGAGTCGATTCCGGCCGCATTTGTCCCCACAATACAGACAGGCGGCGCCAGCAGGTGCCGCCTTTTGCATGGTTTTCAACCAAGGAGCTTCACCATGAACACCGCCAGCGGCCTGCCGCCGTCGATCACCGTTTCTACCTTCGACATGGACCGCCTGGACGCCATGCTCGAATCTCCCGCGCTGAGCCAGACGCCTGCCGCGCTCGCGCTTGCTGAAGAACTCAACCGGGCCACCGTGCTGGCACCGGACCAGATTCCCGAAGGCATCGTCATGATGCATTCGCGCGTGGAGTGCGAAGATGAGGTGTCGGGCGAGAAGCACGTCCTGACCCTGGTCTTCCCCCGCGAAGCCAACGTCGCTGAAGGCAAGGTTTCCGTGCTGGCCCCGGTCGGCAGTGCCCTGCTCGGCCTTTCGATCGGCCAGAGCATCGACTGGAACGCGCCCGGCGGCCGCAAGCTGCGCCTGCGCGTGACCGCGGTCCACAACGACCGCCCCTGATTACCGCTGCGCACCGCGCGCGATTCGATCCCCCTGCCCCAGGAGCCGTAATGAGTAACCCGTCCAAACTGTCCCAGCTGCGCGAACTGTCCGTGGTCGTTGCCGATACCGGTGACTACGAGGCGATCAAGCGCCTGCAGCCGGTGGACTGCACCACCAACCCGACCCTGGTGAAGAAGGCGCTGGACCTGCCGGTCTACGCCGAGCTGATCGAACGCGAACTGGCCTGGGGCCGCCAGCAGACGGGCGACCGCGAAGCCGTGGTGCACGCCGTGGCCGACCGCCTGACCATCGGCGTCGGCGCGCTGCTGAGCACGCTGGTACCGGGCCGGGTGTCCACCGAGGTGGATGCCGACCAGGCGCACGACACCACCGCCACCGTGGCCAAGGCCCGCCAGTTCATCCAGATGTACGCCGACGCCGGCGTGCCGCGCGAGAAGATCCTGATCAAGATCGCCGCGACCTGGGAAGGCGTGGAAGCCGCGCGCATCCTGCAGGCCGAGGGGATCGACTGCAACCTGACCCTGATCTTCAACCCGACCCAGGCGCTGGCCTGCAGCGAGGCCGGCGCGTTCCTGATCTCGCCGTTCGTCGGCCGCATCCTGGACTGGTACGTGGCCAACGGCCAGGCCCCGGCCACCATCGACGAAGACCCGGGCGTGAAGTTCGTGCGTGGCGTGTACGCCGAATTCAAGCGTCGCGGTTCGCCGACGGTGGTGATGGGCGCCTCGTTCCGTTCTACCGCGCAGATCGAAGCGCTGGCCGGCTGCGACCGCCTGACCATTTCGCCGGACCTGCTGGAGAAGCTGGACGCCGACCACGGCGCGCTGCCGCGCAAGCTGGTGGCCGGTGCAGCGGACGGCGCGGCGGTGACCCCGATCGACGCGGCGAAGTTCGCAGCAGACCTGGCAGCCGATCCGATGGCCACCGAGAAGCTGGCGACCGGTATCGATGCGTTTGCCAAGGATCTGCAGGCGCTGCGCGAGCGGATCCGCGCGGCACTGTGATTCCGGCCAACGGCTGAGCCCCTCGTGGCGGGGGCCTGGTCGCGAAGAGCGGGTCATGCGGTTGGCAGGGTGGGTAGGCCGTGCAGGGGACGCTGCAAGTACGTCCATGTAAGCTCGGTCGCCGCATCCATGCGGCTCACGCCCCTGCACGGCCTACCCACCCTGCCTTCGACAGTTTCCTGCGGCCGCCCACCACGGAAGAAAGAAAGAAGAGCAACAGCGGGTCGCGCGCTTCGCTTGCTCGCAGCCGAGCATGGCTCCGCTCTACAGAAAGCACTGCAGGACCAAACAAAAAGGACGCGGCGAACGCCGCGTCCTTTTTCTTTTCCATCAGTTCGTCACCAACCAATGCTCTTGCCCACCGTCACCGGGAAACTGTCGAAGGTGGGACGGGGGCGGCTGGCAGGACCGTTGGAGCCTTGGGCCCGAGGCATGCCTCGGGCGGGTTGGGCAGGACGCCCAACCCCGGTCTTGCCGTGTGCGCAGGACAGCGCACACGAGCAAGGCGCCATCGAGCCCCCAGGGATGGGTTTACGGCGTGTCCTGCCAGCCGCCCCCGTCCCGCCAAACCGTCAGCAACCCAGAGCCGCTTTGGCCTTGGCCTTGGCTTTCAGCGGTTGACGTTGCCCGCCGCAGGCGGACCACCGCGCGTCAGCGCGGCGCCTCCACATCCAACCCGATCGGGCAGCTCACGCCGGTGCCGCCGATGCCGCAGTAGCCGTTCGGGTTCTTCGCCAGGTACTGCTGGTGGTAGTCCTCGGCGTAGTAGTACGCCGGTGCCGGGTACACGATCTCGGTGGTGATCGGGCCGTAACCGGCCGCGGCCAGCTGCGCCTGGTAGGCCTCGCGGCTGGCCAGCGCGGCCTTGTACTGGGCTTCGTCGGTGGCATGGATCGCCGAACGGTACTGGGTGCCGGTGTCGTTGCCCTGACGCATGCCCTGGGTCGGGTCGTGGCTTTCCCAGAACAGCTGCAGCAGCCGCTCCAGGCTCACCACCGCCGGGTCGAACACCACCTGCACCACTTCGGTGTGGCCGGTCAGGCCCGAGCAGACCTCTTCATAGGTCGGGTTCGGCGTGATGCCACCTGCATAGCCGACCGAGGTGCTGTACACGCCCGGCTCGGTCCAGAACTTGCGCTCGGCGCCCCAGAAACAGCCCAGCGCAAAGCGGATCTGCTGCAGGCCGGCGAAACGGTCCTTCAACGGATGGCTGTTCACGAAGTGCTGGTTGCTGTGCAGCGGCAGCGGCTGGTCACGCCCCGGTAGCGCCTCTTCCGGACGGGGCAGGCGCTGCTTGAAGGCGCCGATGCCGAGGATGCCCTGGCCAATTCCCAACATGATGCGCTCCTACGCCGGAAGGCCGGCAATGTCGTCTGCATCGGAAATGGGGTCGGACGGGGCCTGGCCCAAGTCCAGCGCCGCCACGATGTCCTCGGCCTGCGGCCGCGCCGCATCGGGGATGCCGACCCGCAACACGCCAAACAGCGGCAGCTCTCCCATCCCGCCCAGCAGCTGCTCGCCGAACACGAAGGCCGGGATGCCGGCGTCTTCCAGGGCGTGCTTGACCAGATGGGCGTCGAACAGGTTGTCGGCCTTGTACACGATGTGCATGTGGCGGCTCCTCGGGGCAAGGGTCCAGCATACGCCTGGGGGCTGAATGGTGGCGGTGACAGCCGATGCCGGCCATGCAGGTAGTGCCGGCCGCTGGCCGGCATCCCATACCCCGCCGGGCAACCCCGCCCGGTACGCGCTAGACTGTTGGTCTTTCTGCCTTTCTTTTCGCCGACTCATGTCCGAGCACACCCCCGCCAGCCCCGAGACCCCCGCCGACAGCCACGAGAAGCGCGATTTCATCCGCCAGATCGTGCGCGAGGACCTGGCCAGCGGAAAGCACCAGGCGATCAAGACCCGCTTCCCGCCGGAGCCGAACGGCTACCTGCACATCGGCCATGCCAAGTCGATCTGCCTGAACTTCGGCATCGCCGGTGAATTCAGCGGCGTCTGCAACCTGCGCTTCGACGACACCAATCCGGCCAAGGAAGATCCCGAATACGTGGCCGCGATCCAGGACGACGTGCGCTGGCTGGGCTTCGAGTGGAACGAGCTGCGCCATGCCTCGGACTACTTCCAGGCCTATTACCTGGCCGCCGAGAAGTTGATCGAACAGGGCAAGGCTTACGTCTGCGACCTGTCGGCCGAAGAAGTGCGTGCCTACCGCGGTACCCTGACCGAGCCGGGCCGTCCGTCGCCGTGGCGCGACCGCAGCGTCGAGGAAAACCTCGACCTGTTCCGCCGCATGCGCGCCGGTGAATTCCCGGATGGCGCGCGCACCCTGCGCGCGAAGATCGACATGGCCAGCGGCAACATCAACCTGCGCGATCCGGCGCTGTACCGCATCAAGCACGTCGAGCACCAGAACACCGGCAACGCGTGGCCGATCTACCCGATGTACGACTTCGCCCATGCGCTGGGTGATTCGATCGAGGGCATCACCCACTCGCTGTGCACGCTGGAATTCGAAGACCACCGCCCGCTGTACGACTGGTGCGTGGACAACGTCGATTTCGCCCATGACGACGCGCTGACCCAGCCGCTGGTCGATGCCGGGCTGCCACGCGAAGCGGCCAAGCCGCGCCAGATCGAGTTCTCGCGCCTGAACATCAACTACACGGTGATGAGCAAGCGCAAGCTGATGGCGCTGGTCACCGAACAGCTGGTGGACGGCTGGGAAGACCCGCGCATGCCGACCCTGCAGGGCCTGCGTCGCCGTGGCTATACCCCGGCCGCGATGCGCCTGTTCGCCGAGCGCGTGGGCATCAGCAAGCAGAATTCGCTGATCGACTTCAGCGTGCTGGAAGGCGCACTGCGCGAGGACCTGGACAGCGCCGCGCCGCGCCGCATGGCGGTGGTCGATCCGGTCAAGCTGGTGCTGACCAACCTGCCGGAAGGCCACGAAGAACTGCTGACCTTCAGCAACCACCCGAAGGACGAGAGCTTCGGCAGCCGCGAAGTGCCGTTCGCCCGCGAAGTGTGGATCGATCGCGAGGACTTCGCTGAAGTACCGCCGAAGGGCTGGAAGCGCCTGGTGCCGGGGGGGGAAGTGCGCCTGCGCGGCGCCGGCATCATCCGCTGCGACGAAGTGATCAAGGATGCCGACGGCACCATCACCGAGCTGCGCGGCTGGCTCGATCCGGAATCGCGTCCGGGCATGGAAGGCGCCAACCGCAAGGTCAAGGGCACCATCCACTGGGTCAGCGCCGTGCACGGCGTGCCGGCCGAGATCCGCCTGTACGACCGCCTGTTCTCGGTGCCGAACCCGGACGACGAATCGGAAGGCAAGACCTACCGCGACTACCTGAACCCGGAATCGCGCCGTACCGTCACCGGCTATGTCGAGCCGGCCGCAGCCAGCGCCGCTCCGGAACAGTCGTTCCAGTTCGAGCGCACCGGCTATTTCGTTGCCGATCGCCGCGACCACACCGAAGCCAAGCCGGTGTTCAACCGCAGCGTGACCCTGCGCGACACCTGGTCGGCCTGAGGACCTGCGCGGGCGCCGGGATGGCGCCCGCACGACCGCGACCATGATCACCGCCCTGTCCGCCCTGCTCTGGTTCATCTCGCAGCATCCGCTGCTGACGTTCTTTTCGGCAATGGTGCTGGCCGGGCTGGTCTCGTGGTGGCGGCGCTTTCCGGGCTACGCCATCGTGGTGTTCCCGCTGGCGATGCTCAACATGTTCCTCGGCCACTTCCTCAACGCCACCTTCCTCAACCTGGTGGGCGAGCGCGGCGAAGCGGTGATCGTCAAGGCCGAGCGAACCAGCTCGACGCTCAACGAACAGTACATCTGGCGCTACGAAGGGGTGCTGCGTACCGCCGAGGGCCGCGATGTGGAAGTGGTGTTCCACACCAACACCGCCTCGCTGTGGCCGCTGGAAAACGCCATCCGCATCCCGGCGCGCGACCAGCCGTTCGTGGTCAAGTACACGCCGGGTTTCCCGCGCAACTTCGTCATCCTCACCAACGAATCACCCCACGGCATTGCCCAGGCCCAGGCCAGTGCGCGCGAGCGCGTAGAGGTAGCGGCGCGCAAGCTGCACTTCAGCCCGGGCAATGCCGAGTTCCGCGCGGACTATCGCCGCGAACTCGAAAGCTGGCTGCGCGACCACGGCAACGACCCGCAGCAGCAGTCTGACGCGCAGCGGTATCGCGCCGAACTTGACGCGCTCGACCGCTAGCACCAGGCCCGGCCTGGATGCTCCACCCGATCCATCCAAAGGCCTGACATGACCACGACGTCCATCGCCCTCCTCCCACTGCTGCAGCAGGCCCTGCAGGACGCCGGCACCGCCAGCCGCGTCGACGGCAACGCGCTGCTGCTGGACAGCGGACTGCGCCTGACCCCGCATGCGATGGCCGCACACGCGCGCGACAACGGCGGCTGGCAGACCTCCACCGTCGTCGAAAGCCAGCATCCGCGGCTGTTCGCCGATGGCCTGTTCGAGTACCAGCACGCCAACGGTACCGATGAACAGGCATCGCTGCTGGCCGGCTTCCAGGCCTGGGCACGGGTGGACCTGGTGACCCTGCAGACCGCGATCGGCGCCGAAGACGCACAGGGCCTGCCGATGATGGGCCTGACCTATCCGGCCGGCGATGACGGCCAGGAACACGAACGCACCGTGGTGCTGGGTCCGCTGGCGCATTACCGCGAGCACGAGGTGGACGCCAGCAGCTGCAGCGAGGACGACCATGGGTCCTGTCCGTGCTGCCTGTTCACCAGGAGCATGGACGCCTTCGACGAGCTGCTGAAGGCGCGCCCGTTCCTGGCCATCCGCCTGTTCGCCTCGCGCGATGCCGATGGCCTGTGCGAGGCCGATTGCCGGGTCAACGGCCACGACTTCGCCGCCGCCCTGCCCCTGCTGCGTGCCTATGCGGCCAGCTGGCCGCAGGCCGGGCTGGAATTCCGCAAGCAGTACGTGGTGATCCGCACCGGCTCGCCCGGCTGACTCACCGCCACTCCCGGTACAGGCCGGTGCGGCTACACTGCGCGCCGGTTTCCCAAGCAACCGCACTTTTCCCATCCCACACGAGGCACCCCCGCGATGCTGTACGCGCAAGTCCACCTGACCCTTCCCGCCTGGATCCACGACCAGATCGACCTGGATCGTCGATATCCGGGCGATGAGGCCAAGGTCGCGCTGGCGATCGAGCTGTCGCGGCTGAACGTCGAGCACGCCAGTGGCGGCCCGTTCGGCGCCGTGGTGTTCGGCCCGGATGACAAGGTGATCGCCGCCGGCGTGAACCGGGTGATGCCGCACGCCACTTCGCTGGCGCATGCCGAGAACATGGCCTACATGCTGGCCCAGCAACGCCTGCAGACCCCGCGCCTGAACGCGGTGCTGTCGCCGGTCACCCTGGCCACCAGCTCGCAGCCGTGCTGCCAGTGCTACGGCGCCACCGTGTGGGCCGGCATCGACCGCCTGCTGATCGGTGCCAGTGCAGCCGATGTCGAAGAACTGACGCCGTTCGACGAAGGCCCGCTGCCGGCCGACTGGGTCGGCGAGCTCAACAAGCGTGGCATCGAAGTGGTGCAGGGCCTGAACCGCGACGCCGCGCGCAGCGTGCTGCGTGCCTATGGGGAAAGCGATGGCGCCCGTTACTGAAACCGGCATCGGCCTGCTGTGCCTGTGCCGGCAGGGTTTCGAGCCCGAGCTGGCCGGCGAACTGCAGTTCCGTGCCGGCGAAGCCGGTTTCGCCGGTTATGCCCGCACCCAGCGCAATGACGGCTACGTGCTTTTCATGTGCGACGAGGCCGCGGCGCTGGCACCGCGCCTGCGCTGGCGCGAACTGATCTTCGCGCGCCAGAAGCTGGTGGTGCTGGCCGAGCTGCCACAGCTGGATCCGGCTGACCGCATCACGCCGATGCTGGAGGTGCTGGCCGATGCGCCGCGCTTCGGCGACCTGTGGGTGGAGCATCCCGATTCCGACGCTGGCAAGCCGTTGTCCGGGCTGGCGCGTGCCTTTGGCAATGCACTGCGCCCGGCGCTGCGCAAGGCCGGCAAGCTCAGCGACAAGCCGAACACCCGCCTGCCGCGCCTGCATGTGGTGTTCGTCGACGGTACCCATGCCTTCATCTGCGTGGCCGACCCGGCCGACAGCGCGCCGTGGGCACTGGGCATTCCGCGCCTGAAGCTGCTGCCCGAAGCGCCTTCGCGTTCGGCGCTGAAGCTGGACGAAGCGCTGCTGACCCTGCTGACGCCGGAAGAACGCGAGACGCTGGCCAAGCCCGGCATGCGTGCGGCCGACCTGGGCGCCGCCCCCGGCGGCTGGACCTGGGTGCTGACCCGCCAGCACATGCACGTGCTGAGCATCGACAATGGCCCGCTGCGCCAGCACGTGCTGGACACCGGCCTGGTCGAGCACCTGCGCGCCGATGGCTTCCACTGGCATCCGGAACAACCGCTGGACTGGATGGTCTGCGACATGGTCGAGCAGCCGCGCCGCGTCGCCGAACGCATGGCCACCTGGTTCCGCGAAGGCTGGTGCAGGCATGCGATCTTCAATCTGAAGCTGCCGATGAAGAAGCGCTGGGACGAGACCCGGCTGTGCCTGGACCTGTTCCAGGACCAGGCCGGGAAGGCGCTGGTGGTGCGTGCCAAGCAGCTGTATCACGATCGGGAAGAAATCACGGTGCTGGCCTCGCCGCTGCGCTGATCCGTCATCGGCGGCACAGGTTGCCGGGAGTACGCTCCCGGTACCCTCTGGCAAGGAGCCTGTCATGAACATTCCCCGTTCCGCCGTGCTGGCGGCCACCCTGCTGGCCTCGGTACCGGCGATGGCCCAGCATGGCCCGTCCCCCCCCGCGCAGAGCCAGCCGCTGGGCCCGACCGGCGGCGCGATCCGTCAGCAGCCGCTGGATGCCGGCCGGGTCACCGGCAGCGTCGACATTCCGCAGCCGGTCGGCGAGGCACAGGTGACCGTGCGCTCGCTGGAACCCAGCAGCGTGGTTGGCCAGTACCGCATCCGCTTCAGCGACCTCGACGTGAATGGCGACGGTTTCATCAGCCGCGAGGAAGCACAGGCCAATCCGGCGCTGGCCGACGAATTCAATTCGCTGGACCGCAGGCACCGCGGCAAGCTGGACCGCACCGACCTGGCCGGCTGGCTGGTGGATTGAAAAAGGGGACGGAGGGGATTAAGTCGTATGTGCACAAACGACTTAATCCCCTCCGTCCCCTTTTTGCTTCAGACGCCGGCGGCGCGCTTCCAGAACGCCTGCACCAGCGGCGGCCATCGGCCGACGCAGCCCAGCGCACGGCCCCGGGCCAGGGTCAGGTGCATTTCGTCGTTGGAGAACAGGCGGTTGATCGCATCGAAGCTGTAGGCGGCGATGTGGTTGTCGCTGCGCCGTTCGCGTGCCCAGCGCTGCAGGCGCTGCGGCGACAGCCGCGGTTGGCCGCGGCGCTCTGCCGAGGGCGCCAGCCACTGCTGCAGGGCGGCGACATCACGCAGCCCCAGGTTCACGCCCTGCCCGGCCAGCGGATGCACCACATGCGCCGCGTCACCCAACGCCAGCACACGACCGGCCACGTAGTGACGGGCCAGCTGGCGGCGCAGCGGGAATGCCGCACGCGGTGAGGCCAGCCGCAGCTCACCCAGGCGTGCCGCGAAGGCGCGGGTCAGTTCGCGGTTGAAGCTGTCCTCGTCCAGTGCCAGGACACGCGCCGCCTCGTCCTCGGGCAGGGTCCAGACGATCGAGCTGCGGCGCTCGGCCACCGGCAGCAACGCCAGCGGCCCGCTCGGCAGGAAGCGCTGCCAGGCCGTGGCCTGGTTGGGGAGATCGCTGTCGACGTAGGCCACCACGCCACGCTGGTGGTAGTCATGGCGCTCCACCTCGATCCCGGCCAGCTGGCGCAGGGTCGATTCGGCGCCGTCGGCGGCCACCGCCAACGCCGCTTCCAGGCGACGCCCGTCGTCCAGGCGCAGGCGCACGCCATCCTCATCCTGCTCCAGCGCGTCCACCCGTGCCGGGCAGTGCAGCTGCACACCCGCCGCCGGCAGCGCCGACCACAGGCGGTCCTGCAGCAGCCCGTTCTCGACGATGTAGCCCAGTTCGCGACGGCCGAAGCGATCGGCGTCGAACAGCAGATCCTCGCCACCGGCCGCGTCCCACACCTGCATGCGCCGGTAGGGCCATGCACGGGCCTGCGCGATCGCCGGCCACACGCCCAGGCGGTTCAGCAGCTGTACGTTGTCGGCAGCGAAGGCGAACACGCGCAGGTCCGGCTGTGCGGCCTGCCACGGCGCCGGTTCGCGACCTTCCACCAGCGCGACCGACAGGCCAGCATCAGCCAGCGCCAGCGCACAGGCGGCACCGACCACGCCACCGCCAACGATGGCCACATCAAGACGCGCACGCCGGCTCATGCCGCTTCTCCACGGCACAGCCGCGGCACCTCGCCGCGGAAGCCCATCGCGCCACCGACCAGCATCGACTGCACCGAGGCGCGCTGCGCGGCCACCAGGCCGAGACTGCGCAGCGGCCGCATCAGCGGCGCCGGATTGCTGGTCAGGCGCGCCAGCCCGCCGGAGAATGCCACCGTCTGCCGGCGGTCCTCCTCGCGGCGCGTGACATAGGCCTGCAGCAGTGCATCGCTGCCGGCATCCTCATGCGCATCCTCCAGCAGTTCGGCCAGGGTCAGCGCATCGCGCAGGCCCAGGTTGAAGCCCTGCGCACCCAGCGGATGGATGGTCTGCGCGGCATTGCCGAGCAGCACCGCGCGCTCTCCGGCCAGTGCGCGCGCCAGCACCTGGATGAGCGGATACGCACTGCGCGGGCCGGATTCGAGCAGCCGGCCTGCGCGCCAGCCGATCGCGTTCTGCAGGCGTTGCAGCCAAGCCGCATCGTCCAGCGCCATCACCGCATCGGCCTGGTCGCGCGCAACACCGTGCACGGTGCCGAAGTGGCGATCGCCACGCGGCAGCAGGGCGGTCGGGCCGGTATCGGTGAAGCGCTCCCAGGCGGTGCCGTCCGGCGCACGCTGGCTGCGCACGCGGGCCACGAACAGGGTCTGCCGGAAATCATGGCGGTCGACCTCGATGCCCAGCGCGCCGCGCACGCCACTGGTCGTGCCATCGGCCCCCACCACCAGCCGGGCCAGCAGCACGCGCTCGCCGGTCTCGTCGGCCACCCGCACCTGGCGGTAGCCGTCGACCACCTCGCCCAGGCCCAGGAAGCGCATCGGCCGGTAGCGCCGCAGCCGCGGCAGCTCCTGCAGGCGCGCTTCCAGCGCCTGGCCGAAGTCCCGCGCCACCACTACCTGGCCGAACCACGGCCGGTCGTAGTCGGAAGCCTCCAGCTGCACGCGGCCGAAGTCGCCGGCGCGGCTGACGTGGATGCGGCGGATCGGGCCCGGCGCCATCGCCAGCTTCTGCATGACCCCCAACGCGGTCAGCGCATTGACCGTGGCAGCGGCAAAACTGAGGTTGCGCTGGTCGAACACCGCCGGCAGCTCGCCGGCCGGGCTGGCCTCGAGCAGGCCCACATCGCGGCCCAGGCGGTCCAGGGCGATGGCCAGGCTGGCACCGACCAGGCCACCACCGACGATCAGCACGTCATGTCGTTCACTCATGATGTTCATGATACGCGCTCGCCCCGCCCGAACACCCAACACCACCCGACCTGCGCCAACCGGCGCGGCGGGCTAGAATGAAACCTGAATCCGCTCCGGGCCCGCTGCCATGTCCGCCACCGCCAACCGCGCCTTCGTCCTGTCCGTCCTCGTGCTGTTGCTGGCGGCGACCCGGGTCAACCACTTCGCGGCGATCCCCGATGCCTCCTGGGCGGTGTTCTTCATCGGTGGCTTCTACCTGGCCACGTGGACACGCTGGGCGTTTCCGCTGCTGATGGTGTTCGCCGTGCTGGTGGACTGGATCGTGATCCGCAGCAGCGGCCTGGATTTCTGGCAGCACTACTGCGTGTCGCCGGGTTACTGGCTGCTGCTGCCGGCGTACTTCTCGCTGTGGGCCGGCGGCATGCTGCTGGGCCGCAACTACCAGGGCGCGCGCTGGCCGGTGCTGGCCAAGGGTGCGCTGCTGCTAGTGGCGTCGGTGGCGGTCTGCCACCTGCTGGCGCAGGGCGGCTTCTACTGGACCACCCGCAACGTCGCCGAGCCGACGCTGGCCGGCTGGGCGCAGAACTACGCACAATGGTTCGGCCCCTACCTGCGCACCACCGCGATCTACGTGGCGCTGGCGGCGGCATTGCAGCTGGCGGTGGAGCAGGTACTGAAGCTCCAGCAGGCCCGCCGCGACATCCGGCACTGAGCCGCGCCATGGGTCATCGCCTCTCGCGCATCTACACCCGCACCGGCGACGACGGCAGTACCGGCCTCGGCGACGGCCAGCGCGTCGCCAAGGACGACGCCCGGGTGGCGTCCTACGGCACCGTCGATGAAGCCAACGCTGCGCTCGGCCTGCTGCTTGCCACCGCGCTGCCCGAGGATGTCCGCGCGCTGGTGGTGCATCTGCAGCACCAGCTGTTCGACCTGGGCGCCGAGCTCTGCATCCCGGGCCACGCCGCCATCCACGCCGCCGATGTCTCGGCACTGGAACAGCAGCTGGACCACTACAACGCCCACCTGCCGATGTTGAAGGAGTTCATCCTGCCGGCCGGGGGCGAGGCCGCCGCACGCTGCCACCTGGCCCGCACCATCGTCCGCCGCGCCGAGCGCGAGACGGTCACCCTGGCCCGCCACGAAGCCGTGCGCAGCGAGGCGTTGCAGTACCTCAACCGGCTGTCGGACCTGTTGTTCGTGCTGGCCCGCGTACTGGCCCGCGCCGACGGCCATGGCGAAGCGCTGTGGCAGCCACAGCAGCGCCAGCGCTGAGTCGGCACGATGCTGGTCTTCACCCATCCGTCCTGCCTGCTGCATGACCCCGGCCCTGGCCATCCGGAGTGCCCGCAACGCCTGCAGCATGTGCTCGATGCCCTGCACACCGCGTTCCCCGGCCAGCTGGACTGGCGCGAGGCGCCGCCGGCCAAGTTCGGCGAACTGACCCGGGTCCACGACAGCGCCCTGCTCGACTTCGTGCTGCAGCCGCAGACCGCGCCGCTGCGCCAGCTGGACATGGACACCTGGACCTCGCCGGGCTCGGCCAGTGCCGCCGTGCACGCCGCCGGCGCCGGGGTGGCGGCGGTCGATGCGGTGATGCTGGGCGAGGACCCGCTGGCCTTCTGCGCGGTGCGGCCCCCGGGCCACCACGCTACCAGCAGCACGGCGATGGGCTTCTGCCTGCTCAACAACATCGCCATCGCCGCCGCCTATGCCCGTGACCGCCATGGGCTGGAGCGGATCGCAGTGGTCGATTTCGATGTCCACCATGGCAACGGCACCCAGGACATCTTCCAGCACGACGCCCGGGTCTCCTACTACAGCACCCACCAGGCCGGGCTGTTCCCCAATTCGGGCCTGCGCCGCGACCGCGGTGCCGGCAACCTGATGAACATCCTGCTGCCCCCCGGCAGTGGCGGTTTCCGCTTCCGCAACGTGTGGGCCGACGAGATGCTGCCGGCCATCGACGACTTCCGCCCGCAGCTGCTGCTGATCTCGGCCGGCTTCGATGCCCACCTGCGCGACCCGCAGGCCGACCTGATGCTGGAAACCGACGATTTCGCCTGGATCACCCGGGAACTGCATGCGCTGGCGCGGCGCCATGCGGCCGGCCGGGTGGTCTCGATGCTGGAAGGCGGCTATGACCTGCAGGCGCTTGCCGAGTGCAGCGTGGCCCATGTCCGGGCCCTGCTGCCGCCCCCTCCCGGCAGCGTCTCCGGATGAACCCGAACCGGCAGGCTCCGGCGTCCTTCATTGCCCCTATGCAAGGGATGGGGCAAGCTACCGTCCGTTTTCGCCCGAATCCGAACCGCGTGCGCCGAGCCCTCCGCCTGCTTCCCCTGCCTCTGAGCATCGCCATCTGCCTGCCGGCAATGGCCGATGAAAAGCCGCTCAACTGGGGCCTGTGCCCGGCTACCGACGTGATTCCCGCGTTCACCGATGCCCCCACCCCGGTCCCGGGGCAGGACAAGGCCGCCGCCAGCGCTGCGCGCGAGCAGCAGCCGACCGACATCGAGGGTGACCAGCTGCTGGGCACGACCACCGTGCCGCAGTACGAAGGCAACGTGGCCCTGCGCCGCGGCGACCAGTTCGTCGGCACCGACAAGCTCAGCTTCGATACCGAGAGCGGCAACTACATCGCCGACGGCAATGTCCGCTACCAGGACTCCTCGATCCGCATGGTCGCCAAGCGCGCCGAGGGCAACCAGGAAAGCGACACCCACAAGATCACCGACATCAAGTACCAGCTGGTGTCGCGCCGCGGCAACGGCGATGCCGAGTCGGTCGACCTGCAGGGCGCGGTCGGCCAGATGCACCGCTCCACCTACACCACCTGCGACCCGTCACAGCCGGTGTGGAAGCTGTCGGCGCCGCAGATCGAAGTGGACAACGACGAGGGCTTCGGTACCGCCCGCAACGCCGTGCTGCGGATCGGCAAGGTGCCGGTGCTGTGGGCACCGTACTTCAAGTTCCCGATCGATGACCGGCGCAAGACCGGCCTGCTGTTCCCGCAGCTGGGCATGTCCGGACGCAACGGTTTCGACTACGCACAGCCGATCTACTTCAACCTGGCGCCGAACTACGACGACACGTTGACCCCGCGCTACATGAGCCGGCGCGGCCTGATGCTCGACAACGAGTTCCGCTATCTCTACAACGGCGGCCGCGGCGAACTGCTGACCGCGTTCATGCCCAATGACAAGCTGCGCGACCGCGACCGCGGCCGGGTGATGTTCAGCGGTTACCACAACGTGGACAGCCACTGGCAGGCCCGCGCCAACCTGGCCTGGGTCAGTGACGAGCGCTATGTCGAGGACTTCGCCAACCGCCTGGTCGGGGTGACTGCCTCGAACCTGCAGAGCACCGTGGGCCTGTACGGCACCGGCAGGAACTGGACGGCCGGCATCATGGCCGACCGCTGGCAGCTGACCGACTACACGCTCAATGAAAGCGCGCTGCCGTACAACCGCCAGCCGCGCCTGTACCTCAACTGGGACAAGCCGGTCCTGCCGTGGCTGGAAACCGGCATCTATGCCGAAGCCGTGCGCTTCACCCACGACGACATCAACTTCAAGTACGGCGCCGATGCGGGGCCCGACCTGCAGTACACGCGCAACGGCCAGACCCAGCGCATGTACGGCGGCTCGCGCCTGGACGTGAAGCCGTACGTGTCGTTCCCGATCAGTGGCGCGGCCTGGTACGTCACCCCGACCCTGGCCTACCGCTACACCGGCTACGACCTGGACCAGGGCCTCGCTGACAGCGTCCGCCGCAACGTGCTGGCCTCGCAGGGCATCGACCCGAACACCGCCACGCCGGAGCAGCTGCGCGGCAACAAATCGCCCAGCCGCAGCCTCCCGATCGGCAGCATCGACGCCGGCCTGTTCTTCGATCGCGAGACCACCATCGGCGGCAAGTCATTCCTGCACACGCTGGAACCGCGCCTGTTCTACCTGCGCACGCCGTACCGCAACCAGGACGAGCTGCCGATCTTCGATACCCGTGACTTCACCTTCAGCTGGGGCCAGCTGTTCCGCGACTCGCGCTACACCGGCGCCGACCGCCAGAACGATGCCAACCAGCTGACCCTGGCACTGGGCACCCGCTTCATCGACCAGACCACCGGCAAGGAACGCTTCTCGGCTGCCATCGGCCAGATCCAGTACTTCGACGAGTCGCGGGTGACCGTCACCCCGGGCGGCGCGCCGGTGGAAAAGGGCAAGTCGGCGTGGATCGCCGACGGCAACTACATGATCAACGACCGCTGGACCCTGGGTGCCACCTACCAGTGGGACCCGAAGTACAAGCGCGAGGATCTGGCCAGCGTCCGTGCCCGCTACCTGATGCCCAACGATGGCGTGATCAACCTCAGCTACCGCTACCGCATCAACTCGGGCGCCCCGGCCACCGCCAACAAGCACGACCGTACCCTGCTGGAACAGGCCGACCTGTCATTCCTGTACCCGCTGAATGCGCGCTGGAGCCTGGTCGGCCGCTACTACTACTCGCTGCAGGACAAGGAACCGCTGGAAATCATCGCCGGCGTCCAGTGGGACAGCTGCTGCCTGGCCGTGCGTGCGGTCGCCCGCCGTTACGTCCGCAACCGCGAAGGCGAGATGAACAACGCCATCCAGCTGGAGTTCGTGCTCAAGGGCCTGAGCTCCCTGGGGCAGGACACGGACCGTACCCTGCGCCGTGCTATCCTCGGCTACAACCGCGACGACCTCTATCTCGTGCCGCCGAGCAACACCGGGGCGACCCGGGATGACTACGATCCGAACCTGATCCCATGACCAAGCGCTTCCCCGTTCTTCTCGCCTCGCTGCTGGCGGTGTCCAGCGTGTCCGCCCCCCTGCAGGTGCTTGCCCAGGAGGCGCAGCCGCTTGACCGCATCGCTGCCGTCGTCGATGAGGACGTGATCCTGCAGAGCGAGCTCCAGCGCGCGATCGCCAACATCAAGGCGCAGTACGCCGGCCGTGAAAACCAGCTGCCGCCGGAAGACGTGCTCAGCCGCCAGGTGCTCGAACGCCTGGTGCTGGTCAAGCTGCAGGTGGCCCGCGCCCAGGGCAGCGGCATCCGTGTCAGCGACCAGGAGCTGAACCAGGCGATGAACGCCATCGCCCAGCAGAACGGTTCGAACCTGGATGCCCTGCGCCAGCGCCTGGCTCAGGACGGTATCGATTTCAACGATTTCCGCGCGTCGGTGCGTGACGAGATCACCGTGCAGCGCCTGCGCCAGAGCTTCGCGCAGAGCCGCATCAGCGTCAGCGAGGGTGAAGTCGACGCCGCGCTGAAGCAGCAGGCCACGGTAGGCAACCAGTACCACCTGGCGCACATCCTGATCGCCCTGCCCGACGGTGCCAACGCCGACCAGATCGCCACCGGCCAGAAGAAGGCCGATGGCGTGAAGGCCCTGCTGGACAAGGGCGAGCTCGACTTCAACGCGGCGGCCGTGCGCTATTCGGACAGCCCGAACGCACTGGAAGGCGGCGATCTGGGCTGGCGCAGCCTGGATGAAATCCCGCAGGCCTTTGCCCAGTTGATGGAAAAGATGAAGCCGGGCGAAGTGGTCGGCCCGATCCGCGGCCCGAGCGGCTTCCAGCTGCTGAAGCTGGTGGAAGTGCGTGACAGCAGTTCCGCCGCCGGTGAGCAGACGGTTACCGAGTTCCACGGCCGCCACATCCTGGTCCGCGTGGACGACCACCAGACCGATGCCGCTGCCAAGGCCAAGATCGACACCCTGCGTGCCCGCATTGCCGGCGGCGCCGACTTCCAGACCGTTGCCAGGGAGTCCTCCGAGGACAACAACAGCAAGGGCCAGGGTGGTGATCTCGGCTGGTTCCCGGCTGACGCGTTCGGCCCGGCCTTCGGCCAGCAGGTGAGTGGCCTGCAGGATGGTGGCGTCAGCCAGCCGTTCCGCACCGACGCCGGTTGGCACATCGTGCAGCGCGTGGCGACCCGCCAGACCGACGTGACCACCGACAACCAGCGTGCCCAGGTCCGCGAAACCATCGGCCGTCGCAAGCTGGAAGACGAGTACAACCGCTTCCTGCAGGAACTGCGTGGCGAAGCCTACGTCAGTTTCCGCAGCGGCGACCGCGCGGAAAACACCGCCACTCCGCCGCAGTCCTGACCGATGCGCCCCGAGCTCGCTCTGGTACCGGGCGAGCCCGCTGGGATCGGCCCGGAGCTGTGTGTCCGCCTCGTCCAGCAGCCGCGTGAAGATTGCCGGCTGCTGGCCTTCGCCGACCCGGACACCCTGCGCGCGGCCGCAGCCGCGCTGAACCTGCCCCTGCAACTGCTGCCCGAGGACGCCGAAGCACGCGCCCCGGGCGATCTGCGCCTGCGCGCCGTCCGCAACGCGGCGCCCAGCCACTTCGGCCAGGCCGATCCGGCCAATGCCAGCGCGGTCATCGGTGCCCTGCTCGGCGCCGGCCAGGCCTGCCTGTCCGGTGAGCTGCACGGTGTGGTGACCGGCCCGGTACACAAGG
This sequence comes from Stenotrophomonas sp. Ps181, assembly GCF_025697425.1. Lineage (NCBI taxonomy): Bacteria > Pseudomonadati > Pseudomonadota > Gammaproteobacteria > Lysobacterales > Lysobacteraceae > Stenotrophomonas > Stenotrophomonas sp. Ps181. Next base: position 44,341 of record NZ_JAHWBI010000011.1, read on the forward strand.
CAGTCATCAACGAAGGCGGCATTGCCTACAGCGGTACCACTGAACTGCTGGCCGACCAGGCCGGAGTGAAGGTGGTGATGATGCTGGCCAATCACATTGTCCGCGTTGCGCTGGCCACCACCCACCTGCCGCTGCGCGAGGTGGCCGATGCGATCACCGCGCCCAGCCTGGAACACACCCTGCGCACGGTGCATGCCGCGCTGCGCCGCGAGTTCGGCCTGCCTGCGCCGCGCATCGCGGTGCTCGGCCTGAACCCGCATGCCGGCGAAGACGGCCACCTGGGCCGCGAAGAACTGGACCTGGTCATCCCGCTGCTGCAGCGCCTGCGTGCGGAGGGCATGGACCTGGTCGGGCCGCTGCCGGCCGACACCGCCTTCCTGCCGGCCAAGCTGGCCGGTTTCGACACCGTGCTGGCGATGTACCACGACCAGGGCCTGCCGGTGCTGAAGTATTCCGGCTTCGAGCAGGCGGTGAACCTGACCCTGGGCCTGCCCTACCCGCGCGTGGCGGTCGACCATGGCACCGCGCTGGACCTGGCCGGCCGCGGCATCGCCGATCCTTCCAGCCTGCAGGCGGCAACGACGCTGTGTGCGCAGCTGGCGCGGCAACGTACACTGAGCGCATGAATTCCCCGCATTCCCCCTCCGGCCCAGTGTTCACCGCACCGGCCAAGAAGCAGCTTGGCCAGCATTTCCTGGCCGATCGCCACTACATCGACAAGATCGTGATGGCGGTCAATCCGAAAGATGGTGACCGCCTGGTCGAGATCGGACCCGGCCAGGGCGCCATCACCCTGCCGCTGCTGCGCGTGCACCCGAAGCTGACGGTGATCGAGTTCGACCGCGACCTGATCGCGCCACTGACCGCTGCCGCCGAGCCGCTGGGCGAGCTGACCATCGTCCATCGCGACGTGCTGCGCGTGGACCTCACCGAACTGGCCGACGGCCAGCCGATCCGCCTGGTCGGCAACCTGCCCTACAACATCTCCTCGCCCATCCTGTTCCACGCGCTGGAGCATGCCGCGGTGATCCGCGACATGCACTTCATGCTGCAGAAGGAAGTGGTCGACCGCATGGCCGCCGGCCCCGGCAGCAAGGTGTATGGCCGCCTCAGCGTGATGCTGCAGGCCTACTGCCAGGTGACCTCGCTGTTCGTGGTGCCGCCGGGCGCGTTCCGGCCGCCGCCGAAGGTCGATTCGGCCGTGGTGCGGCTGGTGCCGCGGGATCCGGCCTCGATCAACATCAACGACCACACGCGCTTCGCCGAGGTGGTCAAGGCCGCCTTCGGGCAGCGCCGCAAGACCCTGCGCAATGCCCTGAACAACGTGGTGTCCGCCGAGCAGTTCATCGCCGCCGGCGTGCGTCCCGATGCCCGCGCCGAACAGCTGGACGTGGCCGAATTCATCGCTTTGGCCAATGCCTCCTGATTACACTGCCGGTATGGAAGACGCTGACGTATATGCCATCTCCGTCGAAGTCGCGCCACGCTTCCTCGACGATCAATCCGCGCCGGAAGACGGTCGCTTTGCGTTCGCCTACACGATCCGCATCCACAACCAGGGGCGGGTCGCCGCACGCCTGGTCGCACGCCACTGGCGCATCACCGATGCCAACGGCCGTGTCGAGCATGTCGATGGCGACGGGGTGATCGGCGAGCAGCCGCGGCTGCGCCCCGGTGAAGACTTCCGTTACACGTCCGGTGTCATGCTGGGGACCGATCACGGGACGATGCAGGGGCACTACGACATGGTCGCCGACGATGGCACCGAATTTGCCGCGCCGGTCGCACCGTTCGTGCTGGCCGTGCCGCGTACCCTGCACTGACACGGAGGCCGAACGATGAGTGTGTGGGCGATCGGCGACCTGCAGGGCTGCTACGACGTTACCCAGCGGTTGCTGGAGAAGATCCGCTTCGACCCGGCGCAGGACACCCTGTGGTTCTGCGGCGACCTGGTCAACCGTGGCGGCCAGTCGCTGGAAACGCTGCGGCTGGTGCATTCGCTGCGCGAGCACAGCGTGGTGGTGCTGGGCAACCATGATCTTTCGCTGCTGGCCGTCGGTGCACGCACCGAAGAGGAGCAGCGCAAGGTCAACCCGGACCTGCTGCGCATCGTGCAGGCCGAGGACCGCGACGAACTGCTGGACTGGCTGCGCCTGCAGAAGCTGGTGCATGTGGATCGCGAGCTGGGCTGGATGATGGTGCACGCCGGCCTGGCGCCGAAGTGGACCACGCAGATGGCAGAGAAGCACGCTGCCGAAGTCGAGGTGCAGCTGCACGGCGCCGGCTACCGCAAGCTGTTCCGCAACATGTACGGCGACAAGCCAAGCTGGGCGCCGAACCTGTCCGGCTACGACCGTTCGCGCGCGATCATCAACGTGCTCACCCGCATGCGCTACTGCACCCCGCGCGGGCGCATCGGCATCGAGGACAAGGGCACCCCCGGCACGCAGGAACAGGGACTCTACCCCTGGTTCGAAGTACCGGGCCGGGTCGAGCGCGACCTCAAGATCGTCTGCGGCCACTGGTCGGCGCTGGGCCTGACCATCACCCAGGGCGTGCACGCCATCGACACCGGCGCAGTCTGGGGCGGCAAGCTGACCGCGATCCAGCTCGATACCGACGAGCTGCGCGTGGTGCAGGTGCCGGGCCGCGATGTACCGGCACCCGTACCCCACGCCCGCCCGCCGGCGCGACCGGCGCACGAGCGCCCCGCCGCTGCGGTGCAGGGCAAGGAACCGGGCGGCGGCAACGCCGCTGCTGCCAACCCGGGCAACCGTGGTCCGCGCCGTCGTCGCCGTCGAGGTGGTGGCGGTGGGGGCTCCGGTGGACCCCACAACAACGGCGCCGCGCCGCAGGCATGACGCGACGCGGCTGGGCACCATGGAGGGTGCTGCTGCTGACGCTGGCCCTGGCCAGCGGCTGCCAGCCTGCTTCGGCCCCGGCTCCCACCGGCGGCGGAAATGCCGCCGCCACGCCATCGCAGCCACAGGCGCCTTCGCCGCCACTGGTGGCTGCAGCGCGCGCGCAGATCGGCGTCACCACCCGTTACGATCCCGCCTACCAGGTCCTGTCCTATCCTGGCGGCGACGTCCCGCTTGATCGCGGCGTGTGCACCGACGTGGTGGTGCGCGCCCTGCGCAGCCAGGGCCTGGACCTGCAGGCGCGCCTGCACGAAGACATGCGCGGCAACTTCAGCGCCTATCCGGCGATCTGGGGCCTGTCACGACCGGACCGCAACATTGATCATCGCCGCGTACCGAACCTGATGCGCTGGTTCGAACGGCAGGGCTGGCAGCAACCGATCACCGCCCTCGCCGCCGACTATGCGGCCGGTGACATCGTGGCCTGGAAGCTCAACGGCAACGGTCTGCTGCATGTCGGCATCGTCTCCGACCGGAGGCTGGCCAATGGCACACCGCTGGTGCTGCACAACATCGCACGCGGCACGCGTGAAGAGAACCTGCTGTTCCAGCACGCGATCATCGGGCACTACCGCATGCCGTAGGCAGGGCCACGCTCACCTACGGGAGGGGTCAGGCAACAGCAGCCGAGCATGGCTCGGCTCTACAGGAAACCATCCTCAGCGGCGCACGTAGTGCACGAAGCGGAACGCGTAGGCATGGCGTTCGTCGGCCGGGTGCGGCTCGCTGCTCACTTCCCGCCAGTCCTGCACGTCCACCTCGGGGAAATGGGTATCCGCGGGGACTTCGGCATCGACCCAGGTCAGGTACAGGTCGCTGGCCTGGTCGAGCAGCTGACGGAAAATCTCACCGCCGCCGATGATGCACAGCTCGCTGGCGCCCTCGCCTTCGGCAATCGCCTTCGCCTCGTCCAGCGACGCCACCGCGCGCATGCCCGCGAACGGCACCTGGCCGCTGCGGGTCAGCACCAGGTTGGTCCGCCCCGGCAGTACGCGGCCGATCGACTCGGCCGTCCTGCGCCCCATCAGGATCGGCTTGCCCAGGGTGAGCGCCTTGAAGTGCTTGAAATCATCCGGCAGGTGCCAGGGCATGGCATTGCCCTGGCCGATGCCCCAGTTGCGGTCCAGCGCCACGATCATCGAGAGCTTCATGGCACTCACACCGCCACCGGCGCCTTGATCGCCGGGTGCGGGTCATAGCCGTCGATGCGGATGTCGTCGAACCGGAAGCCGAACAGGTCGGTCACCTCCGGGTTCAACCACAGCCTCGGCAGCGCGCGCGGTTCACGCGAAAGCTGCTCGCGCGCCTGCTCGAAGTGGTTCGAATACAGGTGCGCGTCGCCCAGCGTATGCACAAAGTCGCCCACGCCCAGGCCGGTGGCCTGCGCCACCATGTGGGTCAGCAGCGCATAGCTGGCGATGTTGAACGGCACGCCGAGGAAGATGTCGCCGCTGCGCTGGTAGAGCTGGCAGCTGAGCTTGCCGTCCACCACGTAGAACTGGAACAGGTTGTGGCACGGCATCAGCGCCATCTGCGAAAGCTCGCCCACGTTCCAGGCGCTGACCACCAGCCGGCGCGAATCGGGGTTGCGCTTGATCTCGTCCACCAGCCACTGCATCTGGTCGATCTCGCGGCCATCGGCGGTGGCCCAGCTGCGCCACTGCTTGCCGTAGACCGGACCGAGGTCGCCGTTCTCGTCGGCCCACTCGTCCCAGATGCGTACCTGGTTGTCCTTCAGGTAGCCGATGTTGGTATCGCCCTTCAGGAACCACAGCAGCTCGTGGATGATCGAGCGCAGGTGCAGCTTCTTGGTGGTGACCAGCGGGAAACCTTCATTGAGGTCGAAGCGCATCTGCCAGCCGAACACGCTGCGGGTGCCGGTGCCGGTGCGGTCGCTCTTCTGCGCGCCATGTTCCAGCACATGCGCGAGCAGGTCCAGGTAGGCCTTCATGCCTTGCCCTCCGCAGCCATCACCGGTTGCGGCTGCAGCACCGGCGCGCGGCGCGACATCGCCAGCAGCACCAGGCCGAAGGCGATGAGCGGCAGGCTGAGGATCTGACCACGGGTCAGCCAGTCGAAGGCCACGTAGACGCCGTTGTCGGGCATGCGTACGAATTCGACGGCGAAGCGGAACAGGCCGTACATCAGCGCGAACAGGCCGCCGACCAGATAACGGTGGCGCGGCCTGGCCGACACCGTCCACAGCACCACGAACATCACCAGGCCTTCCAGGAACGCTTCATACAGCTGCGAGGGATGGCGGGCGAACTGGTTCAGCGCGCCGGTGGCGAACTGCGCCTGCAGGGTCGCGTGGTCCAACTGGTTCAGCGGCGCCGGCAGGCCCGACGGGAACACCACGCCCCACGTGCCGTCGGTGTACTTGCCCCACAGCTCGGCGCCGATGAAGTTGCCGATGCGACCAAAACCCAGGCCCAGCGGTACCAGCGGCGCCATGAAATCCATGGTGTCGAAGAAGTGCAGCGCGTGCTTGCGCGACCACCACCAGCAGGCACCCAGCACGCCCAGCAGGCCGCCATGGAAGCTCATGCCACCGTCCCACACCTTGAACAGCAGCAGCGGGTTGTGCAGGAAATCGCCCAGCGCGTAGAACAGCATGTAGCCGATGCGGCCGCCCAGCACCACGCCGAGCATGGCGTAGAACAACAGGTCGGAGAAGCCGTTGGCATCGACGCCCGGCAGGCGCCCGGCCGCGATGCGCGTGCGGCCCAGCAGCCAGGCCGCAGTGAAGCCGAGCAGGTACATGATGCCGTACCAGTGCACCTTGATCGGCCCCAGCGAGAGGGCGATGGGGTCGATGTCGTGGAAATAGATCATGGAAGGTGCCTTGCGGTTGAACGCCTATTCTCGGGCCAGTGCCGCCCCGGCTCAACCAAGAAGCTGGGGCGAGTTCGGCAACGCGTCATCGTTCGACCGCGTCGAGGCCGGAAAGTGCCCTTCGATCAGGCTGGAGACCTCGTCGATGGCATCCTGCAGCGCTTCCACCGGATTGGAACCACGCAGGCCCTCGCGCAGATGGGTGCAGACCCGCTGCCACTGCGCCGGGCTGACCCGGCCATGCAGGCCTCGGTCGGCGACGATCTCGATGGCATGGTCGGCCAGCAGCAGGTAGATCAGCACGCCGTTGTTGTGGGCGGTATCCCAGGTGCGCAGGCGTGCGAAGGCATGCTCGGCGGCCTGCCTCGGGGTGACCTTGTGCCACAACGCGGCCAGCGGCAGATCGGCCTCCACAGCGAACATCACCTGACCGCCGTGGCGCTGCTCACCGGCGGCGATGGCCTCGGTGATCGCCTGCAGCGTGGCTGGCGGGAAGGCACGCCGCACCGAGGGCGAGAATACATGGCGGAACAGACGTTGGATCATCACCAGCCTCCCGAAGCGCCACCGCCACCGGAACGGCCACCGCCGCCGCCCCAGCCGCCACCACCGCCGAATCCACCACCACCGCCGAAGCCGCCTCCCCCGCCCCAGCTGCCGCCGCCCCAGCCACCACCGCCGGCAAAGCGCCCCGGATGGCCGGACAGCATCGCCACGATCAGGCCAACCACGCCGGCCAGGCCACTGGCCAGCAGGGTGGAGGTGAACAGGAACGCCGCCACGGCTGCGCCAGCGCCGCCGAGCAGGCCACGCAGCGGGCGCGGCACGCGCGCGAACACGCCGCGCAGGATGCTGCCGGCGAACACACCGATGAACAGCGCCAGAAACCAGGCATCGCCGCCGGCACCCGGCTCGCGCCCACGATGGCCACTGACCGGTGCCGGCAGCGTTTCGCCATCGATCAGCTTGACCAGCACGGCGGTGGCATCGGTGATGCCCCCGGCGTAGTCGCCGGCGCGGAAGCGCGGCACCAGGTACTCCTGGATGACCCGGTTGGCGATGGCATCGGGAATCGCGCCTTCCAGGCCGTAACCCGGCTCGATCCGCACGCGCCGGTCCTCCTTGGCCACCACCAGCAGCACGCCGTCATCCACGCCCTTGCGGCCGATCTGCCACTGGTCGAAGACCCGCGTGGTGTACTGCGCGATGTCCTCCGGCTGGGTGGTGGGTACCACCAGCACCTGCAGCTGGCTGCCCTTGCGCTGTTGCAGGTCCAGCGCCTGCTGCACCAGCGCCTGCTTCTGCGCAGCATCCAGCGTGCCGGTGGTATCGACCACCGGCGAATCCAGCGCCGGAACCGGCGCCAGCTGCTGGGCCTGTGCCGCCAGCGGCAGCCACAGCAGCAGGGCCAGCAGCGCAGTGGCCAGGCGCATCGGTCAGTGGCCCGGCTGCGGTGCCGGCTGCTGCTGCGGCGCGTTGCCGAAATCCACCGCCGGTGCGTTGGAGATCTGCGCTTCGTTGTCCACGGTGAAGTTCGGCTTGGTCTTGTAGCCGAAGATCTTGGCGGTGATCACCTGCGGGAACGAACGGATGTAGGTGTTGTAGTCCTGCACCTGCTGGATGTAACGACCACGCGCAACCGTGATCCGGTTTTCGGTGCCTTCCAGCTGGGCCTGCAGGTCGCGGAAGTTCTGGTCGGACTTCAGCACCGGGTAGTTCTCGGTCACCACCAGCAGCCGCGACAGCGCGCTGCCGAGTTCGCCCTGGGCCTGCTGGAACTGCTTGAGCGAGGCTTCGTCGTCGGCGTTGACGTTGATCTGGCCGACACGCGAGCGGGCGTTGGTGACTTCGGTCAGCACGCGCTCTTCCTGGCTGGCGAAACCTTTGACTGTCTGCACCAGGTTGGGCACCAGGTCGGCGCGGCGCTTGTACTGGTTGAGCACTTCGGACCAGCTGGCCTTGACCGCCTCATCCTTCTGCTGGATGGCGTTGTAGCCGCAGCCGGACAGCAGGCAGGCCAGCAGCATCAGGGGCAGGACACGGGTGAACAGGCGCATGGCGGAGGTTCCGGGTGGGCTTGGCGCCGAGCATGCCATGGTTCGGGTGAAAGACCGGCCATCGGGCGCCGCCCCCTCCGTGGTGGCCATGCTCATGGATCGCCTGAGTAGTCCGGGCGGGTGGACATGGCGGGGGACGCCGTGAATCCGTCCCTGGAGGCTTAGCCGCGCCATCCATGGCGCGGATACCCCGCCACGCCCACCCGCCCGGCCTCATACGGTTTCCTGCGCACCGCGGGAAGATCAAAAGAAAAAAACAAAGCAAAAGCCGGTTCTTCAGGCATTCGTGTCGACCAAGGTCGACACCTACCAGAGCGGAACGCCGTTACGACAGATCGCGGGAATCTGTCGAAGGCGGGGTGGGTCCGGTTGAGGGGGCGTGAGCCGCATGGATGCGGCGACCGAGCTTACATGGACGTACTTGCAGCGTCCCCCTCAACCGGACCCACCCCGCCGACCCACGGAATGCAGGCTTTTGCCGTTGACGTTGACGTTGATTCGGCGGGTGCAGGGCTGCAAGCCCTGCCGGAAACCCTCTCCCCTCAGCAGGCCTCAGCCACCGCAGTGCGGGGACGCCCCAGCCACGCCAGCAGCAGGCCCGATGCCGCCAGCAGGCCACCGGCCACCGGAATCGCGGCATAGCCCAGGCCCGAGCTGATCACCGCACCGCCCAGCGCGGCACCCACGGCATTGCCCAGGTTGAACGCACCCACGTTGATCGACGACGCCAGGCCCGGCGCCTCGCTGGCCACCTGCATCACCCGGATCTGCAGCGGCGGCACGAGGGCGAAGGTCGCCGCACCGAACAGCAGTACACCCAGCGCCGCAGTGGCGTGGCTCATGAAGGCCAGCGGCAGCACGAACATCAGCACCGCCAGGGCAGCCAGCAGGATGCGGGTGGCGCCATCGAGCGACCAGTCAGCCATGCGCCCGCCGATGCCGTTGCCGAGGGTGAAGCCGATGCCGATCAGGGCCAGCGACATCGCGATGAAGGCATTGGACGCACCGGTCAGCTCGGTCAGCACCGGTGCGACGTAGGTGTACAGCGTGAACATCGCGCCCGCGCCCAGCACGGTGGTGGCCATCGCCAGCAGCACCTGCGGCTGCAGGATCGCCTTCAGTTCGCGGCGCACGTCCGGGCGCGGCCCCGGTGCGGACGCCGGCAGCGCCAGGCCCAGCGCAGTGATCGCGACCAGGCCCAGCGCCGCAGTACCGGCGAAGGACAGGCGCCAGCCCAGCTGCTGGCCGACCCAGGTCGCCAGCGGCACGCCGCCGATGTTGGCAATGGTCAGGCCCATGAACATGGTGGCCACGGCCGCAACCTGCTTTTCCTTCGGCACCAGGCTGGCGGCGACCACCGCACCAATGCCGAAGAAGGCACCATGGTTGAGGCTGGTGACCAGGCGCGACATCAGCAGCAGTCCGTAGTTCGGGGCCAGCGCGGACAGCAGGTTGCCGACCACGAAGATCGACATCAGCAGCATCAGCGCGGTGCGCTTGCCGAAACGCCCCATCAGCAGGGTCATCACCGGCGCGCCCAGCATCACGCCCACGGCATAGGCGGTGATCAGCATGCCCGCAGTGGGGATGCCAACGCCGACGCCGTCGGCGATGACCGGCAACAGGCCCATCGGGGCAAACTCGGTGGTTCCGATGGCGAAGGCGCCAACGGCAAGCGCCAGCAAGGCGGCTCTGGAATTCATGGGGGAGTCCTGGGGGGGCGGGAATCGGGAGTGCGTAGCCTGCGCGCTTTGCTGCGCCGGATTAAGCCTCGCCCCGGGAAAACACTGTTGATCCTGATTCACAAGTGGAGGCCGGAACGCAGCCACAAGTGCAAAAACCGCAGTGCCGCTGCAGAGCCAAACCTCCCCCCACAACGCAGAACCCCCGGCATGCCGGGGGTTCTGAGGGACTCACACGCCTGTGGCGCGCTTACCAGTTGCCGGCGCCCGGCACGTTGTGCTCGCGGGCGCGGCGGCGCATCAGCAGGTTCAGCCACTCCACCAGCACCGAGAAGCCCATCGCGGCATAGATGTAGGGCTTGGGCACGTGTACGTCCAGGCCATCGAGGATCAGCACCGCGCCGATCATCAGGATCAAGGCGAGCGCCAGCATCTTCACGGTCGGGTTGGCATCGATGAAGCGGCCCAGCGGGTTGGCGGCCAGCAGCATCACCATCACCGACAGCAGGATCGCGGCGACCATCACCGGAATGTGGTCGGCGATGCCGACGGCGGTGATCACCGAGTCCAGCGAGAACACGATGTCGATGATCGCGATCTGCAGGATGACCATGCCGAACACGCCCGACGCCTTGCTGGTGGCCGGGTTCTCGTCTTCGCCACCGGTGATCAGTTCCTTGATCTCCATGTAGCCCTTGATGATCAGGAACAGGCCACCGACGATCAGCACCAGGTCGCGGATGGAGATGCCCATGCCGGCCACGGTGAACAGGTTGGCCGACATGTGTGCCAGGTAGGCCAGCGACACCAGCAGCGCGATGCGGGTGATGCAGGCCACGGCGATGCCGAGCTTGCGGGCGAACGGGCGGCGCTCTTCCGGCAGCTTGCTGACGGCAATGGAAATGAACACCAGGTTGTCGATGCCGAGCACGATTTCCAGCGCGCTGAGCGTGAACAGGGTCACCCAGGCATTGGGGTCGGCGAGGAACTCAAAGGACATGGAAACTCTTCAAGGCAGTGGGGGAATGGGGTTTCAGCCGTAGGTGCCGGCCAGCGCGTGCGGAACCACGACCAGGGCCCAGCACAGCAGCACGTTCATCATCAGCACGAACACCGCCGCCGAGCCCATGTCCTTGGCGCGGCCGGCCAGCTCGTGAATCTCGCTGCCGTAGCGTTCGATCACCGCTTCGATGGCCGAGTTGGCCAGCTCCATCGCCAGCACCAGCAGCATCGAGCCGATCAGCAGCGCGCGTTCGACCGGCGTCTGGCCCAGCCAGACCGCGACCGGCGTCAGCAGGATCAGCAGGTAGACCTCAAGCCGGAACGAGGACTCGTGCAGCCAGGCAGCGCGCAGGCCCTGCCAGGACCAGCGGGCGGCCTGGAAGATGCGGCGCGGGCCGCGCGGCAGGTGGCCGAACTGATCAGCCACGGGTGGGATATCCAGCAACGGGGGCGCGGCGCAGCGACCGCTCAGACGCACGGCAGGGAATCATGGGTGCACAGGAATAGGCAGATGGCGGCCATTTTGCCACAAGGCCGCCAACCGCAGCCCGCGCCGGCCCGCTGAAAGGCCTGCCAGGGGCAAGCACCGGCCCGGGCATGCTCCTATGATGGGTGCCCCCTTGCCTGCTGGAGCGCCTGATGTCCCGTCGCCGTACCTGCCTGCTGATGCTGGGCCTGCTGACTGCCGCACCGCTGGCCCAGGCGCTGAGCCCGGCCAAGTCGCCCCGGGTGCCCGAACAGGTCTCCAACGTGGCCTGGGCCGGCGACATGGCCCGCTTCGCCGGCGCCGACCAGTCCAACCCGCCGCCGCGCGGTGGCATCGAGTTCATCGGCAGCTCCTCGATCCGCTTCTGGGAGAGCCTGGCCACCGACTTCCCTGGCCAGCCAGTGTTCAACCGCGGCTTCGGCGGCTCGGAAGTACGCGACAGCACCTGGTACGCCGACCGCATCGTGGTGCCGTATGCGCCCTGCAAGGTGTTCTTCTACGCGGGTGACAACGACCTCAACAGTGGCCGCAGCCCCGTGCAGGTGCGCGACGACGTGGTTGCCTTCGTGCAACGCGTGCATCGCGACCTGCCGAAGACCAAAGTGGAGTACCTGTCGATCAAGCCGAGCCCGTCGCGCGCGCACCTGCTGCCGGCGATCAACGAAGCCAACACGCTGATCAAGGCTGCACTGGCGAGGCTGCCCAATACCGGCTTCACCGACATCTACACGCCGATGCTCGGCGCCGATGGCCAGCCGGATGCGACGCTGTTCCGCGAGGACATGCTGCACATGACCCCGGCCGGTTACGCAATCTGGACCAGGGCGCTGGCGCCGAAGGTCAACTGCAACTGAGGGACTGCGGACGCCGCAACGCGCCCGCGCACGCCTTCCGGTCGATGCCAACCTTGGTTGGCATCGGGCACCGGCGTGAATCCTGTTGAAAGCGCCGACCAAGGTCGGCATCTACCGAGGCAGCAGGTGCCGCGTCAGCGGAATACCACCGTGGCCTCGGTGCCCTTGCCCGGCTCGCTGGCCAGGCTGACCTTCCAGCCGAAGCGGTCGCACAGCCGGCGCACGATCGACAGGCCCAGGCCGGTGCCCTGCGGACGGCTCGGCTCGGCGCGGTAGAACGGTTCAAACGCGCGCGACAGCGCCTCGGCGGACATGCCGATGCCGGTATCGCGCACCACCACCCGGTCATTGAGCACGTGCACGTCGATACGCCCTTCGTCGGTGTAGCTGCAGGCATTGCGCACCAGGTTGCTGACCACCACCTGCAGCACCCGCGGCGGTGCGTGCAGCTGTACCGGGCCTTCGCCGTGCAGGTGCACCGATACGGGCCGGTTGCCCAGCAGCTCGTTGGCATTGTCCACCTCGTGGCGGACGATGTCGTTGACGTCGAACAGCTCGATCTGCGGTTCGACATCGGCCTCGCGGGCCAGGATCAGGAACGCGTCGATCACCGCTTCCATGTCACGGCCGGCGCGCTGGATGCGCTGCAGGCTGCGGCGCAGGCGCGGCTGCAGGGTTTCATCGCCCAGGGCCATGTCGCTGGCCACGCGGATGACGGTCAACGGCGTGCGCAGCTCATGGCTGGCATCGCGGGTGAAGTTGCGCTCGCGCGCGACGTGCGCGCTGACCCGGTTGGCCAGCGAATGCAGCGCAGCGGCCAGCTGCCGGGTCTCGCCCTGCATGTCCGCCGGCAGCTTGTTCGGCTCCAGATCGGCCGCTTCGGGGTGGCCCGGGTCCCAGCGCGAGACGCGCCGCGCCAGCCAGTTCACCGGCGACACCAGTCGCTTGGAGGCACGGTAGGTGACCCAGCTGGCGCCATACACCGCCAACAGGGTCAGCAGCACCGGCACGATGCCGAACCAGAACGCCAGCATCTCCGCGCGCGAGCGCAGGAACACCAGGTACAGGCGACCGGCAGGGCGCACGTCGACCAGCACCAGCTGGTCGTCCTGGGGCAGCTCGTGGAAGCCAGGCTCCAGGGTGCGCAGGTTGGGCGGCAATGACAGTGCCGACTGCCCGCTTTCCAGCAGGTAGCCGCGGATGTTGTGGGTGTTGGGCGGCGGCTGCACCGGCGACGCCTCGTGCAGCGTCCAGTAGTAGGCCGCTTCCTCGCGCAGGGCGGCACCGACCAGGCTGTGCTTGATCACCAGCGAGACCAGCCAGGCACCGAGCAGGATGCCCAGGCTGGCCAGAACTGCCTGCAGGATGAAGGCGATACGGATCTTGCGCGGCAGGCCGTGCGGCATTGCGGGGTCCCGGTCAGAGCGCTGCGATTATAGGCAGCGCGCTGCGCCGTAGTCGTGCACGGAGGATGACCGGCGGCAACGCCGGCCGGTCATCCGTGCCCGGTGCGGGGTCGTTGCCCGGCCGGGCCTGATGCTGCACAGGCCGGGCCCCGATCAGGCCATCGGCTGGGCAATATCGGCAATGCGGTAGCCGGCGCTCTGCACGGTGTGCAGCAGCGGACGGTCGAACGGCTTGTCGATGATCTTGCGCAGGTTGTACAGATGGCTGCGCAGGGTGTCCGAATCCGGCAGGCCATTGCCCCAGATCTCGCGTTCGATCTCCTGGCGGGTGACCACGCGCGGCGATTCGCGCATCAGGATGGTCAGCAGGCGCAGGCCGATCGGCGACAGCTGCAGCTCGGTGCCGGCACGGGTAGCCCGCATGCTGACCGGATCGAGCACCAGGTCGGCGACCTTGAGCACCTCCGAACCGACCTGGCGGCGTTCGCGACGGATCAGCGCGCGCAGGCGGGCTTCCAGCTCCTGGATCGCGAACGGCTTGGTCAGGTAGTCATCGGCGCCGAACCCGAGGCCGGTGAGCTTGTCGTCCAGCGTGTCGCGTGCGGTGAGCATCAGCACCGGCGTGGACTTGCGCGCGTCGTTGCGCAGGCGACGGCACACTTCGATGCCATCCAGGCGCGGCAACATCAAGTCGAGCACCACGACGTCATAGCTGTTTTCCGCCGCGAGGCGGTAGCCATCCAGGCCGTCCTGTGCATAGTCGACTTCGAAGCCGCGACCTTCCAGGTATTCGCCGATCATCTCGGAGATGTTGCGGTTGTCTTCGACCACCAGCACCAAGCCGGAGGTCTCCTTCGTCTGACGCATGTGATTCCCTCTAACTTCAGCTTTGTGAAACATGCCGGATCGACGGTGGACGCGATGTGAAGTTCCGTCAAGAGGTACACAAACGGTTCAGAGCAGCGGCCTGAGCAGCGGCCAGACATTGTCCAGCAGCTTCGGCTGCGCCTGCGCCGTGGGGTGCAGGCCGTCGGCCTGCATCATGCCCGGCTGCAGGGCCACGCCCTCCAGCAGGAACGGCAGCAGCGGCACCTTGTACTGCGTGGCCAGCGCCTTGTAGGCCGCGGCCAGGCGCTGGCGGTAGGCCGGTCCGTAGTTGGGGGGCACGTCGATGCCCAGCAGCAGCACCTTGGCACCGGCCTTCTGGCTGGCCTGCACCATTTTTCCCAGGTTGCCCTGCACCTGCGCCGGGGTCAGCCCGCGCAGCGCGTCATTGCCGCCCAGCGCGATCACCACCACGGTCGGCTTCTCCCTGGCCAGCAGGCCCGGCAGGCGGGTCAGCGCGCCGGCGGTGGTTTCCCCGCTCATGCTGGCGTTGACGATGCGCGCCGGGGTTTTCGACTGCTGCCTGACCCGCTGTTGCAGCAAGCTGACCCAGCCGGCGTCGGCAGGGATATTGTGGGCGGCACTGAGGCTGTCGCCGAGCACCAGTACGGTGCCGGCCGGACCTTTGGCACAGGCCAGCCCTGGCAACAGCAGCAACCCTAGCAGCAGCACCATCATCGCGCCGGCTCGCCGGCTCCATCCCGTCTTGCGCATTGGAGTCTCCTCATCGACAGCCTGTCCCCCCGCAGCGCGCCCGTCGCCATCGCCGTCGACCAGGTCGGCAAATCCGTGCAGGGCCCGGAGGGTGAAGTCCACATACTGGACAACATCACCCTGACCGTCCATGAAGGCACCAGCGCGGCCATCGTCGGCGCCTCCGGTTCGGGCAAGACCACCCTGCTCGGCCTGCTGGCCGGGCTGGACCTGCCCAGCCGCGGCCGCATTGCGCTGTCGGGCCAGGACCTGGGCGACCTCGATGAAGAAGCGCGGGCCCAGCTGCGCGCGCGCGCGGTTGGCTTCGTGTTCCAGAGCTTCCACCTGCTGCCGGCGCTGACCGCCGCCGAGAACGTCGCGCTGCCACTGGAGCTGGCCGGACGCGAGGACCGCGCGCGGGTGGACGAGGTGCTGGCGCAGGTGGGCCTGGCCCATCGTGCCCGCCACTACCCGCGCCAGCTGTCCGGCGGCGAGCAGCAGCGCGTGGCACTGGCACGTGCCTTCGTCACCCGCCCGCGCATCCTGTTCGCCGACGAACCGACGGGATCGCTGGACCACGCCACCGGCCAGCACATCAGCGACCTGCTGTTCGAACTCAACGCCGGCAGCGGCACCACCCTGGTCCTGGTCACCCACGACATGCGCCTGGCGCAGCGTTGCCAGTACATCCATCGTATCGACGACGGCCGCCTGCTGCCGGTTGAGCGCGGAGCCCAGGCATGAACCTGCTGCGGCACGCGTGGCGCGCGCTGCGTCGCGAGGCCCTGGCCGGTGACCTGCTGACCGTGTTCGCCGCACTGGTGCTGGGCGTGGCGGTGATGACCGCGGTGGGCACGCTGGTGAACCGGGTCAACCTGGCGCTGACCGGCAGCGCGGCGGAAATGCTCGGTGGTGATCTCGGCATCGCCGGGCGTGATGACCCGCCGCAGGCATTCGCCGACGAGGCACAACGGCGTGGACTGGCGCATACCCGCATCGCCAGCTTCGGCAGCGTGCTGTTCAACGGCGATGCCAGCCAGATGGCCAGCATCAAGGCGGTGCAGGTGGGTTATCCGCTGCGCGGCACGCTGCGGGTTCGGGCCACGCCCGGCGGTACGTTGATCGCCGATGCCGGCATGCCGCCCAAGGGCCAGGCCTATGCCGACCCGCGCCTGCTGCAGGGGCTGGGCCTGAAGGCCGGCGATGACCTCGAATTCGGCGCCGGCACGCTGCGCATCGTCGGCATCATCGAGGCCGAGCCGGACACCGGCGGCGATCTGCTGACGCTCTCGCCCACCCTGCTGGTCAACCGCGCCGATGTGGAAGGCACGGGACTGCTCGGCCCGGGCAGCCGCATCAATTACCGGCTGATGTTCGCTGGACCGGCCGATCAGATTGCCGCGCTGCGCCAGTGGCTGCTGCCGCAGGTCAAGGGCCTGCGCCTGCTGAGCGTGGACGACACCCAGCGCGGCGTGCGCCAGGCCTTCGATCTGGCCGGGCGCTTCCTCGGCCTGAGCGCGCTGCTGGCGGTGCTGCTGGCCGGCGTGGCCACGGCACTGGCGGCCAACCGCTTCGCCCTGCGCCGCATCGACCAGGTCGCGATCCTGCGCTGCCTGGGCGCGCGCCAGCGCGACATCCTGCTGGGCCTGGCGCTGCAGCTGCTGATGCTGGCGGTGCCGGCCTGTGCGCTCGGCATCGGCCTGGGCATGGCCGCGCAGGAAGGCCTGGTGCAGGTACTGGGCAGCCTGGTGCCGCAGCGCCTGCCGCTGCCCGAGGCGATGCCTGCGCTGACCGGCGCCGGCATCGGCCTGCTGTTGCTGTTCGGCTTCGGCCTGCCGCCACTGCTGCGCCTGCGTGGGGTGCCGCCGATGCGGGTGCTCAACCGTTCCTTCGCTGCCCTGCCGCCGGCGTCACTGCTGGCCTATGTGGCAGCGCTGGCAGCCAGCCTGCTGCTGGCCGTACAAGTCACCGGCGATCTGAAACTGGCGCTGTGGGTGCTGGGCGGCCTGGCCGCGCTGGCGCTGGTGGCCGGTGCGGTCGGCTTCGTGCTGCTGCAGCTGCTGCGCGGCCTGCAGCACCGCCTGCACGGCCACTGGCGGCTGGGCCTGGCCGCGCTGACCCGGCGCCGGCTGCTGGCGGTGATGCAGCTGGTGGGACTGTCGCTGTCGCTATGCGCGCTATTGCTGCTGGCGGTGACCGGCCCCGGCCTGCTGCAGCAGTGGCGCGAACGCCTGCCTGCGGATACGCCGAACTACTTCCTGATCAACATCCAGCCCGAACAGCGCGACAGCGTGCTGACCGCGCTGCGTGGACTGGGCGCCAACGACGCCAGCATCGAACCGATGGCCACCGGCCGCCTGATCGCGATCAACGGCAAGCCGCCGCTGCGCGTGGATCGCTCGCCGGACCAGGGCGGGCAGCCGGCGTCAGGCGAAGCCCAGCGCGATGACGACGACGAGAACCGGCCGTTGAACTTCAGCTGGCGCAGCAGCTTCCCGCCGGCCAACACGCTGATGAACGGCACCTTCTGGACGCCCGACAGCACGGCGGCGGAGGCGTCGGTTGAAATCGGCTGGGCCAAGCGCTACGGCGTGTATCCGGGCGACCGCATCACCATTGCAGTAGGCGAGCAGGAGCGCGAGTTCACCGTGACCAGTGTGCGCAAGGCCGACTGGAACACCTTCCGGCCAAACTTCTTCGTATTGCTGAACCCGAATGCAGTGGGCGACACCCCGCACAACCTGCTGTCGGCCTTCCATCTGCCGGCCGGCAAGGCGGCGGGCCTGGGCGAGCTGGTGCGCGCACAGCCGAACCTGTCGCTGCTGGACGTGGATGCGGTGATTTCGCAGGTGCGCGATGTGATGGAGCGCGTGGCGCAGGCGGTGCAGCTGGTGATGGTGTTCAGCCTGCTGGCCGGCGTGCTGGTGCTGCTGGCCGCGCTGCAGGCCACCGCCGGCGAGCGCCGCTACGACAGCGCGGTGCTGCGCACGCTGGGCGCGACCCGGCGCCAGTTGCGCGGCGCGGTACTGGTGGAGTTCGGCGCGCTGGGCACGCTGGCGGCGATGCTGGCGGTGGGCGCAGCGGCTGCCATCGGCGTGGCGGTCTCGCAGAAGGTGTTCGAACTGCCCTTGCTGCCGCCGTGGCCGGGGCTGCTGATCGGCGGCGTGGTCGGCATCGGGTTGAGCCTGCTGGCGGGTTGGTGGGGTACGCGGGCGATCCTGCATACGCCGCCGGCATTGGCGCTGCGCGAGGCCTGAGGCGACCGTGACACGCTGCGGGTGGGGCCGGCTGTACGCTGCGCGCCCCACCTAAGCGCATCCACACATGGCGTGGGTCTACTGACGAGTTGCCGGGATGATGGACGCCTGTTGCTGCGCCCAGGCCACGGTCGCGCTCATCGCGCGCTGCACGCCCAGAAGCGTTATGAACACGCAGAGCTCGTCCTTCTCCTCATTATCCCCCACCCGCTTACGGACTTCGCTGTATTCAGGCGGGCTGTCGAAAATGACGACCCGGATGATGTTGCCGCTGGGCAGGTGCTTGGCGGAGAAGATCGGGTTGGCACCGCGATCCTTAGTGCCATCGACGAAGAACGTGTTGTAGTGCGGGCTGCGGAAGTCTTCAATGCGCAGGCTTGCGGCGTTGATTCCCGTCATGAAGTGGTCGTGGATATGCTGTTCAAGACGATCGTAGACCTGCGGGTCGGACAGATAGGTATCGAACATCTGGCGTTCTGGCACGACCATCAGCAAGCCTCGTTTCCATGCATTGGAATCGCAAAGACACGAACAACTTCGTAACCGGGAGGGCCATCAGTGCGGCTTTCGCAGAAGCGAAAACCCGCGAGCAGGCCAGCATCTTCGACAACGGAGCGCACGGCGTCGATTTCCGTCGAGGTGTTGCTGCCACTTTCGTGCCAGCGCCGGGCTCCAAATGCGACCCCCTCCGAACCTGGATAGTAGAAAACGTTGGGGAGCAGCACGCCCTCTTCCGCATACAGCTCGAAATCGGTGAAGCTCAATGCCAGAAACATCTTCGCTCCGGCTGGATCGCGTGCGCTGCCGGCAATACGAACGGTCGCCAGAACATGCATGCAGAGACTGAACAGATAAGCCGATGTCCATCGAGGCCCAAGACGCGCGAGCAGCCCGTCTATCCGCTGGGTTCGCGAAACAAGTGCGGCTTCCTCGAAGTCATCGATTTCGAGAAAGAAGCTGTCGATATCATCGCAGGCTTCGCCGGACAACATTTGACTGCACAAGGCGGAAAGCTTCATCTGCGGCGACGTTCAATGACTGCGTGGGCGGCCACCCTACCCCATGCGCAGAAGCCGGAAAGCGGACTCGGACGAAATCCAGCGAAATGCGTCATGTTTATGCGCACAAGGCACCAATCCGTTCGGCGACGCGCGCAGACACCGAATCGCATCACCACCGAAAGCGTGCCGAGCAAGCTCGGCACCTACCAAGAGCACATGAACGGCCCGGCAGAGCCACGCCGTGAGTGGATGCGGTTGTGGAGTCGAGCACAGCTCGACTCCACACGTGGCCTCAGTTCGGCGCCTTTTCCACGTACTTGGCGAACACCTCGTCGATCTGCGCGTCCTTCACCTTCTTGCCGGACTGGATCGCTTCGGCCTGGGTGAACAGCGGAATGATCATCGCCATGCCGTCGAGCTTGGTCTTCAGGTGCACGCCCGGGGCTTGGCCGAGGAAACCGTCCCAGCGCTGGCGCACCTTGGCCCAGTAACCGGCAGTGGCCTTCCAGTAATTGCGGGCCGGGGTGAAGTCGATCTCGGTGGTTTTCACGTAATCGTTGAAGCCGAACTCGCGGGCGATCTCCACCTGGCTGCCGTCGGCGTTGCGCTGCACCTTGGTGTTGAACTGCTCGTGGGTCCAGCCATTGGGCGTGAGCGTGTGGCGGTTGACCACGGCCAGCGCGTTGTAGTCGCTGCGCTTGGTGTACTCACGACGCGGCAACGGCCGCCAGCTCAGGTCGCTGGTCCAGCTCGGCACGTCGTTGGTGTACGTCCATTTACCGGTGCCACAGTAGCGCGGTGCGTCGCTCACTTCGTACACGCACTGGGTCCAGGCGCCCTGGTTCACCGCTGCGGGAATGCGGCGTACCTGCCAGGTCTGGTCGGCGCTGAATTCGAAACGGTTCGGTGCTTCGTAGACCCAGTCCTGGCGCCAGTGCTTGGTGATGTGGCCGCTCTTCTCGTCCAGCAGCAGGTGCTGCAGCACGATGCGCTTCGGCGTGTCCTCGACCACGATCACCAGCTCGTTGCCGCCGCTGCGCATCGCCGGGGCGCGCTCGTAGCCGGGCTTCAGCAGCACGGTCTCGTCGAATGCGAAATCGATGGTGTACTCGCCCTGCATGGCGAGGATGCTGTCGTGGTCGCGGGCGATGTCGGAGGGCTGCGCGCTGGCCACGCCGCTGGCAGCGAGCAGCAGCATGACGCTGGCTGTCTGGAACTTCATCGGGTCTTCCTTCGGGGTTGCAGGTTCGTTGAGAGGCCTTCCAGGGCCGTCGGGCGTTCCATCAGGAAAGGATCACAGGCGGATCAGCGGCAGGTCGCCGGGAATACGCGGTGTCGGCCGGCGCGCGGCGCCAGCGCAGCAGCAATCGTCGATCGCCAGCTCGCCTTCAGCACCTTCCAGGCGTGCGATGCGGCGCGCGGTGGCCGCGCCCAGCGAGGACAGGGTCGACAGACTGGCGGCCAGCGTGCGTCCGTCGTCGGCGGCATGCAGGCGCAGCGCGCACAGGCGCCAGCGCTGGCCGCCAAGATGGCCGGCCAGGCGCCGCCACAGGCGTTCGCCAACACTGCCATCGCTGTCGTGCTTCGGGCCCGGCGGCAGCGCCGCGACCAGCCGGTCCCAGGCCAGGAAATCGCTGTCGGGCAGCAGGTACAGGCGCCACACGCAGCGGCCGCGGGCATCAAGGAAACACAGGCTTTCGCGTATGCCCTCGCTGTCCACGCCCTGGCAGGCGTGCACGCGCACCGCCTGGCGCCAGCCACCCAACTCGTTGCCGTCGGCGTGGTACAGGCACAACACGGTGCCGAGCGTGGCCAGCTGTGCCGGGGTCGGCCAGGCCGCGCTGCCCTGCACGGCGATGGCGTCATTCCTGCGTGCGGACAAGGCTCGGCTCATGAGGTCACCAGGAAACGGCAAGGCTGGCGGAAAGGGTGCGGCCCGGGCTGGTGTAGCGATCCAGCACGCGGCTGGTCGGCGACAGCGTCGAACCCACGTTGGACCAATCGATGTAGCGCTTGTCGCCCAGGTTGAACACGCCGACGTTGAAGGTCGCGCCCGGGGCGAAGTTCCAGTGCGCCATCAGGTCGGCCACGCCGTAGCCGGCCGGGCGGTACACCGTCGCTGCGGTGACGCGGTCCTTGCGCTTGACGAAGGTGCCGGCCAGTTCGACGCCCCAGGTGTCGGTGTCGTACATCAGGCCGACGGTGCCGCGCAGCGGGTCGACCGAATCCAGCGGCGTGTCCTCGGTCCTGTTGTCGCCGCGCGACCAGGCCACCGAGCTGCGCAGCGCCCAACCCTGCAGTGCCGGGTTGATCTGGCCGAAGTCAACGCCAGCCTTCAGTTCGGCGCCGTAGATGCGCGCATCGGCGATGTTGCGCGACTGGAACACCATCAGGCCCTGCGCGTTTGTACCGACCAGCGACTGCGACTCGATGAAGTCCTTGTACTCGTTGTAGTAGCCGCTGACGCTGACGTAGGCGGCCGGTGACAGGAAGCGCAGGCCCAGCTCCATGCCATCACTGGTTTCCGGTTTCAGGTCCGGATTGGGAATGGCGGTGTAACCGAAGGCGAAGTTGGTGAAGCCCAAGTTGACGTCGTTGTACGGTGGCGAGCGGAAGCCATGCGAATAGCCGGCAAACAGCGACCATTCGTCGCTGAAGCGATAGACCATGCCCAGCTTCGGCGAGACGCTGGTCTTGGTCAGCCTGGCCACCGCAACGCCGGGATTGTCGTCGGCGAAGATGCTGTCCACTTCCGGCTTCAGCTCGTAACGATCCACACGCACGCCCGGCACCAGCGACAGCCTCCCGTCGGCCATGCGCATTTCATCCTGCGCGTACAGGCCCAGCTCGGTGGTCTTGCTGATCGGGAAATCACGTACCGGGAAGGCATCGGGCAGGATGGTGGTGCTGGCCTGTCCATTGGCCAGGACCTGGTAGCCGTCGCGCTTCTGGCGGATCTCGGTATGCGCACCTTCGAAGCCGTAGGTGAGCGCATGTTCGACACTGCCGGTGCTGAACGCCTTGTTGAACTGTGCCTGCAGGCCGTACACGCGCTGATCGAAGTTGAACTCGCGGTGGCGGCGGCTGCGGTTGGCGCGGTCCTCGTCGGTGATCTGGGTGGTTTCGCTGTGCTGGGTATACAGCTGCCAATGCAGGCTGTCGGCGAAGCCCTTGTCCAGCGCATCCATTTCATGGGCGAACGACACGCGGGTGCGGTTCTGCGTGTCGCGCGCCTTCATGCCGGTGGTGGTGGTACGGTCGATCGAAGACAGCACGTTGGTATCGGTGTTGTCTTCGTTGCCTTCCACGGTCAGGCGGAAGCGCTGGTCCTCGCTCGGTGCATAGACCAGCTTGGCCAGGCCACTGCGACCGTCGCGGTCCTGCGGGTTGGGCGCGGTACGGGTGTTGTCGAGGCTGCGGACGTCGCCCTTGTTGCCGGTTTCCTGGCCCTGGCGATGGTTGATGTTGACCATGCCGCTCCAGTGTTCGCCGCCGAACGCGCCGGTCACGCCGCCGAGCAGGCCCTTCCACTCACCGTCGTAGCCGAACTTCAGGCCGACGTAGCTGTCCTTGCCATCCTTCAGGTAATCGGCCGGATCCTTGGTGACGAAGGCCACCACACCCCCGAGCGCGTCGGAACCGTACAGCGAGCTGGCCGGGCCGCGCACGATCTCCACGCGCTTGAGCGTGTCCAGATCGGTGAAGTTGCGGTTGGCGTTGGAGAACGAGCCGATGTTGAAGCTGGTGGGCATGGCGATGCCATCGGTCTGCACGCGCACGCGGTTGCCGTCCAGGCCACGGATGCGGATGCTGCCAAGGCCGAAGCGCGCGGCGCTGCGGCTCACCGACAGGCCCGGCTCGTAGCGCAGCAGATCCTTGATGTCCTGCACCAGGTGCCGGTCCATCTGCTCGCGGTCGATGACATCGACGGTGGCCGCCACGTCACTCACTGCCCGCTCGGTGCGGGTGGCGGTGACCTGCACGCGGTCGAAGTCGCGCGCCTCGGGGGCGGCGGTGGCCGCGGCGGCAGCGTGGGCGGACAGCGGCAGGGCCATCCAGACGGCGAGGCAAAGGGCGGTAGGGCGGGTCATCGGGTTCGTTCGGTCAGGCAGGGGAACCCCCGGTTACCGGCACACCCGGGAGGTGCACGCGGTAGACCGAGGGGGAGAGAGCGGGCGCGGACGGGTCGCCCACCCTGCCGGCGCTGCCGGCAGGAGGGAGGGAGGCGGGCGACCAGGCCGCGATTACTTGGTCAGGATCAGCTTGTCGTTGCTGGTGTGCCGCAGGCGGTAGAAGCGGTCGCCGTGCTGGATCAGGATTTCACGACGGCCCTTGAGCAGGGCTTCGCTGTCGATCACCTCTTCCGGCGGAACGACACGGACCGGACGATCGCGGAGGGTCAGCGTTTCGGGGCGCAGCAGTACAGGTTGAGCATTCATGAGCATCTGGACTCGTGCGAGGGACAAGTCAAATGATAATGATTCTCAGTTGACAATCAACAACCATTCTCAATTTGATTGATGAGATTAATGATCGAATTCTGAAATTCGATAGATCATGTCAATCAAATGGCGATTCTACCGAGGCCCGAGCCCGAGCCGGCCCGACCGAGGCCTCCAAGGCCCGGTCGGCCCCGGGGTTCAGGCAAAGGCGGCTTCGACCTGCGCCCAGCCAGCCGCATCGACCTGCTCCAGCACCTCCAGCGCCTGCAGGTTCTGCAGCAGCTGGCTGACCCGGCTGGCGCCGAGGATCACGCTGGAGACGTTCGGATTGCGCAGGCACCAGGCAATCGCCAGCGTGGCCGGGGCGTGGCCCAGCTCGCGCGCTGCTTCGCTGAAGCGGCGCACCTGGGCCAGGCGGGCCTCGGCGTCGTCACCCAGCACCAGCGCCTGCAGCCATTCCATGCCTTCCCGGCCCAGCCGCGCGTCGGCCGGAATGCCCTGGTCGTACTTGCCGGTCAGCAGGCCCGAGGCCAGCGGCGAGAAGATGGTGGTGCCCAGGCCGGCACCGGCATACAGCGGCGCATACTCGACCTCGACGCGTTCGCGGTGCAGCAGGTTGTACTGCGGCTGCTCCATCGATGGGCCCTGCAGGTTGCGTGCTCCGGCGATGTCCAGCGCCTGCTGGATCTGCACCGCCGACCACTCCGAGGTGCCCCAGTAGAGGATCTTGCCCTGCCGCACCAGGGTATCCATGGCATGCACGGTCTCGGCAATCGGCGCGTCCGGATCCGGGCGATGGCAGTAATAAAGGTCCAGGTAGTCCACCCGCAGGCGCTTGAGCGCGGCGTGGCAGGCGTCGGTCACGTGCTTGCGCGACAGGCCGCGCTGGGTCGGCCGTGGGTCCCTGGCGCTGCCGAAGAACACCTTGCTGGAGACACAGATGCCGTCGCGCGGCAGGCGCAGGTCGGCGATCACATCGCCCATCACCTGTTCGGCGCGGCCGTTGGCATAGCTCTCGGCGTTGTCGAAGAAGTTGACGCCGTGGTCCCAGGCGGCAGCCACCAGGTTGCGGGCCTCGTCGCGCGGGATCTGGTCACCGAAGGTCACCCAGGCGCCGAAGGACAGGGCGGAAATCGGCAGGCCGGTGGAGCCCAGGCGACGGTATTGCATGCGAATCTCCTGCTGCGGGCCCGCATCCGGGCCGGGATCGAGCCCCATTCTACCTGCCGCCGCCGGCCGCGAGCCCTTGCCGTTGCTGGCCTGATCGGTACCGATGGGCGCGCGCACGCTGCTTTTTCTTGCCCCGGCCCCTGCCCTGCACTAGGCTTCCCGTTTTTCGCGACGCCCCAGGGGAGTCACTCACATGGTCGAAGGTTTGGGCAGGATCGGCTTCGGCCTGTTCGGGTTGGCGGTGCTGATCGGCATCACCTGGTTGTTTTCCAACAACAAGCGTGCGGTTGACTGGAAGCTGGTTGCCACCGGTATCGCCCTGCAGATCGCCTTCGCGGCGCTGGTGATCCTGGTGCCGGGCGGGCGCGACGTGTTCGATGCGCTGGGCAAGGGCTTCGTCAAGGTCCTGAGCTTCGTCAACGAGGGTTCGGGCTTCATCTTCGGCTCGTTGATGGACACCAAGAACTACGGCTTCATCTTCGCCTTCCAGGTGCTGCCGACCATCATCTTCTTCTCGGCGCTGATGGGGGTGATGTACCACCTCAACGTCATGCAGGCGATCGTTCGGGTGATGGCCTGGTCGATCACCAAGGTGATGCGCGTGTCCGGCGCGGAAACCACCAGCGTCTGCGCCAGCGTCTTCATCGGCCAGACCGAGGCGCCGCTGACCGTGCGCCCGTACATCGCCAGGATGACCCAGTCCGAGCTGCTGACCATGATGATCGGCGGCATGGCGCACATCGCCGGCGGCGTGCTGGCGGCCTACGTGGGCATGCTCGGCGGTGGCGACCCGGTGCAGCAGGCCTTCTATGCCAAGCACCTGCTGGCGGCGAGCATCATGGCCGCACCGGCCACCCTGGTCGTGGCCAAGCTGCTGATTCCGGAAACCGGCACCCCGCTGACCCGCGGCACGGTGAAGATGGAAGTCGAGAAGACCTCCAGCAACATCATCGACGCGGCCGCTGCCGGTGCCGGTGACGGCCTGAAGCTGGCGCTGAACATCGGCGCGATGCTGCTGGCCTTCATCGCCCTGATCGCACTGCTGAACGCCCCGCTGACCTGGATCGGCGATGTGACCGGCCTGGCCGCTGCCATCGGCAAGCCGACCAACCTGTCGACCATCTTCGGCTACGTGCTGGCCCCGATCGCCTGGGTGATCGGTACCCCGTGGGCTGATGCCACCACCGTCGGTTCGCTGATCGGCCAGAAGGTCGTGATCAACGAGTTCGTGGCCTACACCGAGCTGTCGCAGATCGTGAACGGCCAGGTGGCGGGCGTGAGCCTGTCCGACGAAGGTCGCCTGATCGCCACCTACGCGCTGTGCGGCTTTGCCAACTTCAGCTCGATCGCGATCCAGATCGGCGGCATCGGCGGCCTGGCGCCGGAACGTCGCCACGATCTGGCCAAGTTCGGCCTGCGCGCGGTGTTGGGCGGTACCATTGCCACCTTCATGACGGCGACCATCGCCGGCGTGCTGACGCACTTCAGTTGAACCCCTGGTTGAGAAAAGATTTCCTATGAGCAGCAGTGTCGTTGTCGTCGGTTCCTTCAATGTCGATCACGTGTGGCGGTGCGAGTCGCTGCCGGCACCGGGTGCGACCATTGCCGGCCGCTACAGCACCGGCCCCGGTGGCAAGGGCTTCAACCAGGCGGTCGCGGCCTGCCGCGCCGGCGCCGACACGCACTTCGTGTGCGCGCTGGGCGATGACGCTGGTGGCGCCACCGCGCGCGAGCTGGCTGCGCAGGACGGCTTCGGGCTGATCGCCGAAGCCAGCAGCGAGCCGACCGGCACTGCGGGCATCTACGTGGACGCGCGTGGCCGCAACACCATCGTGATCGGCCCGGGCGCCAACGCCGCGCTGAGCACTGATTTCCTGCAACAGCAGCAGGCCCTGCTGACCAGCGCCAAGGTGGTGCTGGTACAGCTGGAATCGCCGGTGCAGACCATCGAAGCGGCGCTGGCCACGGCCCGCGAGGCCGGTGTCACCACCGTGCTCAACACCGCACCGGCCGACGCGCCCTCGACCATTGGCCTGCTCAAGCTGGCCGATGTGATCACCCCGAACGAGACCGAGTTCGCCGCGCTGCTCGGCCGCCATGTCGGTGAGCGCGTGGATGCCAACGATGTCGCCGCACTGGATGGCGCCAGCCTGCACGCGCTGTGCCGCAAGCTGGTCGGCAACGGTACCGTGGTGGTGACCCTGGGTTCGGTGGGCGTGTTCGTGTCGCATGCCGACGAGAACCTGCGCGGCGATACCCAGCCGTACTACCGCGTGGGTGCCGAACAGGTGCAGGCGATCGACACCACCGGTGCCGGTGACGCCTTCAACGGTGCGCTGGCCGCGTCGCTGGCGCAGGTGGCCGACGCCCCGTTCGCCCGCCACGTGCGCTTCGCCAACCAGTTCGCCGGTCGTTCAACCGAGAAGGAAGGCGCTGCAGCGGCGATGCCGCGCTTCACCCCGGCCGACGCCGAAGCCAAGTAATTCCACGCCACGCGTGGATGACGAGGCCCGGGTGCACAGGCACCTGGGCCTTTCTTTTGCCCATTGCCCGGCCCCTGCGACCGCCTGTCGCATTGCCCACATCCTGCCCCTGGCCCACCATCCGCGCAGCTTCCTTGCACGGGCAGGACATGGACGGATTCCCCTGGTTGCTGTTCGCGGCCGCCGGCAGTGCCATTGCAGCCCTGCTGCATATCGGCTGCATCGCCTTCGGCGCCCCTTGGTACAGGTACTTCGGTGCTGGCCAGCGTATGGTCCGGCTGGCACAGGCCGGGCATTGGTGGCCGCCGCTGATGACCGCCGGCATTACTGCCGTGCTGGTGGCCTGGGCGCTGTACGCACTGGCCGCCGCGGGCTGGCATTCGCCGCTGCCGGCAAGCCGCCTGGTCCTGACGGGCATCGCCCTGCTGTTGCTGCTGCGCGCGGCGATGGGCTTCGGCCTGGCGCTGCTGCGACCCGGCTACAACGGCCGGCGCTTCTGGGTGGTCAGTTCGCTGGTCTGCCTGGGCCTGGGGCTGGCCTTCGCGCTGGGGACCCGGCAGGCCTGGCAGAGCCTGGGCTAGCCGCCTACCATGGCCCGCCCCTGGGGGCGACGGAAGCAACCGTCAAGCATCTGCTGATGCCGGTACGGCATGAGGTCGGTGCCGATCGGCCTGAACCGGACCGTACCCGACACGGCCGTACCGCCGCCCTCGCCCTACAATGGGCGCATGCAGATCGGCCCGTACACCATTGCCCCCAACGTCGTGCTGGCCCCCATGGCGGGCGTCACCGACAAGCCCTTCCGCCTGCTGTGCAAACGGCTGGGCGCGGGACTGGCCGCCTCGGAAATGACCATCAGCGACCCGCGCTTCTGGAACACGCGCAAGTCGATCCACCGCATGGACCATGAGGGCGAACCGGCACCGATCAGCGTACAGATCGCCGGCACCGAGCCGCAGCAGCTGGCCGAGGCCGCGCGCTACAACGTCGACCACGGCGCGCAGATCATCGACATCAACATGGGCTGCCCGGCCAAGAAGGTGTGCAACGCCTGGGCCGGCTCGGCGCTGATGCGCGACGAGCAGTTGGTGGCGCGCATCCTCGAAGCCGTGGTCAACGCGGTGGACGTGCCGGTCACGCTGAAGATCCGCACCGGTTGGGACTGTGACCACCGCAATGGGCCGGTGATCGCGCGCATCGCCGAGGACAGCGGTATCGCTGCACTGGCCGTGCACGGCCGCACCCGCGACCAGCATTACACCGGCCAGGCCGAGTACGCCACCATCGGCGAGATCAAGGCCGCACTGCGCATTCCGGTCATCGCCAACGGCGATATCGATTCGCCGCAGAAGGCCGCCCACGTGCTGCAGCAGACCGGGGTGGATGCAGTGATGATCGGCCGCTCCGCGCAGGGCCGGCCGTGGATCTTCCGCGAAGTGGCGCACTACCTGGCCACCGGCGAGGAACTGCCACCGCCATCGCTGGCGGAAGTGCGCGACATCCTGCTCGGCCACCTGCACGCGCTGCATGCCTTCTATGGTGAACCGCAGGGCGTGCGCATCGCGCGCAAGCACCTGGGCTGGTATGCCAAGGATCGTCCGGAGAACGCCGCGTTCCGCGCGGTGGTCAACCGTGCCGAAGACCCGCAGAGCCAGATCGCGCTGACCACCGAGTACTTCGACCGCCTGATCGCCGGGGAACCGGCGCTGTCTTCGGCGGCCTGAGCAGCCAGCCCCGCGTTTCCGAACAGTCGAGCCAGCTCGACGCTACAAGAGCCGCCGTCATGACCCCGCCGATCTCCTCTCCGACCTACCTGCACGGGTTTTCCGGCACCGAACAGCAGCGCCTGATGACCCAGGCACGGCTGCTGGAATCGAGCATCTTCGGCCAGATCGACTACAGCGGCGCGCGGCGTCTGCTGGAAGTCGGCAGCGGCGTCGGTGCGCAGACCGAGATCCTGCTGCGCCGCTTCCCCGAGCTGCACGTGACCGGCGTGGACCTGAGCGAAACGCAGCTCGCCACAGCGCGCGAGAACCTGGGGCGCACGCCGTGGTGCAGCGACCGCTACACCCTGCAGCAGGCCGACGCCGGCGAGCTGCCGTTCGAGGCACGCAGCTTCGACTCGGCGTTCCTGTGCTGGGTGCTGGAACACGTGCCTTCACCAGCGCGGGTGCTGAGCGAAGTGCGCCGCGTGCTGGCACCGGGTTCGCCGGTCTACATCACCGAAGTGATGAATGCCTCGTTCCTGCTCGACCCGTACTCGCCGCACATCTGGCGCTACTGGATGGCCTTCAACGACTTCCAGTACGACCACGGCGGTGACCCGTTCGTCGGTGCAAAGCTGGGCAACCTGCTGCTGGCCGGCGGCTTCCGCGACGTGCACACCGAGATCAAGACCATCCACCTGGACAACCGCGAACCGGCGCGTCGCAAGACGATGATCGCGTTCTGGGAACAGCTCCTGCTGTCGGCCGCCGACCAGCTGCTGCAGGCCGGCTCGGTGGACGAGGACACCGTGGAAGGCATGCGCCGCGAGTTCCGCCTGGTGCAGAACGACCCGAACGCCGTGTTCTTCTACTCGTTCGTCCAGGGCCGCGCGACGGTGTATTGAGCCGACGCGGCGCTGCCGATGGTCCCGCCATCCACGCATGGCGTGGATCTACGGGTGCGCCGCACCAGTCGCGGAGGCTGCGGGCTCCTGCCAGATCCGCTGCCACATCGCCGCCAGGCGGCGACCGGCGTCGGCACGCGCGGCGGGACTGCTGTAGTCCACCCGCACCTGCTCGGGAACGATCGCCCGCCACTGCCCGTCGGCCTGCTCGGCGACGACGAAACTGAAGGTGTAGTCCGGCTCCAGCCCCATACGCAGGTCGCTCAGCACCAGCCTTCCGTCCACGACCTGCGCACGCATGAAGCCACGGTTGAACCATTGCAGCTGCTGCACCGCCGGGATGGCCTGCGCTTCGCGCAAGGCCTGTACGTTGGACGCATGGCCTTCGAACCGCATCGGCCCGTGGTCGGCCACCAGCGAGCGGTCGCCCACCACGTAGCCGCTGGGCGTCATCGCCACCACCCGCCACAGCAGGGTGTTGAACGGCATCGGCACCGAGAAGCGCGGCGCATCGCCCAGGCCCATCGCGGCCAGGCTCTGCTGCGCGGCCCGATCGACCTGCGCCTTGGCGATCAGCCCCCAGCCAAGGTAGGCACTGCTGACCAGCAACGCCACACCCAGCACCTTGCCAGCCCAGGGGCGGGCGCGGCCAAACCAGGCCAGCACGCAACCCAGCAGCAGCCATACCGTGTAGCCAGGATCAATGATGAAGACACTGGAACCCATGGTCGGCTGTGGCCGCAGCGGCCACCACAGCTGGGTGCCGTAGACGGTGAACGCATCCAGCACGGGATGGGTGACCAGCGCCAGCTGGATCGCCCAGAACCAGCGCAGCGGTGACTGCGCGACCCGGCCGTTGCCGAAGCGCTTGAACAACCACCAGATCAGTGCAGCCACCCAGGGCAGCACCAGCAACGAATGGCTGAAGCTGCGGTGCTCGATCATGTTCGCCACCGGGTCGGCCGCAGTGAAGCCAAGCCACAGCGCGTCGAGGTCCGGCAGGGTGCCGAGCGCGGCACCGGCCAGCAGGGCCGCGCGGCGATGGCCGGGCGGAGCGATGGCAGCAGCGACGGCGCCACCGAGCACGATCTGGGTCAATGAATCCATGGGCCGATGCTAGCGGCTTGCGCGCGGTGTATGTAGAGCTGAGCCCATGCTCGGCTGCTCTTCGTTCGGCGCCACGTCAGCCGAGCATGGGCTTGTATGTTCCTCCCGGCTCCTACGCGGTATGTAGGAGCCAGGGTGGAGGGACCGTCAACATGATATCTGCGGATAGCAGCCGACAGACGAGCCGAGCGATCCCCATCCCG
>NZ_JAHWBI010000012.1:0-63314 GCF_025697425.1 Stenotrophomonas sp. Ps181
GTGCGGGATGGGGATCGCTCGGCTCGTCTGTCGGCTGCTATCCGCAGATATCATGTTGACGGTCCCTCCACCCTGGCTCCTACATACCGCGTAGGAGCCGGGAGGAACATACAAGCCATGCTCGGCTGCTCTCCGCGCGATGATGGGATGAGTCGAGCGTGGCTCGACTCTACAGAAGCACCACGCAGGGCATGGATCTACCGCAGCTGCAGACCGATCCGTAGCACCGGCAGCAACCATTCGATGAACACCTGCACGCGCAGCGCACGGTGTTGCCGATGCGGCTGCAGCAGGGTGACCGGCAATGGCTGTGCGACGTGCTGTGGCATCACTTCCACCAGCGCGCCGGATTGCAGCTCGGCCTGTACGTCGTAGC
Source organism: Stenotrophomonas sp. Ps181 (assembly GCF_025697425.1). Taxonomy (NCBI): domain Bacteria; kingdom Pseudomonadati; phylum Pseudomonadota; class Gammaproteobacteria; order Lysobacterales; family Lysobacteraceae; genus Stenotrophomonas; species Stenotrophomonas sp. Ps181. Next base: position 377 of record NZ_JAHWBI010000012.1, read on the forward strand.
GCGGAATCTGCAAAAGACCCAACCCCGCTACGCAGCACGCAATCGATGCCTCGGCGCTGTTCACACGCACCCAGCCAGGCATCGGCAGCGTGCGCAGTTGGCCGCCGTCCTGCCACTCCCACGGTTCCACCCGTGCCGTGGTCGGCGACGCGTAGTTCACCGCGCGGTGCTGCGGCAGGTCGGCAGGATGCTGCGGCACGCCGTGTTCGCGCAGGTAAGCCGGCGCGGCAACGTTGACGAAGTCGAGTTGGCCCAGCGTGCGCGCCACCAGGCTGGAATCGCCCAGCTGGCCGACCCGCAGCACCGCATCGCAACCGTCCTCGATCAGGTTCACCGCGCGGTCGGTCATGCCCAGGTCGACTTCCACCTGCGGATACTGCGCGAAGAACCCGGGCAGCGCCGGAGCGATGATGCGACGGCCGATGCGACCGGGTACGTCGATCTTCAGCAGGCCCGACGGCTGGGCGTCGACCTGCAGGAACAGCGATTCGGCGTCCTCGACCTCGGCGATCAGGCGCAGGCAGCGGGCATGGAACACGTCGCCGTCGTGGGTGGTGGACACCCGTCGGGTCGAACGCTGCAGCAGGCGGGTGCCGAGCCGCTGCTCCAGCTCCGCAATGGCTGCCGAGACAGTGGAGCGGGGCAGGCCGAGCTGGTCGGCGGCGCGGGTGAAGCTCGCGCACTCCACGACCCGGGTGAAGATGCGGAAGCGATCGATCCGGTCCATTGTTCGCTGGCTCTGGAAAGTTAAGTCAATGTGGCGGGCTTTATCCGCTTTTTCTGCACGATATCGTCGTCAGGGCAGGGTTGCCACCCCGGGCAGCCCCCTCCCGAGACCGAAGCCATGACCGAGCATTCCCTCAAGGGCAAGACCGTGCTGATCGCCGGTGGCGCCAAGAACCTGGGCGGCCTGATCGCCCGCGACTTCGCCGCACAGGGCGCCAAAGCCATCGTCATCCACTACAACAGTGCCGCTACCCAGGCCGATGCAGAAGCGACGGTAGCCGCGGTGCAGGCCGCCGGCAGCAAGGCGGTGGCCCTGCAGGGCGACCTGACCTCGGCGGCAGCGATGGAGCGCCTGTTCGCCGATGCCGTGGCCGCAGTCGGCCGTCCCGACATCGCCATCAATACGGTCGGCAAGGTATTGAAGAAGCCGCTGCTGGACATCAGCGAAGCGGAGTACGACGAGATGAGCGCGGTCAACGCCAAGGCGGCGTTCTTCTTCCTCAAGGAAGCAGGCCGCCACGTCAATGACGGTGGCCGCATCTGCACCCTCGTCACCTCGCTGCTGGGTGCCTACACGCCGTTCTATTCCAGCTACGCCGGCACCAAGGCGCCGGTCGAGCACTTCACCCGCGCGGCGTCGAAGGAGTTTGGTGAGCGCGGCATTTCGGTGACCGCGATCGGTCCCGGTCCGATGGACACGCCGTTCTTCTATCCGGCCGAGAGCGCCGATGCGCAGGCCTACCACAAGACCGCGGCGGCGCTATCGGCGTTCACCCGTACCGGGCTGACCGACATCGCCGATATCGTGCCGTGGATCCGCTTCCTCGTCACCGATGGTTGGTGGATGACCGGCCAGACCATCCTGGTCAATGGTGGGTACACCACCAAGTAACGCAGCCACGCGTGGCGTGGCTCTACCGTCCTGGTAGGTGCCAACCTTGGTTGGCACGGGCCGGGGCATCCACGCATGGCGTGGGTCTACCAGTGCAGCCACCCCATGGGTGGCTGCGCACGATATCCGGCGGAAAGCGCGCCACGCAGGGCGTGGCGCTACCGGGTCAGCCCAGCTTCGCCAGCACCGCGTCGGTTGCTGCGACCGTACTCACCGCCTTGCCCTTCGCAGCCAGATCAGCAGTGAACACGCCGTCATCCAGCACCGCATGCACGGCGGCTTCCACTGCGGCCGCTTCGGCTTCCAGCCCCAGCGAATGGCGCAGCAGCATCGCGGCGCTGAAGATCGTGGCGTACGGATTGGCGATGCCCTTGCCGGCGATGTCCGGAGCCGAACCGTGGATGGGTTCGTAAATGCCCACCGCACCCGGCTCGCCCAGCGAGGCCGACGGCAGCAGGCCCAGCGAACCGGCCAGCATCGAGGCCTCATCGGTGAGGATGTCGCCGAACATGTTCTCGGTGACGATCACGTCGTACTCGCGTGGCTTGGCCAGCAGGTGCATGGCCATCGAATCGACCAGCTGGTGCTCCAGCGCCACGTCCGGGAACTCCTCGCGGCCAATGCGCGCGGCCACGTCACGCCACAGGCGCGAGGTTTCAAGCACATTGGCCTTGTCCACCGAGGTGACCTTGCCGCGGCGCTGCCGGGCCAGGCGGAAGGCGCTGCGCAGCACGCGCTCGATCTCGGCCACGGTGTAGCGGCACAGGTCGCTGGCGCTGTCGGCGTCGCGGGTCTTGTCGCCGAAGTAGATGCCGCCGGTCAGCTCGCGCACCACCACGAAGTCCACGTCCTGCAGCAGCTCGGCCTTGATCGGCGAGGCGTGCAGCGCGGCCTCGTGGGTACGCACCGGGCGCAGGTTGGCATACAGGCCCAGCGCCTTGCGGATCGCCAGCAGGCCCTGCTCCGGGCGCACCCTGGCGTTCGGATCGGACCACTTCGGGCCGCCCACGGCGCCCAGCAGTACCGCATTGGCGGCCTGGCAGGCGGCAAGGGTCGACGCCGGCAGCGGCTCGCCATGGCGGTCGATGGCGATGCCACCGATATCGTGCTCGCTGAAAGTGAAGGTGTGGTTGAAGCGGTCGGCGACGGCCTTCAGAACGGCCACTGCCGCGGCGGCCACTTCCGGGCCGATGCCATCACCGGGCAGGACAACAATCTCAGCGTGCATGCTCACTCTCGTAACGTTCGATTTCAGGGACACGGCCCAACAGATACCCCAACTGGTCCACGCCTTCCAGCAGGCAGGTCTGCGAGAAGCCATCCAGCGGGAAGGAATAGACGCGCCCATCGGGCGTGCGCAGCTCACGCGCGGCCACGTCGATGGTCAGCGCATCATCCGGGCGCTGCATCAGCGCCTGGACGTCGGCCTCGTCCAGCACGATCGGCAACAGGCCGTTCTTCAGCGCGTTGCCGCGGAAGATATCCGCGATCTCGCTGCTGACGATGGCACGCAGGCCCAGGTCGGTCAGTGCCCAGGGGGCGTGTTCGCGCGACGAGCCGCAACCGAAATTGCGGCCAGCCAGCAGGATGCTGCGGCCGGCGTTGTGCGGCTGGTTGAAGGCGAAGTCGGCAACCGGCTCGCCGTTGGCTTGCCAGCGCCAGTCGTTGAACGCGTTGCGGCCCAGCCCGGCACGCTCGGTGGTGGACAGGAACCGCGCCGGGATGATCTGGTCGGTGTCGATGTTGGTCTGGCGCAGCACCACGCTGGCCGAGGTCAGGGTACGGAAACCGGTCATCACGCCACCTCCTGTGCGAACAGTTCGCGGGTATCGGCGACGTGCCCGTTCACCGCGGCCCACGCGGCGCTCATCGGCGAGGCCAGCAGCGTGCGCGAACCGGGCCCCTGCCGGCCCTCGAAATTGCGGTTGCTGGTGCTCACGGCCAGCTGGCCGGGGGCGACCAGATCGCCGTTCATCGCGATGCACATCGAGCAGCCCGGCTCGCGCCACTCGGCCCCGGCCGCGCGCACGATCTCGTGGATGCCCTCGGCCTCGGCCTCGCGCTTGACGATCTCCGAGCCCGGTACCACCAGCATGCGCACGCGCTCGGCGACACGACGACCGCGCAGCACCTGTGCGACTTCGCGCATGTCGCTCAGGCGGCCGTTGGTGCACGAACCAACGAACACTACGTCCACCGGTGTGCCCGCCAGCGCCTTGCCGGCCTGGAAGTGCATGTAGTCCAGGCCCTTCTGCGCGGCGGCATCGTTGGCGACGGGAATCGGCGCATCCACGGCGATCGCGGTACCCGGATGCGTACCCCAGGTCAGGGTCGGGCGGATGTCGGCGGCGTCGATGTGCACTTCGCTGTCGAAGCGCGCGCCGTCATCGCTGCGCAGCTGTTGCCAGCGCGCCACGGCAGCGTCGAAGTCAGCGCCCTTGGGGCCGCGCGGCGTAGCGGCGACGAAGTCGAAGGTGACCTGGTCGGGCGCCACCATGCCGGCGCGTGCACCTGCTTCGATCGACATGTTGCACAGGGTCATGCGCTGTTCCATGTCCATCGCTTCGATGGTGCTGCCACGGAACTCGATCACATGGCCGGTGCCGCCGTTGACGCCGATCACGCCGATGATGTGCAGGACCACATCCTTGGCGCCGACGCCGGGCGCCAGCGCACCGTCAACGGTGATCGCGAAGGTCTTGGCCTTGCGCTGCAGCAGGCACTGCGTGGCCAGCACGTGGCCGACCTCGCTGGTGCCGATGCCGAAGGCCAGCGAGCCGAATGCACCGTGGGTGGAGGTGTGGCTGTCGCCGCAGACGATGGTCATGCCGGGCTGGGTGAAACCCTGTTCCGGCGCGATCACGTGGACGATGCCGCGGTTGTCGGAAGCCATGTCGAACAGTTCGATGCCGTACTCGGCACAGTTGCGCGCCAGGGTGGCGACCTGTGCTTCGGCGGCGGCGCTGGCGTAGGGCAGCGAGCCGTCGGCGGCAGCAGGCAACGTCGGCGTGGAATGGTCCATCGTGGCCTTGGTGCGATCCGGGCGGCGCGGCGACAGGCCACGCGCGCGCAGCTCGGTGAAGGCCTGCGGTGAGGTCACCTCGTGGATCAGGTGCAGGTCGATGTACAGCACGGCGGGCGCGCTGTCGGATTCGGGAACCACCACGTGGGCGTCCCACAGTTTGTCGTACAGGGTGCGGGGTGCGGAAGTCATGCGTATGCCTGGCAGAAGTACGAGATAGCGAACATCAGTAAAGAAAGCGGAACGGTCAAGTCAGCGACGGCGGGCGAGCACACGCAGGCGCACGTAGTCGGCCAGCGGCTGGCCGGCGGCATTGCGCGGCAGCTGGGCCAGCAACGCGGTGGCAGCCTCGCGCACGGTGGCGCGGGCCTCGGCGGGCAGGTCATCCAGCAGCGGCGCGGCGAATACCCGCAGCCAGCCGGCGACGCCGGTCGGCAGTGGGGTCGGGCGCGGCGTGCACTCGATCAGTTGCACCTGGAAGCCATGCTGGCGCAGGCGGTCGGCATAGGCATCGGCGGTCGGGAAGTACCACTGGAAGGCGCTGGCGCCATGGCCGTGGGCCACGCGTGCGGCCTGGACCGCCGCGACGATCGTGGCCACGTTGCCATGGCCGCCGAACTCGGCGACGAAGCGGCCACCGGGGCGCAGGGCGCGACGCACGCCTTCCAGCACGCGGTCCGGGTTGCCCATCCAATGCAACGCGGCATTGCTGAAGACCGCATCGAACTCGCTGTCGAACGACAGCGCGTGGCCGTCCATCACCTGCGCGTCGACGCCACGCGCACGGGCGGCGATCACCAGTTCCGGCGACGCATCCACGCCGTGGATGCGCGCGCCGCTCAGGGCCAGCTCGGTGCTGAGCACGCCATCGCCACAGCCCAGGTCGAGGATGCGCTCACCGGCGCGCGGATCGAGCAGGCGCGCGACCGCGCCACCGAGCAACGGTACGAAGCCGGCATCGATCGCATAGTCCTGGGCGTTCCACTGCTGGCCAGCGGCTGCGGTAGGAGTGTCGAAGGCGCTCATCTCGGCTTCCTCAGGCGGTTGCGGGGGTGGGAACGTCGGTGCTGCTGTGGCTGGCGGCGTGGCGCTGGCGCAGCAGGCGGTTGGCCACGTCCAGCCAGGCCAGTGCGGAGGCTTCGATGATGTCCTTGCTGGTACCGGTGCCGTCGTACTCCACGCCGTCGTGGCGCACGCTCAGATTGGCTTCACCGCGCGCATCGGCGCCGATGCCGACGCTGTGGACGTGGTAGCTGTCCAGCATCAGCTGTACGCCGGTGGCGGCCGACAGTGCGCCGAACAGCGCATCGACCGGGCCGTCGCCCTGCGCGGTCTCGGCCACGCGGTTGCCGTCCGGGTCGGACAGTTCCACCAGCGCATTGGCGCGGCTGCCGACATCGCTGATGGTCATCGAGGCCAGGCGGTAGCCCTGCGCGTTGGAGCCGCCCTGCATCAGCGCCTGCAGGTCGGCATCGGTAACCACGCGCTGCTGTTCGCACAGGCCCTTGAACTGCTCGAACACCAGCTTCAGCTCGTCTTCGTCCAGCCAGAAGCCCAGCGCGCGCAGCCTCGCTTCGACGGCGGCCCGGCCACTGTGACGGCCCAGCACCATCTGCGAATCCTCCCAGCCCACGTCTTCCGGGCGCATGATTTCGTAGGTGCCGCGATGGCGCAGCATGCCGTGCTGGTGGATGCCCGATTCATGGGCGAAGGCATTGGCGCCGACGATGGCCTTGTTGCGCTGCACCGGCATGCCGACCAGGCGCTGCAGCAGCTGCGAAGTGCCGACGATGCGCGGGGTGTTGATCGAACTGTCCTGCTCGTAGAAGGCCTGGCGCACTTTCAGCACCATCGCGATCTCTTCCAGTGAACAGTTGCCGGCGCGCTCGCCGATGCCGTTGATGGTGCACTCGACCTGGCGCGCGCCACCTTCGATGGCGGCCAGCGAGTTGGCCACGGCCAGGCCCAGGTCGTTGTGGCAGTGCGCGCTGAAGATCACGTTGGCGGCGTTGGGAATGTCGGCGACGCCGGCGATGACCTGCTGGAACATCGCGCGGATCTCTTCCGGCGTGGTGAAGCCGACGGTGTCGGGCAGGTTGATGGTGGTGGCGCCGGCAGCGATCGCCACGCGCGAGACCTCGATCAGGTAGTCCAGCTCGGTGCGGGTGGCATCCTCGGCGGAGAATTCGACATCGTCGATGTACGATCGGGCCAGCGATACGTGCTTGCGTACCGACTCCAGTACCTGCTCACGGGTCATCCGCAGCTTGTGCTCGCGGTGCAGCGGACTGGTCGACAGGAACACATGCAGGCGTGGGTTGGCTGCCGCTTCCAGCGCACGTGCCGAGGTTTCGATATCGGCCTGCAGGCAGCGCGACAGCACGGCCAGGCTCAGGCTCGGGCGACGCAGTTCGCGGCCGATCAGCGCCATCGCCTCGCGGTCGGACTGCGAGCTGGCCGGGAAGCCGGTCTCGATGATGTCCACGCCCAGTTCGTCCAGCGCACGCGCCATCACCAGCTTCTGCGGCGGGCTCATGCTGCAGCCGGGGGACTGCTCGCCGTCACGCAGGGTGGTGTCGAAGATGCGGATGCGCGGGGTGGTAATTCGTTCGATGGTGGTCACAGGGAAATCTCCTCGACAGCGGGTGCGGCGGCTTGCAGGGGGGAAGGGGAAGAGGCGGGGGAGGCGAGGGCGCTGGCCTTGGTCGGCGAGCGCGGGGTTTCGCTGCGCCGTCGCCGTGGTTTGCGCGGCGGGCGCGGCCGGATGTCGGTGAGCAGGCCGGCCAGGACACCGGCATCGATGTTGCCGCCGGACACCACCGCACACTTGCGGCGGCCGGCGACACGGCGGCCAGCTGCCAGCGCCAGCGCACCGGCGCCCTCGGCGATGATGTGTTCTTCCAGTGCCAGCCGCACCAGGGTTTCACGCAGTTCGGCTTCGCGCACGATCACCACGTCGTCCAGCAGCGAGGTGCACAGGCGTCGGGTCAGGAAACCAGGGATCTTCACCCGCACGCCGTCGGCCAGCGAGGCGACGGGGGCGATCTCGCGCACGTCGCGGCGGATGGCGCGCGCCATTGAGTCAACACCTTCCACCTGGGCGCCGATCACGCGCACGCCCTGTGATTTCAGCGCCAGTGCAACGCCGGAGGCCAGTCCGCCACCACCGATCGGCACGATCACCACGTCCGGCGCGTGCGCGGCCAGCTCGATGCCGACGGTACCCTGGCCGGCAATCACATCTGCGTCGTCGAACGCGGACAGGAAGCGGTAGCCATGGCGCTGTGCCAGTTCGACGGCGAAGGCGTAGGCCTCGTCATAGCTGGTGCCATGCTGGCGCACGGTGGCGCCCCAGTGAGCGACGCCGGCGATCTTGGTGGCCGGTGCGCCATGCGGCATCACGGTGATGGCCGGGACGTCCAGGCGGTAGGCCGCCCACGCCACGCCCTGGGCATGGTTGCCGGCCGAGGCGCAGATCACCGGCCGGGTATCGCCGCGTTCGCGGCCGGCCAGCAGCGCGTTCAACGCGCCGCGCACCTTGTAGGACCCGGTGCGCTGCAGGTTCTCCAGCTTCAGCCAGGTGCCGAAGCGCTCGGCATGGTGCAGCGGGGTAGGCGGCAGGAAGCGGCGCAGCCGGGCCTGCGCCGCCAGTACGTCGGCGACGCTTACGTCGCCGACATCGCTTTCCTGGCTGGCATCAGCGGCCGGCATGGGCCACCAGCGGGTTGCAGGCGACCGCCGCATGCGGGCACGGGCGGCGAAGAAGACGCCTCCGTACCGGCACCGTGGTCACTACGGTACGGGTGTTCATACGGATGCTCCTTCCACGGCGGTGACCTGCACGGACACGCAGTCGTAGATCTTCTCGATCTGCCGGCACAGCGTTTCCGCCGGGCGCTGGCCATCCACCACCAGCTGCAGGTGCCAGCGGCCATCGTCGGCGGCCACCGGCGCACCGCTGATCGCACGCGGCGCGAAGCCACGGCGCTCGGCCATGCCGATCACGCGCAACAGCGCGCCTTCGGCCGGGTGCAGCACCAGGTCAAGCCGGTAGTGCATTGGGGACCTCCTGGCGGGCATGGGCGGGGTTGCTTTCCAGCATCGTGCTGTTGGCGGTGTTCGGCGGCACCAGCGGCCACACGTTGGCACGTGCATCGATGGCCACGTGCAGCAGTGCCGGGCCGGGTTCGGCCAGCAGCGCGGCCAGGCCACCTTCCACGTCGTCGCGGTGGTCGATGCGGGTTGCGGCGATGCCGAACACCTGCGCCAATGCCACGAAGTCCGGGTTGTCGGACAGGTCGATTTCGCTGTAGCGCTCGGCGAAGAACAGCTCCTGCCACTGACGCACCATGCCCAGCGAACTGTTGTCCAGCAGCACGATCTTCACCGGCAGGCGGCAGCGGGCGATGGTCGCCAGCTCCTGCACGTTCATCATGAAGCTGCCATCGCCGGAGACCAGCACCACGGTGCGGTCCGGGCAGGCGAACTGCGCGCCCATCGCCGCCGGCAGGCCGAAGCCCATGGTGCCCAGCGCGCCACTGGTCAGGTGGTTGCGCGGGTGGTTGAAGCGGCAGTGCTGGGCCACCCACATCTGGTGCTGGCCGACATCACAGGCGATCACCGCGTCGGCCGGGGCCAGCTCGCTCAGGCGCTTCAGCAGCGCCGGCGCGTAGATGTGTTGCCCCGGGGCATCGTAGCGGGCAGCGAAGCGATCGCGGTGCTGCGCACAGCGCTTGCGCCACGCCTCCTGGTGGGCCTTGGGGGAGGGGAAGGCCGCACGCAGGGCGCGGATGGCGTGACCGACGTTGCCGGGCACGGCGACATCGGCGCTGCGCAGCTTGGAGATCTCATACGCGTCCGCATCGATGTGAACGACGCGGGCGAACGGTGCGAACTCCGCCAGCTTGCCGGTGGCACGGTCGTCGAAGCGTGCGCCCAGCACCAGCAGCAGGTCGCTTTCCTGCACCGCCATGTTGGCCGCGCGGGTCCCGTGCATGCCCAGCATGCCCAGCGACTGCGGATGGCTGGCCGGCAGTGCGCCCAGGCCGCGCAGCGTCATCACGGTGGGGATGGCACTGGCCTCGACGAAATCGCGCAGGTCCTGCACCGCATCACCCAGCGCGATACCCCCGCCGGCGTAGACCACCGGCTTCTCGGCCGCGGCCAGCGCGGCAATGGCTTCGGCCATGGCGGCCTCGGCCGGCGCCGGCGGCGGTTCGACGCTGCTGGGCGCATGGGCCGGCAGATGGCTGGCGTCGGCCAGCTGCACGTCCTTGGGCAGGTCGATCAGCACCGGGCCGGGGCGACCTTCGCGGGCGATCCGGAACGCATCGGCCACCACGCGCGGCAGGTCATCGACGCTGCGCACCAGCCAGCTGTGCTTGACGATCGGCATCGTCAGGCCGAACACATCCAGTTCCTGGAAGGCGTCGGTGCCCAGCAGCGGCGTGCCGACCTGGCCGGTGATGCAGACCATCGGTACCGAGTCCAGCATCGCATCGGCGATGCCGGTGACCAGGTTCGACGCGCCCGGGCCGGAGGTGGCCACGCAGACGCCCACCTGGTTGCTGGCGCGGGCGAAACCATTGGCGGCCAGGGCGGCACCCTGCTCGTGGCGCACCAGGATGTGCTTCAGCGACGAGTCCACCAGCGCGTCGTAGAACGGCATGATGGTGCCACCGGGATAGCCGAACAGCGTGCGGACGCCTTCGGCCTCCAGCGCCTGGGTCAGCCAGCGCGCGCCGTTGGGCGGCGCGCTGCGGTGTGTGGAAGAGTTCATGGGGGAACCTTGCAAAGCGGGTGGGGGAGGGCCGCGCGGTTACGCGGCCTGTCCTTGCAACCAGACCATCTTGGCGCGCAGTTCCTTGCCCACCTTTTCGATCGGGTGCTCCAGGTCGGCCTGCTTGAACCTGTTGTAGTTCGGCAGGCCCGCTTCGTACTCGGCCACCCAGTTCTTGGTGAAGGTGCCGTCCTGGATGTCCTTCAGCACTTCCTTCATGCGTGCCTTGGTGCCGGCGTCGATCACGCGTGGGCCGCTGACGTAGTCGCCGTACTGCGCGGTCTCGGAGATGAATTCCAGCATGCGCGAGATGCCGCCTTCGTAGAACAGGTCGACGATCAGCTTCAGCTCGTGCAGTACTTCGTAGTAGGCGATCTCCGGCTGGTAGCCGGCTTCGACCAGGGTCTCGAAACCGGCCTGCACCAGCGCCGACGCACCACCACACAGCACCGCCTGCTCGCCGAACAGATCGGTCTCGGTCTCTTCCTTGAAGGTGGTCTGGATCAGGTTGGCGCGGGCACCGCCGAGGCCGGCCGCATAGGCCAGGGCGTACTCGGCCGCCTTGCCGCTCTTGTCCTGGTAGACCGCCCAGATGCACGGCACGCCACGGCCGATTTCATACTCGCGACGCACCAGCGCGCCCGGGCCTTTGGGCGCGACCAGCACCACGTCCAGGTCCTCGCGCGGCTTGATCATGTCGAAGTGCACGTTCAGGCCGTGCGCGAACAACAGCACCGCACCCTGTTTCATGTTCGCAGCCAGCACGTCGTCGTAGAGCTTCTTCTGCACCATGTCCGGCGTCAGCACGGCAACCAGGTCCGCATCCTTCACCGCATCGGCTGGTGCTTTCACGGTGAAGCCATCGGCCTGTGCCTTGACCTCGGTCGGGCCACCCGGACGCAGGCCTACCACCACGTCGAAGCCGGATTCGCGCAGGTTCAGTGCGTGGGCGCGGCCCTGGCTGCCGTAGCCGATGACGGCGATCTTGGTCTGGGGCAGGTCGTTGGTGCTCATGGGGGAGGTTCCTTGCGGTGGGAAGAAAAAAAGAACGGCCGGTCGTCGAGGTGACGTGCCGGCCGGTCAGGGGAAAGCGGTGGAGGGGGCGCCGCGCATCGCACAGGCACAGCCACTACGAGGCGTGGTGGTGGTCTGGGTCCGGGCTTTGCACTGAGCGTTGGTCATGGTGGTTGCGTCTGAAACCAGGTCCTGAAATGAAAAAACCCGCACCGGGGCGGGTGCGGGTTTTTGATGAGTTCCGGTGTGTCTGTTGCTTACACGCTGGCTCGTCCCGCACCTGTTGGCTGGGTAATAAGTACGAGCACAAGAATCGAACGCAGCGAGGCGGCGCCGGCGTCGGCGGCTTCAATGTGGGTTCGCAGTGGCGTGTTGTGATGCAACATGTGATCGAGAGAAACACAGCCGTTTTGGCGGTGTCAACCCTCGCGACGGTTTTTTTATCGGTTTCCAGTGAATCCAGCGCAATCGCTTGCGGCACAAGCATGGTTGCCGTTGAAAGTGTTTCGGTGAACCCGAATTCACTCCTTTCAGGGCGGTTTTTGCGCGGAATCCGGCGGCTTTCTGCCTTGGTCCGCATCTACCCCAGGATCAACGTCCATGACCTCTGCCCGATACCGTAGGAAGGTCGCAGCGGCGAAGATCGCGGAACCACCTTCCACCGGAACCCGACCGTGTCCCGACGCCTTGCCCGCTCCCTGCTCGCCGCCGCCGTGCTGGCTGCCGTGCCTGTACTGTCCATCGCCGCCGACCGCATCACCGGCCACACCTTCGCCACCCGTTCGGAGGTGATCGCCCCGCATGCGATGGCGGCTACCTCGCAGCCGCTGGCCACCCAGATCGCGCTGGACGTGATGAAGGGCGGTGGCTCGGCGGTCGACGCGGCGATCGCGGCCAATGCCGCGCTCGGCCTGATGGAGCCGACCGGCAACGGCATCGGTGGTGACCTGTTCGCCATCGTCTGGGACCCAAAGACGCAGAAGCTCTACGGCTACAACGGCTCGGGCCGCTCGCCGAAGTCGCTCACCCTGGCCGAGTTCCAGCGTCGTGGCCTGAAGGACATCCCGGCCACCGGCCCGTTGCCGGTGTCGGTGCCCGGTGCGGTCGACGGCTGGTTCGCCCTGCACGACCGTTTCGGTCGCAAGCCGATGGCCGACAACCTGGCGCCGGCCATCCGTTACGCCCGCGAAGGGCACCCGGTGGCCGAGGTGATCGCCTACTACTGGGACCGCTCGGTGCCCAAGCTGTCGCAGTACCCGGGCTTCAAGGAGCAGTTCACGATCAACGGCCACGCCCCGCGCAAGGGCGAGATGTGGAAGAACCCGAACCTGGCCAGCACCCTGCAGAAGATCGCCGACGGCGGGCGCGACGCCTTCTACAAGGGCGAGATCGCCCGCACCATCGGTGACTACTTCAAGGCCAACGGTGGCTACCTGAGCTACCAGGACATGGCCGAGCACCACGGTGAATGGGTCGAGCCGGTCAGCAGCAACTACCGTGGCTACGACGTCTGGGAGCTGCCACCCAACAGCCAGGGCATCGCTGCGCTGCAGATCCTCAACGTGCTGGAAGGCTACGATTTCTCGAAGATCCCGTTCGGCTCACCCGAGCACGTGCACCTGTTCGTCGAAGCGAAGAAGCTGGCCTTCGCCGACCGTGCGCGCTTCTACGCCGACATGGCATTCCAGCCGGCGCCGGTGCAGAAGCTGATCTCCAAGGAGTACGCCGCGCAGCGCCGCGCGCTGATCTCGATGGACAAGGCCCTGAAGGAAGTGCAGCCGGGCACACCGAAGCAGCTGGAGGAAGGCGACACGATCTACATGACCGTGGCCGACGCCGACGGCATGATGGTGTCGTTGATCCAGTCCAATTACCGCGGCATGGGCAGCGGCATGGCGCCGCCGGGATTGGGCTTCATCCTGCAGGACCGCGGCGAGATGTTCGTGCTGCAGAAGAACCATCCCAACGGCTACGCACCGGGCAAGCGCCCGTTCCAGACCATCATCCCGGCCTTCATTACCAAGGGTGGCAAGCCGTATGCCAGCTTCGGCGTGATGGGCGGCGCGATGCAACCGCAGGGCCATGCGCAGATCGTGATGAACCTGGTGGACTTCGGCATGAACCTGCAGGAAGCCGGTGACGCACCGCGCATCCAGCATGAAGGCTCGACCGAGCCGACCGGGCAGGCCACGGCGATGACCGATGGTGGCGAAGTGAATCTGGAAACCGGCTTCCCGTATGAAACAGTGCGTGCGCTGATGCGCAAGGGGCATCGCATCGTGTTCGCAGATGGGCCGTATGGCGGTTACCAGGCGATCATGCGCGATCCCGACACCGGGGTTTACTACGGTGCTTCGGAGAGCCGCAAGGACGGGCAGGCGGCGGGGTACTGAGGTTTCCCGGCCACCGGGCTGAGCCCCCTCTGCGGTGATGGCAGTGATACGGGGCTTAGCCGGGCGGGTGGATCGTCTGGGGGCCGCTGCAAGTACGTCCATGTAAGCTCGGTCGCCGCATCCATGCGGCTCACTGATCTGGCCCCCAGCCAACCCACCCGCCCGGCCACGGACAGTTTCCGTGTCCGTCACCGCAGGAAAAGAAAAAAGAAGAGCAAGAGCAAAGGCAAAGGCAACAGCCGCGCGCTGTGTGTTGGGGTCGGATCCGTTTTCCGAAGGAAAACGGATCCGACCCCTTCTTGTTTTCCGAGACACATCTTCCACGCAAAGCGTGGAAAACCAACCGTTACCGGGAAACTGTCGGGGGTGGGGCGGTGTGGGTGGGCAGGACCGTTGGCGCCATGGATGGCGCCATCGAGCCCCCATGGATGGGTTCACGGCGTGTCCTGCCCACTCACACCGCCCCACCCAACCAGCAGCAACCCGGAGCCGCCTTTGAATTTGACCTTGGCCCTTGCCTGAAAAGCGGTGCAGCCGCAGGCTGCAAAACACCCTCAATCCTGATCGTGTGCGCGTGCGGCCTCGGCCTGCGTCTCCTCCTGCGCCGCCATCTCGCGTGCGATCCACGCATCGATCATGTGCCGCTGGCGCTGCGCCTGCCGCCGCTCGCGCGTGTATTCCTGGTCCAGCACCCGATACAGCGACACCATCACCAGCACCATCAACAGTGCGAATGGCAACGCCGCAATCGTGATCATGCCCTGCAGTGCATCCAGGCCACCGGCCAGCAGCAACGCCGCTGCGATCAACGCCACCGCGATGCCCCAGGCCAGCTTGCGCTTCAACGGAGGATCGCCTGCTTCGTCAGTGGACATGCTGGCCAGAACCAGTACCGCCGAGTCGGCCGAGGTTACGAAGAAGATCATCAGCAGTACCAGTGCGACGCACGACAGCAGCAGCGGCAGCGGCATGCTGTCGAACAGCGTGAACAGCACCGTCTCGTAGCCATTGCCCAGCGCCTGCACCAGGTCGGCATGGCCGAAGATCTGCGCCCACAGCGCGGTGCCGCCGAATACCGCGAACCAGAAGAAGCCCAGCAGCGTCGGCGCGAGCACTACGCCGATCACGAACTCGCGCACGCTGCGGCCGCGCGAGATGCGTGCGATGAACGAGCCTACGAACGGTGCCCACGAGATCCACCAGGCCCAGTAGAAGATTGTCCAGTCCGCCACCCAGGTGCTGCCGGAGAACGGTGACATGCGCAGGCTCATCGTCACCAGCTGGTTGAGGTAGGAGCCAAGCGTGGTGGTGAACGTATCGAAGATGAAGCCGGTCGGCCCCAGCACCAGCAGGATGGCTGCCAGCAGGGCAGCCAACGCCAGGTTGAAATTGGACAGCCACTTCACACCCCGCTCCACGCCACTGGCGGTGGACGCCATATACAGCACGAAGGCGACGGCAATGATGGTCATCTGCACTGGGACGGTAGCCTGCACGCCGAACACGCGCTCGATGCCGGCGGCGATCTGGATGGTGCCGAAGCCCAGCGTAGTCGCGACACCGATCGCGGTGGCGACCACTGCAGCGATGTTGACCACCCGACCGATCCAGCCGCGATGGTGGCGGCCGATGATCGGCTGCAGCATGTCGCTGACCAGGCCACGGCCGTTGCGGTTGAACTGGAACCAGGCCATTGCCAGCCCGATCAGCGCGTAGATGGCCCACGGGTGCAGGCCCCAGTGGAAGAATGCATAGCGCATCGAGGCGCGTGCCGCGTCCAGGCTTTGCGGAGCAAGCCCTTCCGGTGGCTTGCTGAAGTGCGAAATGGGCTCGGCGGCGCCCCAGAACACCAGGCCGATGCCCATGCCGGCGGCGAACAGCATCGACATCCAGCTGGCCCGCGAGAACTCCGGTTCGGCGTCTTCGCCGCCGATGCGCAGGTTGCCGAAGCGGCCGAAGGCCAGGTACATCAGGAATACCAGCGCCAGGAACACGACCAGCAGGTACAGCCAGCCGATGCCGCGGATGAGTTCACCGAGGATGCTCTGCACCACGGTATTGAAGGGGCCGGGTGCAATACCGGCAAGCAGCACCAGCAGCAGAACCAGTGCGATGGAAACGCGAAACACCATGAAGGAGCTTCTCCGATCAAGGGATTGAGGGGAGCGAGCAGAGCTTGCAGCGAAGGGCCGGCGCCATGCAGCGCGAACCGGGCAGGGGCCGCGTCGGCGGCGAAGGAAGCATCGGTCGCTGGAGCGCGACGGACGTGCACGTTACTGAACGCGACGTCATGGTTCTGTTAACGAATATCGATTGGGGGCAACTCCGGAGGCGGGCGGTCTATGTTCTAATGCACGCCAGAAGCGGGGGTACCGCGGCCATGTGGCCGCGGTTGAGACAGTCCCTTGGAACCTGATCCGGCTCATACCGGCGTAGGGAAGCTTTGCAATGCAGCCATTCCCGGACTCCGCCCAAGGAGCGTCCGGGCACGGTCGCAGTGCGCCGCCGCTTCGTCCCTGACCTTCCTGGACGATGCCCGATGAACGCACAGCTCTCCGCCCTGCAGCAACAGGCCCAGCAACTCTCCGAATCCGTGACCCGGCCCATTCCCGGCTCGCGCAAGATCCACGTGCCCGGTTCACGCCCGGATCTGCAGGTGCCGATGCGGGAGATCGCGTTGACCCGCACCCCGACGCTGTTCGGCGGCGAAGAGAATGCGCCGGTCACGGTCTACGACACGTCCGGCCCCTACACCGATCCGGGCGTGCGTATCGATCTGTCCGCCGGTCTGCCGGCACTGCGTCGCGGCTGGGTGGAGGAACGTGGCGATACCGAGCAGCTCGAAGGCCTGAGTTCGTCGTTCGGGCGTGATCGCGAGCACGACCCCAAGCTCGCTGCCGTGCGCTTCCCCGCACGCAGCCTGCCGCGCCGTGCACGGGCAGGCGCGAACGTCACCCAGATGCACTATGCGCGGCGCGGCATCATCACGCCGGAAATGGAATTCGTTGCCATCCGCGAGAACCAGCGGCTGGAAGCGATCCGCGATGCGGGCCTGCTGCAGCAGCACCCGGGCGAGGCGTTCGGCGCTTCGATCCAGAAGATCATCACCCCGGAGTTCGTGCGGGATGAAATCGCGCGCGGCCGCGCGGTGCTGCCCAACAACATCAACCATCCGGAAAGCGAGCCGATGATCATCGGCCGCAACTTCCTGACCAAGATCAATGCCAACATCGGCAACAGCGCCGTTTCCTCGGGAATCGCCGAGGAGGTAGAGAAACTGGTGTGGGCGATCCGCTGGGGCGGTGACACCGTGATGGACCTGTCCACCGGCAAGCACATCCATGAAACCCGCGAGTGGATCATCCGCAACTCGCCGGTGGCGATCGGTACGGTGCCGATCTACCAGGCGCTGGAGAAGGTTGACGGCCGTGCCGAAGCACTGACCTGGGAGATCTTCCGCGACACGCTGGTCGAGCAGGCCGAGCAGGGCGTGGACTACTTCACCATCCACGCCGGCGTGCTGCTGCGCTACGTGCCACTCACCGCCAAGCGGGTGACCGGCATCGTCAGCCGCGGGGGCTCGATCATGGCCAAGTGGTGCCTGGCGCACCACAAGGAGAATTTCCTGTACACGCATTTCGAAGAGATCTGCGAAATCATGAAGGCCTATGACGTGACCTTTTCGCTGGGTGACGGCCTGCGCCCGGGCTGCATCGCCGACGCCAACGACGCCGCGCAGTTCGGTGAGCTGGAAACACTGGGCGAGCTGACGAAGATCGCTTGGAAGCATGATGTGCAGACCATGATCGAGGGCCCCGGCCACGTGCCGATGCAGCTGATCAAGGAGAACATGGACAAGCAGCTGCGTGAGTGCGGCGAGGCGCCGTTCTATACGCTGGGGCCGTTGACCACCGATATCGCACCGGGCTACGACCACATCACCAGCGCGATCGGCGCGGCGATGATCGGGTGGTTCGGCACGGCCATGCTCTGTTACGTGACGCCGAAGGAGCATCTCGGCCTGCCCAATCGCCAGGACGTGCGCGACGGCATCATGGCTTATCGCATTGCCGCGCATGCAGCCGACCTGGCCAAGGGCCATCCGGGCGCGCAGGTTCGCGACAACGCGTTGAGCAAGGCGCGCTTCGAGTTCCGCTGGGAAGACCAGTTCCACCTTGGCCTGGATCCGGAGAAGGCCAAGGAGTTCCATGACGAGACGCTGCCGAAGGATGCGCACAAGCTGGCCCACTTCTGCTCGATGTGCGGCCCGCACTTCTGTTCGATGAAGATCACCCAGGATGTGCGTGACTACGCCGAGGCCGGCATGAAGGAGAAGTCGGAGGAGTTCCGCGCGGCTGGCGCAGAGGTCTACCACCAGGGATGACGAGTAGCCGGGTGCCGGCCGCTGGCCGGCAGCCGGTTGTGCGGGGGCGGGGAAGCGTGCTGGCCAGCGGCCGGCACCACCGCTCATCACGCCGCTCCCCGCTATGCTCCGCGCATCACCCTGGGGGAAGGACACCATGCCTGTTGCCATGACCACCCGTTGGCTGGCCATTGCCCGCCGTCATCCTTCGGCCTGGCTGCTGGGCGCCCAGTTGATCGCGGTGCTGCTGTACCCCGCGCTGGATGACACCGCTGCCGGCCGCGCGGCGCTGGGCGTGTTCGGCATGGCGGTACTGGGCCTGGCGCTGTGGGTGGTGCAGCGCAGCCCGCTGGGCACCTGGCTGGCACTGGTGCTGGCCATCCCGTCGGTGGTGTTTTCGCTGGCCGGTGCGCTGCTCGACCGCACCACGCTGCTGACCACCGCACAGTTGCTGGAAAGCCTGCTGTATTTCTATACGGCCGGCGCACTGATCGCCTACATGCTCCAGGACCACAAGGTCACCCGTGACGAGCTGTTCGCCGCCGGCGCGACATTCACCTTGCTTGCATGGGCATTCGCGTTCGCATTCTCGGTATGCCAGCAATGGTACCCGGGCAGCTTCCAGGGCACCGGCGGAGGCGCGCAGCGCAGTTGGATGGAGCTGCTTTATCTTAGCTTCAGCTTGCTCTCCGGCGTCGGTCTGAGTGACGTCGTGCCACTGCATCCGCAGGCACGCGCACTGGTGATGCTGGAGCAGTTTTCCGGCGTGATGTACGTGGCTTTGGTGGTTTCGCGGCTGGTCGGATTGACCATGTTGCGGCGCATGTGAAAATGAACGCCAGATAAAAATTTCGCGCCCGAAAGGGCGCGAATGATGTCGCAAATTATGTGAATGCGTCGGCGAGAGAGAGCCTGATGTCGACCACGCGATAGGCGAGGTAACTTGCATAGGCTAGTATTCGCGCGCTCAATTGTTTTTGCGGTATGCGCCGATGCTTTGTGCGGAGTCTGGCTTTTCGCTGTTCCCAGGACGGGGCGGTATCGAAGGCAAACACTGCCCGGGACCTGTCTCTACTGTGTAGCAGAAAATGAACAGCAGCGAAATCCAGCCCCCGGTATCCGATCGGATACGGATAGGAGAGTGCACCGTCACTCTGTCCTCGCGCGAAGTCGAGGTCGTCGGCGCGCGTCGCCCGCGCCGGCTGACGCCGAAGGCGCTGGGCGTGCTGCGCGTGCTGCTGCGGCAGCCGGGCCGCGTTGTCACCCGCGACGAGTTGTTCGCCGAGGTATGGCCGGACACGCTGCCGACCAACGATGTGCTGACCCAGGCCGTCACCCAGCTGCGCAAGGCGTTCAGCAACGACGACGACAACGGCCAGGCCTACATCGAAACCATCGCCAAGACCGGCTATCGGCTTCTGGTCCCGGTACAGGTGCTGGACGATGCCGAGCCCGTGGCCGCAGGCGTCCCTGACGACGAGGGCATGGCCGCACAGCCGGTGACCACTGCTGCGTTGCCTGCGCATCCACAGGCGGCGCGTCGCCGCTGGCGCCATATCCGTCGGCGCGTGCTGCTGGCGTTGGGCGTGTTGATGCTGGCCACGCTGCTGGTGCTGACCACGCTGCTGCTGCGTCGTGCACCGGCCGGCAGTTCGCCGGTGGAGGCTGCCGTGGAGAACGGTACGCGGGTGATCGGCAGCCCGCAGCGGCCGTATCGGTTGATCACCGCGACCAGCGGCTTTGAAACCTATCCCACGCTGTCACCGGACGGTTCTCTGGTGGCCTATGAGGGCGCCAACGAGGATGGCAACGGCGGTGGCGCGATCAAGCTGCAGACCTCCGGCAACGCGCCGGCGCGCCAGTTGCTGGCGCCACCGGCCGGTGCCGTCGATCGCTTCCCGAACTGGTCGCCGGATGGTCGCGAAATCGCCTTCGCGCGGTTCTACGCCGACGGCGGCTGCCAGGTACTGATCGCCAGCGCCACCGGTGGCGCACTGCGCCAGGCCACACGCTGCGATGGCACGGAGCTGCTCAGTTTCGACTGGACGCCAGACGGGCGTGGCCTGGTGTTCGGCAGCATGGTCGGTCGCTACGCGCACCGTGGCATCCGTGTGCTGGACCTGGCCAGTGGCCAGTGGCGCGCGCTGGCCTACAGCGTCGATGAGGATGACTTCGACTACGCACCGCGGTATTCGCCCGATGGGCAATGGCTGGTGTTCGTGCGCAACCCGCAGCTGGGTGATCTGTGGCGGGTGCCGGCCGCGGGCGGTACGCCCGAGCAGTTGACCGATGAAGCGGCAGAGCTGCGCGGCTGGGCCTGGCTGGACGATGGCCGCACCATCGTCTTCGGTCGTCGTGTCGACAGCGAGGCGCGGCTCTATTACCTGGATGTCGAGCGGCACACGTTGCGCGATGCCGGCCTGGATGATGCGCAGTGGCCAGCAGTGTCGCGACGCGGTGGCATGCTGGCTTTCGTCCACCGGCGCGCGCAGTTCGGCGTGTTCAAGGTGCCGATGCAGGGCAGCGGCACGCCCGAGCGCCTGTTCGCCTCCAGTGGCCGCGATGGACAACCGATGGCAGCGCCTGATGGCCGCCAGCTGGTCTTCACCTCCGATCGTTCCGGCAGCTTCGCCCTGTGGTGGGCGGACATGCAGCGGCCGGATTCGCTGCGTCCCATCGAAGGGCTGCGGCCGGAGGCGCGGCAGGCACCGGACTGGTCGGCCGACAGCCGGCAATTGCTCGTGGTTGGCCGCGATGCGCATGGGCGCACGGTGGTCTATGAAATCGCGCCACGCGATGAACGCCTGCAACCCTTGCCGGTTCCGGCCGAACAGCCGTTGCAGGCACTGTATGGCGCCTCGCCGCAGCAGCTGTTTGTGGTCGAGCGCGATGCCGACCAGCGCACGCGGTTGAGCCTGTTCGATCGCAGCGTCCAGCCCTGGCGCCGCTTGGCCAGCATCGATGGGGTGTCGCAGGCGCGCTTCGACCGGAGCAGTGGCCGCGTGTTGTTCACCCGCTTGGCCGCCGGAGGCCTGTGGTCGGCGGATGCCGCGCTGTCTCCGGCCAGTGTGCAGCAGATCAGCGATGACCGGCCCAGCCGCTGGCGATACCGGGCCTGGACCGTGGCCGGCAACAGCGGCATCGGCTACCTCGGTACCTCGACCACGTGTGGCACCACCTTCGTGCGCATCCAGCCCGGCCGCGAGGAGCCGGAACGCTGCCTGGACGCCGAACGGCTCAGCGCCGGCAACGGGCTCAGTGCCAGCGCCGACGGAAAGGACCTGTTCGTGGCGATGGCGGTCAGCGATGGCGCTGACATCGGCGTGATGCGGTTGCCCGAGCGCCCGCCTGCACTGTTCCCCGCATTCTCCAAGTTGTTGTTGTTCAAGGGAAATGGGCCTTCGTAATTTCTTCGTCGGGATCTCGTTGCGAATTCGTGGCGATCTCGTCGGACCTTCCTGACGCAGTGCCGCCTGATTTGGCAAAACGGAGTCCTGTACTAGGCAAATCCGTGGTGCCCCCATGCGTCAACTCTCGCTGGCCGATCGCGGCCAAACTGTTTCCCTGGACCGGTCGCTCGACGACGTCGCACCGACCTGCCTGGGCGTGGCCCGGCTGGGTAGCCTGCAGACCGCCGGCTCCAGCTTCACTGTCTGGATGCAGGTGCGTGGCAGCTCGTGGGTCGAGGCCAAGGAAGGGCGCTTCCGCTTGCGCCAGGGCGAGTGGATCGCCTTCGAGAAGGAATCGCGGCCGCTGGTGCAGGCCGGTCGCAACGGGTTGTGCGTCGGCCTGAACCTGAACATCGAAGCGCTTCGCGTGCTGACCGAGATGGCCGACTGCGGCCTGTATGCAGGTCGTGGCCGGATGAACCGCACTGATGCCCGCGTGGCGCTGCGCCTGTGGCGCGATGCGCTGGCCAGCGGCCAGCCGGCGCAGACCCTGCGCCCGCTGCTGCTGCACCTCGCGGGCCTGCAGCGCGGCCTGGCCGACAACGTGCAGCGCTGCCCGGGCCGCTCGCGCAGCCGCAAGCGCCAGGTGTTCGGCCGCATGCAGCGCGCGCGCCTCTATCTGGAAGGCAACAGCCACCGGGTGGTGCGCATCGGCGAACTGGCCGAGCTGACCAACTTCTCCAGCTGGTACCTGTCCAAGACCTTCCAGAGCCTGTACGAGGAAAGCCCGCAGTCGCTTTCGGCACGACTGCGCCTCGAACGCGCCGCTGATCTGCTGCGCGACACCGACATGATGGTGGGCGAGGTCGCTGCCGCCAGCGGTTTCGACAACTGCTGCAGCTTCGCGCGTGCGTTCCGCGCCCGCTACGGCCAGTCCGCATCGCGCTTCAGGGAGAACGGCGGCTTGCTCCCGCCACAATCCGCAAAGTCTCCGGTTGGTTCGCGCAAATACAGCGCTGCAACGCAATCGTAACGTGCTGGGGTGTTTTAACACGCTGCTAACACGTACCTTGGAGAGATAGATGAACGTTCGTAATCCCGCAGTGCGGTTCGGCCTGCTGCCGGCCGGCATTGCGCTGGCGCTGGCGCCGGCCTTTGCTTCCGCCCAGGAAGCAAAGGGCACCACCGACCTGGACCGCATTTCGGTCACCGGCTCGCGCATCCGCGGCGCTTCGGTGGAGACCCAGCAGCCGATCCTGACGATGACCCGCGAATCCCTGGAAAAGCAGGGCTTCTCGAGCGTCGCCGACGTGCTGAACAACCTGACCTCGGCCGGTTCCCCGGCCATTTCGCGTTCGGAGTCGCTGGCTTCGGGCGAGAACGTGGGCGGCTACTACGTCGACATCCGCAACCTGGGCGCCCAGCGCACCCTGGTGCTGATGAACGGCAAGCGCCTGGGCGCGACCACCGCCGGCTACCAGGATCTGAGCCAGATCCCGATGTCGGCCGTTGAACGCATCGAAATCCTGAAGGACGGCGCCTCGTCGATCTACGGTTCCGACGCCATCGCCGGCGTGGTCAACGTGATCACCCGCAAGAACTTCGACGGCGGCGAAGCCAACGTCTACGTCGGCCAGTACGGCAAGGGCGACGGCGACACCGAAACCTATTCGATGACCCTCGGTGCCCGCGGCGAGCGCGGCAGCCTGACCCTGTCGGCCGAGTACTCGAAGCAGGACCCGGTGTGGGCCAAGGACCGCTGGTACAGCCGTGACGGCTCGCTGGGTCCGAACTCGACCTCGGCCACCTGGAGCCCGATCAGCCAGAACGGCAGCTGGTGCAACCCGACCCAGGTCGACTGCGGCGACTCCAAGCAGGCTGTCTGGAAGACCCTGAACGCCGGCGGCAACCCGAAGAACCCGAATGACTACCACGTCATCACGGCAGACGAATTCGCCAACTCCAACGAGCAGATGACCCTGCTGACCGGTGTGAAGCGCAAGTCGGTCTACATCAACGGTACCTACGACTTCACCGATTCGATCAGCCTGAACACCGACGTGCTCTACAACGAGCGCCAGACGTTCCAGCAGATCGCCGGCTATCCGTTCCAGTCCAACTCCTTCGGCACCCCGCTGGAAGGCTCGAGCGCCTTCAACCCGGTCGGCCAGGACGTCAGCTTCCGTCGTCGCCTGTGGGAAGTGCCGCGTACCACTGACAGCCAGCTGAAGACCCTGCGCTTCGCTCCGACCCTGACCGGCTTCTTCGAGCTGGGCGGCAAGACCTTCGACTGGGATGTCGGCGCGCTGTGGAACCGCAACGAGTCGATCAAGAGCAACCGCGGCGACATGAGCCTGATCGCTGCAGGCCAGGCCCTGGGCCCGTCGTTCATCGACGCCGGCGGCATTGCCCGCTGCGGCACCTCGGCCAAGCCGATCCTGGGCGACTGCCGCCCGTGGAACCCGCTGCTGCCGTACGGCGTTGATGGCCAGGGTTCGCTGGCGAACCAGGAGCTGCAGGACTTCCTGTTCCCGACCTTCACCACCCGCGGCGTCACCAAGACCACCAGCTTCACCGCCAACCTGTCCGGTTCCATCGTGACCCTGCCGGCCGGCGACCTGGGCTTCGCGCTGGGTGTCGAGCACCGCAAGGAAGAAGGCAATTACGTGCCGGACGCCTTCGCGCAGTCGGGCCAGTCCACCGGCCTGGGCCAGAAGCCGACCCGCGGCCAGTACGATCTGAACGAGGTCTACCTCGAGCTGAACGTACCGCTGCTGGCCGACATGGCCTTCGCCAAGGAACTGACCCTGAACGTTGCCAGCCGTTACTCGGACTACAGCAACTTCGGTGGCACCACCAACAGCAAGTTCGGCCTGACCTGGCGTCCGCTGGATGAACTGCTGGTCCGCGGCACCTACGCCGAGGGCTTCCGCGCTCCGACCATCAGCGACCTGTACGGTGGCCTGAGCTCGAGCTTCGAGTCGTACATCGATCCGTGCGGCGTGAACGCCCCGGGCAGCGTTGCCGGCAATGCCGCGTGCACCGCCGCTGGCGCTCCGGCCAACTACGTGCAGCTGGGCCAGGGCAACCTGCCGTGCTCGACCCTGCCGTGCCAGTCGGGTGACCAGTTCGTCTCGGGTGCCAACCCGAACCTGAAGCCGGAAACCTCCAAGAGCACCACTTTCGGCCTGGTGTGGAGCCCGCGCTGGGTGCAGGGCCTGGACGTCTCGCTGGATTGGTACAAGTACGAAATCAGCGACATGATCATCGCTGACAGCGTCGACCGCATCCTGCGTGACTGCTACGTGCTGGGCAACTCCGAGCGTTGCTCGAGCGTGACCCGTGCGGCTGACGGCCACGTCAGTGCGATCACCTACGGCACCGCCAATCTCGGCAAGATGGAAACCGAAGGTTACGACCTGGGCATCAAGTACCGCCTGCCGGAACTGGCGATCGGTCAGTTCAGCATCGACTGGACCACCAGCTACACCGCCAAGTACGACGAGCAGGGCCAGAACAGCGCGGGTGACAACATCATGATCGGCCGCGTCGGCGAGCCGGGCCTGTTCCGCGTGCGTTCGAACCTGGGTGTCAACTGGCAGTACGGCGATTTCGGTGTGAACTACACCGCACGCTACTACTCCGGCATGAAGGAAAGCTGCATCTCGCTGGCTGACGGCTGGTGCGATGCGCCGAACCACATGGCCAATGGCGAGACCGATCCGCTGCGTCACACCGGCTCCAACACCTTCCACGACCTGCAGGTCAGCTGGAAGGCGCCGTGGGATGCGACGATCGCCCTGGGTGCGAACAACGTGTTCGACCACAAGGGTCCGCTGCAGTACTCGGCTCCGAACTCGGCGTTCGCCTATTACGGCGGCTTCGATGTGGGTCGTTTCCTGTACATGAAGTACACCCAGCGCTTCTGATCCATCGAAGTGCGGTAGCAACACGGGGAGGGCGGGCCGCAAGGTCCGCCCTCTTTTTTGTAGGGGAATTCCGGAAACTGTTGGAAGGTGAGCGCAGTCACGGTCCTGTCGTGT
This sequence comes from Stenotrophomonas sp. Ps181, assembly GCF_025697425.1. Lineage (NCBI taxonomy): Bacteria > Pseudomonadati > Pseudomonadota > Gammaproteobacteria > Lysobacterales > Lysobacteraceae > Stenotrophomonas > Stenotrophomonas sp. Ps181. The sequence continues at coordinate 25,998 of NZ_JAHWBI010000012.1, forward strand.
CGCAATCGACACAGTCAGGAGGTCCAATACCGGACGCTTGCATCTGGAGAGGGATATGAAGGACACGTTGCTGCGCCAGGCATCAGCCGCTGTACTGATCTATGCGACGCTGGTAGGCGCGGTGTTCGCGCAGGGCCTCGGGGTCTGTGGTGGCGGGCTTTATTGCGAAGCGTTCCGCCAGCAGTGCCTGGCCAGTGGCAAGTCACCGGTCATCTGCGAGTCGCAGTACCGGCGTTGCGTGCAGGATGCCTGCGGTACCCGCTGACATGGAAAGGGCGCACCGTGTGGGTGCGCCCTCTGTCGTCCGGACAACATCCAGCACGCTCAGGCGTCGCTGGGCACCAGTCCCATCAGTGCATTGGCGTGCTCGCGCCATTGCGGCAGTTTGTTCAGCACGCCTGCACGCTGCAGGTAGTCCTCGTCCACCGGATCGCCATTGACCAGCGCCAGGGCCACGTGCACCGCGCCGGTCACCCAGAAGCTGCGGGTGTTGGCGCGCTGCGGCTGCAGATGGAAGGCCACCGCTTCGATGATCGGCATCGGCAGGCCCCACAGGCCCAGCAGGTAGGCGCCGGCCTCGGCATGGCCTGGGCGGGTATCGCCGGCCAGCGCGGGCTCGCTGCGCTCGTTGCGCACGCCGGGCAGCAGCAGGCCGATGTCGGCCAGCAGTGCGGCGGTCGCCCCCAGTTCGGCGCTGGACTCGGGCAGCAGGCGTGCGGCCAGCCGGGAGGCGAGCAGGGCGCGCTGCTGCAGTGAGTTGCGCTCGGCAGCCGACAGCGTCGGCGCGGAGAACACTTCGCTGGCCAGCACCAGGTCACGCAGCGTGGCCAGGCCCAGCCGGGTGACCGCGGTGCGCAGGTCGGCAATTGTGCGGCCCTGGCTGAAGAAAGCCGAGTTCGACAGCTGCAGCACTTTGGCCGCGATGGCCGGATCGGCGGCGACCAGCTTGGCCACATCGGCACTGTCGGTATCGTCGTCATGTTCCAGGGCCTGGGTCAGGCTCAGGTACAGGTGCGGTGGCGATGGCAGTTTCTCGATACGGCCGATGGCATCGCGCAGGCGCGGGCTGTCCAGCACTTCGCGCAGTTCTTCCAGGCTGGTCAATGCCTCCAGCAGCACTTCCGGCGCCAGCGGCAGCGGCAGGAAGCGGTGGGCGACACCGATCAGGCGCGCCGGCGGCGGGCGGTTGCCATGGTGTGCATCGACCAGCGCGATGCGGATGGTTTCCGGGCGCAGTGTCCGGATCTGGCCCAGCAGCGTGGTGGCATTGAGATCGGGCAACTGCGGGCAGACGATCACCGCGTCCACGCCCTGCGTGGCCACCGCGGTCATCGCGGTCTGGCCATCGGCGGCGGTCAGCGGCTGCCAGTCTTCCCCAAGATCGGCAATGAATTCGGTCAGCTCGGCCGGCAGGCTGGCTGCATCCCCAACAAGCAGAATACGCACGACACATTCCCCTGGCTGTCTCGACGATGGATGTCGATGACGTGTGAAGTGACGCAATTTACCTAATACGGCAGCAAGAGTGATGTGCCGTCGTCATGAAACGTGACCCGCATCGCTCCGGCAGGGTATCGCCGGAGCGATGCGGTTCAGGCTCAGGCCTTGCTGTCGAGATGGCGCTGGTGCGCCTCGATCAGGATCTGCTTGGCCTCAGCGGCGCCACCCCAACCGTCCAGCTTGACCCACTTGCCCTTCTCCAGGTCCTTGTAATGCTCGAAGAAGTGGCCAATGCGCTCCAGCCAGTGGCTCGAAACCTGGGCGATGTCTTCGACGTGGGCGTAGCCGCTGAAGATCTTCGAGACCGGCACGGCCAGGATCTTCTCGTCGCTGCCTGCCTCATCGCTCATCTTCAGCACGCCGACCGGACGGCAGCGCACGACCGAGCCCGGCACCAGCGGCAGCGGCAGCACCACCAGCACGTCGGCCGGATCGCCGTCGCCACACAGGGTGCTCGGCACGTAGCCGTAGTTGCACGGATAGCGCATCGGGGTGGACAGGATGCGGTCGACGAAGATCGCGCCGGTTTCCTTGTCCACTTCGTACTTCACCGGTTCCGAGTCCTTCGGGATCTCGATGATGACGTTGATTTCTTCCGGCGGGTTCTTGCCGGGCGAGACGAGTTCCAGGCCCATGGTGTGCTCCAGGTGGGGATATAGACGGATAGCTCACCATTTTATGCCTTTGCCGGGCGCTGTGCAGGGTAGGGCTGGACCGACCTGCGCGCCCGCCCCTGGCGGAGCGAATGGGGCGGGGTTTCCCGATGGGTTCCACCCGGTCCCCCCGGCAGGCTGGACGTCCTTGCCAAGGAGACTTGCCATGAACTGGAACCGCTTGGGCTGTTGCGCCTTGTTGCTGCTGGCGCCGTTGCCTGCGCTTGCGCGCGGGGCGCATGTCAACCTGATCGACTATCCCTCCGACGAGGCCGGATGGGACCGGGCCTTTGCGCTGGAGGACGCGGTGGCCGGCGAATTCGCCGCATGGTGTGCCGACACCTTGTGTGAAGGTGATTACAGCAACTACCGGGTGATGGAGTTCCGCTGCGCCGTGCTTGCCCACCGCGGCACCGTGCAGCGCTGCGTCCTGGTGGTGGCGGCCAGCGAGCTGGAAGTGCATCCCGATACGGGCCAGGTGCGGGTCGACAACGGCAGCTGGGTCTGCCCGGTCGAATTTCAGCCCGGCGTGCCCGTCGAGGCGTTCTATGCCTCACTGGAAGCGCCGGGCGGCCTGACCGCGCCTTTGCCCGGGCTTGACCACGGCATCTTCGATGGGTTGCCTGAATGCCTGCGCACGCAGGGGAGGGTGGGCTGATGGGGAGCTTCTACAAATGCTGGCTGTTGTGTGGCGTGCTGTCTGTCAGCCTGCCGTGCGCCGGTGTCGCGCAGGCCGCGCCTGCGTTCGTCGATGCGCGGGATTACTCCGGCCCGGGGGGCGGCCACGAGCGTTTCCTTGCTGCCGAGCGGCAACTGGTGCGTGGCTTCGATGAGGTGTGTGGCGATACCTTCTGCGAGGGGCAGTACATCAATCTGTGGGCCATGCGCCTGCGCTGTTCCGTGGAACAGGTCGCGGGGGTGGTTGTCCAGTGTGTATGGACCTTCGCCGGCAGCGACACCAGGGTAAAGCCCAGCGGCCTGATCAAGGTCAACCGCGGACGCTATGCCTGCGTGCTGCCGCTGGCAGCCGGGACACGCCTGGAAACCCTGCTGCAGGTGTGGGAAACGGGTGACGGATTCGATGCGTTGCACGCGCCGCTGCCCGGCACGACAGCCAATACCTACGACGCACTGGTTGATTGCCTGTAGTCGGGGTGTTGATAGTAATGTGACTTATTCGCATTAACGGAGTAGCATGCGCGGCGCCTCCGTCTGTCGTCCCGGCTCCGCGCATGTCCTCCAATGCCGCCACGCTCACCGAACTGCTGATCCGCGAGCGGCCAGCGCTGCTGCGCCGGGTGCAGCGCATCCTCGGGGGTGACAGCGGCGCCGAGGACGTGATCCAGGCGGTCTGGTTCAAGGCCCGTGGGGTCGATGACAGCCAGGCGATCGACAATCCGCGGGCCTATCTGTATCGGCTGGCCGCCAACCTTGCCACTGACCACGGCCGCGAATCGAGCCGCCGCAACCGGCTGCTGGCCGACCACTACCTGTGGGGGGCCGACGAGGTGATCTCCACCGAGGAGCAGGCCATGGCACAGGATGAGCTGCAGCGGGTGCTCGATGCGGCGGGTCACCTGCCGGAGCCGACCCGCACCATCTTCCGGCTCAACCGCCTGCAGGGCCTCACCCAGGCCGAGATCGCACGCCGCCTGGGGGTGTCGGTGACCACCGTCGAGAATCATGTGCGCTCCGCGCTGCAGCGCCTGGCCTGGGCGCGCAGTGGCCGATGATCACGCCGGCTTGGGGTTGGCGCGCGCACAGACGTCTTGATCATTGACCGTGGATGCGGTCCAGTTCCCCCGCGCTTGAATGCGCCTGTCCGCCAGCCGATGCGCCCGCCGAACATGCTGCCCGCCGCCAATGACGATAACCTGGCCGAACAGGCCCGGGACTGGATCGCGTGGCTGGCCTCGGGTGACATCAGCGATGTACGCATGCAGGCGTTCGAGCACTGGCTGCAACAGCCGGGGCACCGCAGGGCCTTCGAGCACGAGCGCGCGCTGTGGCGCAGTGTCGGGCCGCGCCCGCAGGCCGGGTCCAGCGGACGGCGTCGGCCGCATCGACTGCGCTGGGCGATGGCAGCGGCGGCAATGCTGGCAATGCTGGTTGCATGGCCGGAGGCGTGGCTGCGCCTGCAGTCCGATCATCGCAGCACGCATCAGGTGCAGCACGTACGGCTGCCCGATGGCAGTCGCGCGGTGCTGGATGCGGACAGTGCGATTGCCGTGCGCTTCAATGCGAACGCCCGCGAGGTCGAGCTGCTGCGCGGGCGCGCCTGGTTCGAGGTCAGCCCGGATGCACAGCGGCGTTTCAGCGTGCGCGCCGGCAATGGCCTGATCGAGGACATCTCCACCGCGTTCACCGTCGCGCGTGGCGACGACGGGGTGGAAACCCAGGTGGGGCAGGGCAGGGTGCGCGTGGCCAGCCCGGCCGACGGTGGCTGGACCTACCTGCAGCAGGGGCAGCGTGCCGTCTACACTGAACATGGCGGAGTCATGCGACGGGCTGACGTGACCGCCGACAGCGTCGGCGCCTGGCGCCAGGGCGAGCTGCTGCTGGAGCAGGTCCCCGTTGCCGATGCGGTGCAGTGGGTCGGGCGCTATCGCGCGGGGCCGACCTTCGTGCGCGGCGATCTGTCACGTCTTCCTGCAGTGAGTGCTGCGTTGCGCATCGACCGCCCGGAACAGGCGCTGGACGCGCTGGCGGCAACGGCGGGTCTTCAGGTTACTCGTCTTCCCTTCGGCGTCGCCATCGTGCAGTAGCTCCACGCCACGCGTGGATGAGCGTCTCTGTGCCGACCAACGGTCGGCAACCACCGCGCACCGTCGGCATCCCCCGCGACCGCAAATCGCTCTTGGGGTTGTCGCGCGCCCAGCCGTCTTACCCGGCGAACGTACCCGCCGTCGCCACGTACGTCGCCGTGTCCGCCCGTGTTGCGGATGACGCCGCGTTCGCGGCACCGATTACCTGACAGGTTCCTCCATGTTCGACTCCCACCGCTCGGGCCACGTACTGCGCCCGTCCCGTCTGTGCATTGCGTTGCTTGCCGCCGGGCTGGCCAGCACGACGCCACCCGCACTGGCGCAGAGCGCCCGCAGCGACCACGCGGCCGTACTGCGCTTCGATATTCCTGCACAACCGCTGGATGAGGCGCTGCGCAGCTACATGCGCCAATCCGGCGTGCAGGTGGTGTACCCCGCATCGCTGGCACACGGCGTAACCTCCCACGCGGTCAGCGGCAGCCTGTCGGCCGACCAGGCGTTGCAGCACCTGCTGCAGGGCAGCGGCGTGGCGGTGCGCCGGGTCAGCGCCGATGCGGTCACTCTGGAGTCAGCAACGCCGGTGCAGGCCGACAGCGGTGTGATCGTCACCGGCACGCTGCGTGTGGCCGGCGACCGCGTCGACAGCGGTGCGAACAACGATGAAGCGCGCCTGCTCGACAGCTACCGCAGCGTGGGTTCGACCACCACGCTCGACCGCGCGCATCTGGAGCGCTTCCGCGGCACCTCCAACGGTGACATCGTCAAGGGTGTGGCCGGTGTCACCGCCGGTGATCCGCGCGTCGGCAATGGCTTCGACGTCAACATCCGTGGCATCCAGGGCCAGGGCCGCGTACCGGTGATCATCGACGGTGGCCAGTCCAGCATGGACACCTACCGCGGCTATGCGGGCCAGTCACAGCGCACCTACCTCGACCCCGACCTGATCTCCAGCCTGACCATCACCAAGGGCCCGAGCCTGCAGGCCAACGCCTCCGGTGGCATCGGCGGTATGGTAGAGATGGAGACGCTGAAGATCGGTGACGTGCTGCGCGAGGGGCGCGACTTCGGGGCGCGCGTGCGCGGTGGCCTGGCCAATGGCAGTGCCAACAACCTGCCGTCCTACAGTGCGACACCGCGCACCGATCGCAGCGCCACCGGCAGCCAGTTCTTCAACGTGGCCGGTGCCGGTCACTGGGACCGCTTCGATCTGGTCGCCGCCTACGCTTACCGGGACAACGGCAACTACTTCTCGGGCCGGCATGGCTACGATGATTTCCCGCAGACCCGTCGCACGCTGGCGCCGCTGAATCCGCCGCGCAGCGAAGTGTTCAACACCTCCTCGCGCTCGAAGTCGGCGCTGCTCAAGGGCACCTGGCGCATCGACGACGCGCAGACGCTGGAGGCCGGTTACCGCCGTTACGAAGGCACCGCCGGCGAGATCATGGCCTCGCAGATCATCCGGGTGGATCGTGACCGCATCCCGCAGTGGGATCCGGGCCACGTCGACATGGACAGCTACAGCCTGCGCTACCGCTTCAACCCGGACAGTGAGCGGGTTGACCTGCGCATCAATGCCGCCTACACCGACACCGACAGCGTGATGTACAACAGCCTGACCGGCATCACCCCGTGGTACTTCGATCGCCGCACCGAGTGGTACGACGCGCCCAGCTTCAGTGGCGATCCCGGCTACAAGGATGCCTACCGGAACCCGCTGCGGCAGAAGCGCTTCAACCTGGATGCCAGCAACACCTCGACGTTCGACACACGCGCCGGTGCGTTCACGCTCGACTACGGCCTGTCCTACAGCGACGAAGACATCGCCCCGGGCAGCTCGGGCCCGATCAAGCACGACGACCTGGTCAACAACCGCTTCCTGCGCAACGCCGAGCGCAAGGAATACAGTGCCGTGGCCTCGCTGAAGTGGCAGCCCGACGAACACTGGGAACTGCTGGCCGGTGGCCGCTGGAACCGGGTGGAGGTGCACGACCGCAACCGCCTGGCGACGCCTGATACGTATGAGGTGCAGGGCCAGTACCGCTACACCGAGCTGCTCAACGGCAACCCGGCACTGCCGTCGTGGCGTGCAAAGCGCATTGCGCTGCTGAACTGGTATCCGGATGCCAATGGCAATTTTACCCAGGAATCGCTGCTGGCCTCGCCGTACAAGAAGGGCACGGTGGGCGACATCGGTGGGTGGAACTTCTATGACGCCGGCAAGCCGCAGGATCTGGAAGTGCCGGTCAGCTGGACCTGGTCGCAGCCGATCCGCCGCCGCGACTCCGCGTTCTCGCCGACCGCCAGCGTGGCCTACCGCTTCAGCGAAGACACCCTGGTCTACGTGAAGTATGCCGAAGGCACCAAGCTGCCGAGCCTGTTCGAGACCACGCTGGGCCTGTTCACCGCCGCCAAGCCGGTGGGTGAGCTGAAGCCGGAGCGCGCGCGCAGCTGGGAAATCGGCGCCAGCACCCTCCGCTACAACCTGTTCACTGCCGGCGACCGCCTGGCGCTGAAGCTGGCGTATTTCGACACCCGCATCGACGACCTGATCACCCGTGACTACCGCACGCTGTCGGCCGGTCTGATCCGCAACGTCGACCAGTTCAAGGTCTCCGGCATGGAGTTCCAGTCCAGCTATGACAGCGGCAAGGTCTTCGCCGACCTGTCCGCGCACTACTACTTCAAAGCCAAGACCTGCGCGCCGGACATCGCCGCCGAGCGCCGGGCCTATGGCGCACAGCGCAGGAACGATGAGCTGGCCCACACGCCTAACTGCGTGGACGGCGGCTTCGAGGGGTCGTACACCAACACCCAGAACCCGCCGCGCTACATGGTCAACCTGACCCTGGGCTCGCGCCTGTTCGACGAGCGCCTGACCTTCGGCACCCGCGTGGTCCACAACGCCGGCCCGATCAGCACGCTGGACAAGGACTGGAACGTGGGCCTGTCGGCGATCCAGCAGCTGTACCGGCCAACCACGCTGGTGGATCTGTTCGCCAGCTGGCGCTTCAACGACCAGCTGTCGGTCGACGCCGGCGTCGACAACCTGACCGACCGCTACTATCTGGATCCGCTCGCCCTGGGTGTGATGCCGGCCCCGGGCCGCACCGCACGGCTGGCCTTGACCTGGAAGTACTGATCGGCGGGGTCGGATCCCTTTCCTGCGGAAAGGGCTCTGACCCAGGGTGAGGCGACGGTAGCGCCGGGCCTTGCCCAGCGCCTTCCGCCAGGCACTTAAAGCCCGGTCGCCGCCTTCACCGCATCTTCGTGCAGCGACTCGTTCAGCTCGTCCACCACGGTGGTCCATGCCGCATCAGCCTGCAGCGACTCGGACAGGAACTGGCGCTGGGCATCGTTCCAGTACGGCGCTTCGAACACTTCAACGTCGGTGGCCAGCTGGTGCTCGCGGATGAAGCGGGCGATGCCCTCGGCGCTGGCGTCCAGGCCCAGCTGCAGGAACAGGTTGGTCATGCGCGGTTCGGTGGTGATCATCATCGGTTCCGGGTGGAAGAAGGGGATGGCCCATTATCGGCGCACATGGGCTTGGGGAAACCCCTGCGGCGGACGTCTACAGCAGGACGACCCTCCTGGCATTCCCCCATGAACGCACACATCGCTCCCGAAGACAGCCGCAGCCTGCGGCTCAAGGCCGCCACACGCGACAGCCACGGTGCGCTGGACAAGCGCATCATGGCCGGTGACATCTTCGCCGACCGCAGCAACTTCGCCCGTTTCCTGCGCGTGCAGTATCGCTTCCACCGCAGCATCGATGCGCTGTATGCCAACCCTGCCCTGGACGCATTGCTGCCCGATCTCGGAGGGCGCCGGCGCCTGACACAGGTCGCACGCGACCTGCAGGACCTGGAGCAGACCCTGCCTGGCGCGGACATCGACGCGCTGCCCTCGGACCTCGCGCTGCCCACTGCGTTGGGTTGGCTGTACGTGGCTGAAGGTTCCAATCTCGGCGGCACCATTCTGTACAAGATGGCGGCCACGCTCGGCCTGCACCGTGATTTCGGCGCTCGCCACCTGGCCGCCCATCCCGATGGCGCAGCGCGCCACTGGCGCGAGTTCACCGCTGTGCTGGACGCGGTGCCGCTGAGTGGCGAGCAGGAGCAGCAGGTGATCGATGCGGCCGACGCCGCGTTCCGCAGCGTGCACGGCCATGTCGAAGTGGAATTCGCCTGATGCCCGGCGCGCGCCCACAGGTGCAGCGCTGATGCGCTGGCTCTGGTTCGCGCTGGGCTGGGCGATGGTCGGCCTCGGCGTGATCGGCGCGTTGCTGCCGGTGATGCCGACCACCATCTTCCTGATCCTTGCGGTGGGCTGCTTCGCACGCAGCTCGCCGACGTTCGAGCAGCGCCTGCTGGCGCATCCACGCTACGGCCCGTCGCTGCGGCTGTGGCGCGAGCAGGGTGCCGTGTCGGGCAAGGGCAAGGCGTTTGCCAGTGCAGGCATGGCGGTGGGCTTTGCCCTGTTCTGCTGGGGCGCGCATCCGTCGTGGCGCCTGTTGCTCGGCGTGGGCCTGTTCTTTGCCGCCAGCGCCGGTTACGTGCTCAGCCGGCCGGCACCGCGACTGGAGCCCAATCCGGTCGTGGAAGTGGACGACGCCAACGATCCTCGCGCGGCCCGCCGCCGCACCGCATCCCCCGATACCGCTGGAACCCGGGACGATGCTGCCTGCTGACCGGCCCCTGTGGCCGCTCCCGCACTGACCCCGTGCGGCATGTACCTGGCCGCCGACGTGGTGGTGAAAACCGTGATGATCGCGCTGGCAGTGGCATCGCCGGCCACCTGGACCGTACTGCTGGCCAGGGGCTGGGAGGTGGCGCGGCAGGCCCGGCAGCTGCGTGCCGCACGCGCGCTGTTGCTGCAGGCACCCAGCCGCCCCGGCGAGAACGCTGACGCCAGCGTGCAGGAGGGCATCGCACGGGCGATGCTGGATGCAATCCGTACCGAACTGCACCTGTCGCAGGATCTGGTGGGGCGAGCAACCGAAGGCGCCGGTGCAGCCGCAGGGTGACCTGTCACCGCCGCGTGCGCCGGAGCCGACGCCTCCGCCGGACACCGCTGACGCCCCGGTCCCGGCGCCGCCGCCCGAGGTGGCCGGCGACCCCGTGGACGTGATGGTGCCGGTGTCGGTGTCGTTCTTCCTGCGCGGGCGGTGATCGCCAGCGGGGTGGGATCCCTTTTCCGCAGGAAAGGGATCCCACCCGGTCAAGCCTGCCATCCGCGCGTCGCGTGGCTCTACAGCAGCGGCACCAGCAGCAGCGCCACGATGTTGATGATCTTGATCAGCGGGTTGATCGCCGGGCCGGCGGTGTCCTTGTACGGGTCACCAACGGTATCGCCGGTCACCGCGGCCTTGTGCGCTTCGCTGCCCTTGCCACCGAAGTGGCCATCCTCGATGTACTTCTTGGCGTTGTCCCAGGCGCCGCCGCCTGTGGTCATCGAAATGGCCACGAACAGGCCGGTGACGATCGTGCCGATCAGCAGGCCGCCCAGTGCGCGCGGCCCCAGCAGCAGGCCGACCACCACCGGCACGGCGACCGGCAACAGCGAGGGCACGATCATTTCGCGGATCGCCGAGCGGGTCAGCATGTCCACCGCCTTGTCGTACTGGGGCTTGCCGGTGCCCTGCATGATGCCGGGGATCTCGCGGAACTGGCGGCGCACTTCTTCCACCACTGCACCTGCCGCGCGGCCGACCGCTTCCATCGCCATCGCACCGAACAGGTAGGGAATCAGGCCGCCGATCAACAGGCCGATGATCACCGTGTGGTCGCTGAGATCGAAGCGGAACTCCTGGCCGGGATGGGCTGCCTGCAGGTTGTGGGTGTAGTCGGCGAACAGCACCAGTGCCGCCAGCGCCGCCGAGCCGATCGCATAGCCCTTGGTCACGGCCTTGGTGGTGTTGCCCACCGCATCCAGCGGATCGGTGATGTCGCGGATCTCCGAAGGCAGCTCGGCCATTTCGGCGATGCCACCGGCGTTGTCGGTGATCGGGCCGTAGGCATCGAGGGCGACGATCATGCCGGCCATCGACAGCATGGCGGTCGCGGCGATGGCGATGCCGTACAGGCCGCCCAGTGCGAACGCACCCCAGATCGCCGCACACACCGCCACCACCGGCAGCGCGGTGGATTTCATCGAGATGCCGAGTCCGGCGATGATGTTGGTGCCGTGGCCGGTGGTCGAGGCCTGTGCTACGTGTTGCACCGGCTTGTACTGGGTGCCGGTGTAGTACTCGGTGATCCACACGATCAGGCCGGTCAGGACCAGGCCGATCAGCGCGCAGCCATACAGCGCCATCGGTCCATGCACGTTGTCGGACATCAGTCCGGTGGTGATCGGGTAGAAGGCGATGGCGGCCAGCACGCCGGAAACGATCACGCCCTTGTACAGCGCCCCCATGATCGAGCCGCCTGGCTTCACCTTGACGAACAGCGCGCCGATGATCGAAGCGATGATCGACACGCCGCCCAGTACCAGCGGATACAGCACGGCATTGGCACCGGCTTCGGCCAGCATCAGGCTGCCCAGCAGCATGGTGGCGATGACGGTGACTGCATAGGTTTCAAAGAGGTCGGCCGCCATGCCGGCGCAGTCGCCGACGTTGTCACCGACGTTGTCGGCGATCACCGCCGGGTTGCGCGGATCGTCTTCGGGAATGCCGGCTTCGACCTTGCCGACCAGATCGGCGCCGACGTCGGCGCCCTTGGTGAAGATGCCGCCCCCCAGCCGCGCGAAAATCGAGATCAGCGAGGAGCCGAAGGCCAGGCCGACCAGCGCGTGCAGCGCCTGTTCCATCGGCAGGCCCATCTGCAACAGCAGTGCGTAGTAGCCGGCCACGCCCAGCAGGCCCAGCCCGACCACCAGCATGCCGGTGATCGCGCCGCCGCGGAAGGCGACGTCCATCGCCGCGCTGATGCCGTTGCGCGCCGCCTCTGCGGTACGCACGTTGGCGCGTACCGACACGTTCATGCCGATGTAGCCGGCGGCGCCGGACAGCACCGCGCCGACTGCAAAACCAATCGCGGTGTACCAGCTGAGGAAGATGCCGACCAGCACGAACAGCACCACGCCGGCGATGCCGATGGTCAGGTACTGGCGGTTGAGATAGGCACGCGCACCTTCCTGGATCGCGGTGGCGATCGCGACCATGCGTGCATTGCCGGTGGGTTGGCGCAGGATCCAGCGCGCCGAGACGATTCCGAACAGGATCGCGAGAATGGCGCAGCCCAGCGCCAGTGACAGCCCGTGACGTTCCAGCATTAGACCCCTCCGCAGAATGGATGTAGGCATCCAGTGGCGATGAACGGCACCACGAGGGGGACGACGGGCTGCAGCCTGGAACCAACCCGTACCGACCTTGGCGGTCGTCCGACGTATGGCGGTGTTCAGCATTCCCTGGTGCCCGCAGTATGCGTGCCGCCACTTGCAGAGTCGAGCCATGCTCGACTGGCTCCTCGGAGCCGCGGCGCATGCCGTCGGGCCATGGGCATGATTCGCGAGCCAACGGCCTTTGCACCCCGTTAAGCCAGTCTCTGCAAGCCTGCGCACAGTCCCGTAGGAGATCCCCCATGCGCTTGTCCCTGTTGATGCTTGCCGCCCTGGTCCCGGCCGTGCCGGCATTCGCCGCGGAAACCCCGGAACTGCAGCGTGCCGTGGGCGCGCCGCAGGCGGTGGGTGCGGTGCATACGCTGCGGCAGATCCCCGAGGCCTGCGCGCGGCTGGAAGGTGCGTTCACCGGCGACGCCGCCGCGCCCTACCGCTTCTCCGCCGTGCGTACCAGCGAACAGTGCCAGCCACGTGCGCGCTTCGTCGATTACACCAAGGCGCAGCCAAGTGCGGACAAGGGCTGGAAACTCAACGATGTGATCCGCGTGCCGAACGCGGCGTGCCCGGCCCAGCAGGCAGTGGTGCGGGTGTGGCGTCTGCCGTCGAGCAACAAGGTTGAGCTGGACGGCCAGGGCCAGTCGCGCATTTACCTGGAGGAGGCGAAGAAGCGGGCCGCCGCCGGCCAGATTCCGCAGGTGACGATGTTCGCCGCGCAACTGCAGATGGAAGGCAAGGCCTGCAATTGAGATGGCGCCGGCGCTGCGCCCAGGCATCCACGAGGGTAGTGCCGGCCGCTGGCCGGCAACCGGCTGATCAATCCGCCAGCATTGCTCCCCGCGCCACCAGCAGCTCGCGCAATGCCTTGCGGTGGCAGTGCGCTTCATCCTCGCAGTAGCAGCCCACGCTGATGTCGCTGTGTTGCGACATCGCGGCCAGAAGGTCCAGCGCGTGGGCAGCATCGGGCGCCTTCATCTCGGCCTTGTAATGGCGGAAGAAGGCGGTCCAGTCGGCCGTCGTCGTTGCCTCATGCGCCCGCTTCACCAGCTCCGCGCTGGGGGACAGGGTCGGAAACCAGACGTCGTACCAGTCCTGTCGGGCGAACTCGCTGCGCGGCACGCCGCGCGGTGGGCGCCGAACGGTGCCGATGCGCAGCCCCTCGCCGGGTTGGCGCGGCGTACCGAGTCGAACAACACGCAGTGCCATGATGATCTCCATGAAAAGGGGACGGAGGGGATTAAGTCGTATCCGACCCACTGCTGATGCTGTTGGAGATGACAGAGGGGCGTATGCGACTTAATCCCCTCCGTCCCCTTTTTCAGGTCAGCCTTCGAAGGCCGGTAGTTTCTGCTTCACCGCCACGTTCTTCAGGGTGACGTACTTCGGCAGGCCATCGGTGCCATAGGGAAGCGGTGCTTCGCCCCTGATCAGTGGTGACAGGTAGGCGCGCGCCCTGGCCGTGATGCCGAAGCCATCGCGGCGGATGAAACCGGCCGGCATCTTCTTCTCGTGGTTGGCGATCTTCGACAACGGCGCGGCTTCGATCTTCCAGCGATACGGTGCATCGCTGCTGCGCACGATCACCGGCATCACGCCATTCTGGCCCTTCAGTGCCAGCTGCACCGCGGCCTTGCCCACCGCCTGCGCCTGCTCCCAGTCGGTCCTGCTGGCCAGGTGGCGGGCCGAGCGCTGCAGGTAATCGGGCAGGGCCCAGTGCACCTTCAGGCCCAGCTGGTCCTTGACCCGGCCGGCCAGGTGCGCCGCTACGCCGCCGAGCTGCGAATGACCGAACGAGTCCTTGCCACCGCCGGCATCGGCAACGAAGCGGCCATCAGCGGTGGCGATGCCTTCCGACGCCACCACCACGCAGTAGCCGACACGCTCGACCACCGCCTTCACCTTGGCCAGGAAGGCGCCCTCGTCGTAGGCGCGCTCGGGCAGCAGGATGATGTGCGGCGCTTCGTCATCACCGTTGCCGGCCAGGCCCGCGGCGGCGGCCAGCCAGCCGGCGTGGCGGCCCATCGCCTCGTAGATGAAGACACGGGTGGAGGTTTCGGCCATCGCCGCCACGTCCAGTGCCGCCTCGCGCACCGAGACCGCGGTGTACTTGGCCGCTGATCCGAAGCCGGGGCAGGTGTCGGTCACCGCCAGATCGTTGTCGATGGTCTTGGGCACGCCGATACAGGTCAGGTCGTAGCCGGAGGCTTTGGCCAGCTGCGAGACCTTCAGCGCGGTATCGGCCGAGTCGTTGCCACCGTTGTAGAGGAACCAGCGCACGTCATGCGCGCGCAGCACCTCCAGCAGGCGGTCATAGCGGGCGCGGTCGGCGTCCAGCGACTTCAGCTTGACCCGGCACGAACCGAAGGCCCCGCCCGGGGTATGGGCGAGGGCGCGGATCGCGGCCGCACTCTCTCTGCTGGTGTCGATCAGCTCCTCGCGCAGGACGCCGAGGATGCCGTTGCGGGCGGCCAGGACCTTGATGCCCTTGGCCCGGGCCTGCTCGATCACCGCTGCCGCCGTGGCATTGATGACGGCGGTGACACCGCCGGACTGGGCATAAAGGAGGGTACCGTTGCGCATGCTTCTACCTGTTCGGGGGAAGGGACATTGCAGGGACATTACCCGGATGCGGTAAAGTGGCGCTATTGCGGTGCAGCGATACCGGACCGTCCGGGACGCGAACCTTCTTTGTTTTCAACACGTTGGAGTCAGGTCAATGCGATTGGTTCTGTTGGGACCGCCCGGTTCGGGCAAGGGGACACAGGCGACGCGCCTGAAGGAAAAGCTGGGGATCGCCCACATTTCGACCGGTGACATGCTGCGCGCGGAAATCGCCGCCGGCACCGAGCTGGGCAAGCAGGCCAAGACGGTGATGGATGCCGGCAACCTGGTGTCGGACGACATCCTGCTGGGCATGCTGGAGTCGCGCCTGACCCAGGCTGATGTCGCCAAGGGCTTCATCCTCGATGGCTACCCGCGCAACGTGGCCCAGGCCAATGCGATGGATGGCCTGCTGGCCAAGATCGGCCAGCCGCTGGACGCAGTGGTGCAGCTGGATGTGCCCACCGAGCTGCTGGTCGACCGCATCGCCGGCCGCGCCAAGGAGCAGGGCCGCGCCGATGACAACCCGGAAGCGGTGCGCCAGCGCCTGCAGGTCTACAACGACCAGACCGCCCCGGTGGTCGATTTCTACGCCGGCCGTGGCACCCTGGCCCGCGTCGATGGCGTCGGTGAGCTGGACGAGATCGAAGCCCGCATCCTGGCAGCGATCAAGGCCTGATCCGGCGGGGCCGGCATGCTTCCGGTCCTTCGGGCGCAAAAAACACAGGCCTGGTCCGCGAGGATCAGGCCTGTGTCGTTTGATAGGCGCCAGCGAAGGGCTTGCTCAGGGCCCCGCAGCATGAGCTCCCTTGGGGATGGCCTCTTGGGGAGTAGGACCGGTTCGGGTACTGCGGCTGGCAGTTCGAATTGTGTCCGGGTTCACAGAACATCGCTATCGGGAATTCCCTGACAGCTCATTGGAGTTTTCTCACATCCCGTGTAGGGGTTGTCTTACCCGATAGCGGACATTGGCCCTATACAGCCGTCATCGGTCACAATCCTCGGTCATGAGCAGCGTACATATCCTTGCAATTGCCGGCACCTTCATGGGCGGCGTGGCCGCCCTGGCGCGGGAACTCGGGCATTCCGTCAGCGGCAGCGACCAGGCCATCTACCCGCCGATGTCGACCCAGCTCGAACAGCTGGGCATCATCCTGGACCAGGGCTACCGTGCCGACAGCGTGCCGGCCGGCACCGACGAGGTGGTGATCGGCAACGCACTGTCGCGCGGCAATGCCGCCGTGGAAGCCGTGCTCGATGCCGGCCAGCGCTATATCTCCGGCGCGCAGTGGCTGTCCGAGCAGGTGCTGCCGGGCCGCGACACGCTGGCCGTGGCTGGTACCCACGGCAAGACCACCACCACCACCATCCTCACCTGGCTGCTGGAAAGTGCAGGGCGCTCGCCGGGCTTCCTGATCGGCGGTGTCGCCGAGGATTTCGGTGTCTCCGCCCGCGTGGGCCAGGGCCGCGAGTTCGTGGTCGAGGCCGATGAGTACGACACGGCCTTCTTCGACAAGCGCAGCAAGTTCGTGCACTACCGGCCGCTGGTGGCCATCCTCAACAACCTTGAATACGACCACGCCGACATCTTCCCGGACGTGGCCGCGATCCAGCGCCAGTTCCACCATCTGGTGCGTACCGTACCCGCACGTGGGCGGCTTATCGTCAACGGCGAGGATCAGTACCTGGCCGAAGTGCTGGCGATGGGCTGCTGGACCCCGGTCGAGCGTTTCGGATTCGATCCGGCGCTGGAGTGGCATGCCGAGCTTCTGGCCGCCGATGGCAGCGCCTTCCGCGTGCACCATCGTGGGCAGGCGCTGGGCGATGTGCAATGGTCGCTGCTGGGCCGCCACAACGTGCTCAACGGGCTGGCCGCGCTGGCCGCCGCGCACGCAGTGGGCGTGGCGCCGGCCGAGGTGATCCCGGCGCTGGCACGCTTCCGCAGCGTCAAGCGCCGCATGGAAGTGATCGGCAGCCATGACGGCATCACCGTCTACGACGATTTCGCCCACCATCCGACCGCGATCGCCACCACGCTGGAGGGCCTGCGTTCCAAGGTGGGCGATGCGCGCATCGTGGTCGCGATGGAGCCACGCAGCAACTCGATGCGGCTGGGCGCACATGCGCAGGCGCTGGCTCCCTCGCTGGCGCTGGCCGATGAAGTGGTGTTCCTGCATCGCCCGGAACTGGCCTGGGATGCTGCGGCGGTGATCGCCGCGGTGCGTGGCCAGGCCCACGCGGTGCCCGATACCGACGCATTGCTGGCGCAGCTGCAGGCCAGCGCGCGCAGTGGCGACCACGTGGTATTCATGTCCAACGGTGGCTTCGACGGTGCCCCGCGACGCTTCCTCGCCGCGCTGCAGGCCCGATGAGCGGCGATGGCTCGCTGCCGCTGTTCCCGCTGCACACCACGCTGGTGCCGGGTGCAGCGGTGGGCCTGCGCGTGTTCGAGCGGCGCTATCTGGACCTGGTCCGCGACAGCGGCCGCAGTGGTGAGGGATTTGGTGTCTGCCTGATCCTCGAGGGCGAGGAGGTCGGCGCACCGGCGACACCGGCTGCCTTTGGCGTGCAGGTACGCATCGAAGACTTCGATGTCGGCGCCGACGGCGTGCTGCAGCTGCGCCTGCGCGGCACCCGTCGCTTCCATGTCGAGCGCACCCGCGTGCGCGACAACGGCCTGGTGGTGGCTGATGTGCGCTGGTGCGAGGAAGACCCCGACGACGAACTGCGGCCGCAGCATGCACTGCTGGCCACGGTGCTGGGGCACATCATCGAGCAGGCCGGCGAGGCCTATGCGCCGGCCAATCCGGCGCTGCTGGACCAGGCCAGCTGGGTCGGCTGGCGGCTGGCCGAACTGCTGCCGCTGAGCGAGCAACAGCGCCTGCAGCTGCTACAGATGGACGACCCGCACCAGCGATTGCAGCAGTTGCTGGGCTGGATGCCGTAGCAGCCATCCACGCATGGCGTGGATCTACTGTAGCGCCGAGCCCATGCTCGGCGTGTTGGATCGTGCGAAGCGCAGCCGGGCATGGGCCGGCGCGACAGTGGGTGATCGCGCACCGTCCCCCTCAGGGCGTAGTGGTCTTCAACCGCAGCACCGGCAACCCGGTTTCGCTGTGCACATCCTCGCGCTGCGGCAGCTCCTGCACGGCCTCCTTCACCGCATTCAATGCCGGGTCGACGCCACGCAGCGGGTGCCACATGCCGATCCATTCGAAGTGGCGCTCGTAGCGCAGGGTCTGCGCACTGCCCAGCCATAGCGGCGTATTGCCCGGTTGCAACTGCGCAGGGGCCGGCCACAGGCGCAGTACGTAGCGCTCATCACGGTGTGTACCCGTGCGTACCATCAGCAGCGCCTCGACGCGGGTGTCCAGCGTCGCCGGCAGCACCGGCAGTTCATCGGCGCCGGTGTTCTTGTCCAGCATCAGCAGCGCCTGCTGCCAGCCGGCCTGCTCCTGCCGCTTCCAGCCGCGCGCTTCCAGTTGTGCCTGCAGCGGTGCCAGCGGACCGGCCACCTGCACGTCCAGCGGCCAGCGCTGGTCGTCGTCGAACTCGTTGCGGCGCGCCGGCAGTGTCGCCCAGTCGTGCTGCCACCAGGCCTGCGTGTCCATTGCCTGCGGGGCCGGCAAGGTCGGCTCGAAGCGTTCCAGCTTCACCGGGATATTGCGCGGTGCGTACCACATCGCGGCGACGGCGAAGACGCCGTAGAACAGCCATGCCACCGGCTTCACCCAGAACGAGCGGTTGAAGCGGCGGCGGTAGGCGATGCCCAGCACCAGCAGCCAGAACGTGCCGAACAACATGCCGCCGATCACGTCGCTCAGCCAATGCGCGCCCAGGTACAGGCGCGAGAAACCGATCAGGCTGACCACGATGCCCGACACCAGGTACGGCCAGACGCGGGTGCGGCCGGGCATCTCGCGGGCGATCAGCACCGCGAAGAAGCCGAAGGTGATGGTGGCCATCGTCACCGACACCGACGGGAAGCCGAAGCCACTGCTGGCGTCGACCGGGCGCACCACATCGACGGTGGCACCGAGCAGCATGGTCAATGCGAGGCCGAAGGCAAGCGCGGCCAGCCAGTGTGCGGCCGCCATCCAGCGCCGGCGCCAGACCAGGTAGCCCATCGCCGCCGCAGTGGCCGGCAGCAGCACCTGCCAGGCGCCCAGCGACGCCAGCGCGGCCATCGGGTAATCGGCCAGCGGGTTGCGCAGGGCCAGCATGGCCTGGTGTACCAGCAGGTCGATCGCCAGTGGCTCGCCATGTGCGACCACCACGGTCAGCAGCGCGAACCAGCCCCAGCCCAGCACCAGCAGCATCAGCGCCAGCATCGCCAGCGGCACCGACTGGCGCCGCTTCGGGTCCAACACACCGACGGTGTAGCGGCCCAGCGTCGGATGGCGGTTGGACCAGTCAAGCAGGCGTGCCAGCCAGTTGTCCATGCGCGCGGCCGACCAGCGGTAGCCGTACAGCACAATGGCCCAGACCAGGCCGAGGATCACCGCCAGCAGGCCGACCACCACCACCAGCCGACCGGCTACCGCGGCCACCGCGTCATAGGCCTCGCCAAGAATCCAGCCCGGGGCCAGGAACAGCACCGCCCATGAAATGCTGGCGATACCACTGGCCTGCACATAGCGGCTCGCTGGCATCTTCATCATGCCTGCGATGGCGGGCACGAACGGCCGGATCGCGCCGACGTAGCGTGCCACCAGGATGCTCTTGAAGGCATTGCGGCGGAACAGGTTTTCGCCGCGGTCGAGCAGCTGCGGGTAACGGCTGAAGGGCCACACGCCACGCAGGCGGTCACCCCAGCGGCGCCCGATCCAGTAACTGATGCCATCACCGGCGAACGCGCCCAGTGCGGCTGCGGCCACCGCGTACGGCCCGGAGATCTGGCCCAGTCCGATGAACACGCCCACCGCGAACAGCAGCGGCAGGGCCGGCACGATGGCACCGAGAATGATCACTGCATCGCAGAAGGCGATGAGGAAGATAACGGCACCCGCCAGCACGGGGTGAGCGGCAATCCACGCGAGCGTGGCGTCGATCCATGAAGAGTCCATTGCCCGATTATAGGGGCGTGAAGGTGACTGGTTCCCAGCCGCTTGGTGACCGTTTGCAACCGGCGCCATCGCCTAGAATGGGCCCATGCCGCATACGCCAGACACGCCACCGCATGCTTTGAAGGCCGACAGCTTCGGTTGCATCCTCCGTGTGGAAGGGCCGGCCGGCCCCTTCGTACGCCGTGACCTGGGCGCCACACCACTGTGGTTGCGGCTGCCGGCCTGGTGGCTGGCCCGCCGCGAAGCGCGCGCGCTGCGCCATATCCACGGCATGGCCGATGTGCCGCAGCTGCTGGCGTGGAATGGGCATCATCTCGACCGCAGTTTCATGGCCGGCGACGCCATGTACCAGCGCCCACCGCGTGGCGACCTGGCCTGGTTCCGCGCCGCGCGTCGCCTGCTGCAGCAGCTGCATCGGCGCGGCGTGGCCCACAACGATCTGGCCAAGGAAGCCAACTGGCTGGTGACCGAGGACGGCCGCCCGGCATTGATCGACTTCCAGCTGGCGGTGATCGGCAACCCGCGCTCGCGCTGGATGCGCCTGCTGGCCCGCGAGGACCTGCGCCACCTGCTCAAGCACAAGCGCATGTATTGCCGCGAGTCGCTCACCCCGGTGGAGAAGCGGGTGCTCAAGCGCACCTCCTGGGTGCGCGAACTGTGGTTCGCCACCGGCAAGCCGGTCTACCGCTTCGTCACCCGCCGCATCCTGCATTGGGAAGACAACGAGGGGCAGGGGCCCAAGCCGTGAGTCCACTGCAGGTAGTGACCGGCCC
The DNA here is from genome assembly GCF_025697425.1 of Stenotrophomonas sp. Ps181. Lineage (NCBI taxonomy): Bacteria > Pseudomonadati > Pseudomonadota > Gammaproteobacteria > Lysobacterales > Lysobacteraceae > Stenotrophomonas > Stenotrophomonas sp. Ps181. The sequence goes on from NZ_JAHWBI010000012.1 coordinate 46,694, forward strand.
GCCGAGCGTGGGGAGTGTCCTGCGCCCACAGCTGGCCAGCGCCGACTTCGTGCATGCCTGCCAGGCAACGACCCATCGTGATGGGCGTTCGGCCCTGCAGGCCTATCGCGATATGGCCGCGACCATTCCCGGCTGGTTCGATGGGCTGATGGCACTGCGCAATCGCGGCATGCGCCTGCTCGGCATGAAGCACCTGGGCTCGTTGCGCGCGGTGCAGGACATCGCGCAGCCGCATCCGGGGCAACGGCTGGGCATCTTCACCCTGCAGTCGTTGGATGACGATGCCATCGTGCTGGAAGACGACGACCGCCACCTGCGTGTGCAGCTGGCCCTGCAGTGGCAGGGCGACGTGCTGGAAGTGGCGACCGTGGTGCATACGCACAACGCGTTCGGGCGCGTGTACATGCTGCCGGTTGCACCGGTGCATCGGCTGATCGTGCCGCATCTGCTGAGGAAGCAGGTGCAGGGGTACCGGTGATTCGACACTGCGCTCGCCGGGCCATGCCCGGCGACACGCGGCGTTTCCAGGTTACGGCGTCGCCGGCACCACCTGCTGGCCGATGAAGTTGCGCTTGGCATCGAAGTCGTAGGCGATCTGCAGCTGGCCCACATCCGGGCAGGCGTGGCAGTCGCGCAGCGGCGTGCGGTACAGCAGGCGGATGCCGCCGTTCTCCAGCGGCGTGGCCCCGGCCGACTGCGCCGGTGCGAACGGCGTGGCCTGCGGGTGGTCCTTCAGCAGGGCCTGCACGGTGGGGTCGGCACGCAGGGTGTCGTCCAGCTGCACGGCATCCACATCGATGCGCTTGCCGCTGGCGTCGACCAGACGGGTGCCCTCGTTGGTGTTGGCGCGGAACGGATACTCGACCGTGGCAATGCCCAGGCCTTCGTTCTCGTGCCAGGCCGTCACGTAGGCCAGCTCGCCGCCGGTGGACAGCTGTTCGGCGGCGGTGATCGCATCGGCGCTGGCGCCGCCGGCGCGCATCGCATCGCGCAGGCAATCACGCGTGGCCGCATTCTCGCCCTGGCGGCAGGCGTTGAGGTCGCCATCCCACACCACTGCCTCGCTCCAGCGCAGCTTGCCGTCGGCGGCGGCCTTCTCTGCGCTGGGGGTATCACCGGCAGGCGGCTCCTTGCCGGGTTCCGGCGAACGGCCCTGGCAGGCAGTCAGCAGGGCAAGGCCCAGGGCAGGCAGCAACAGGCGGGAACGGCGCATGGCGTGAACCTCGTGCGTTGACTGGAGGCCCAAGTATCGTCAAGGCCGGGTGAACTCCACGTCGGCGCGGCATACTAGCGGCTCATTGCATACGCTGGAGTGTGGAACGTGGGCAGTCTGCAGGGCAAAACGCTTTTCATCACTGGTGCCTCGCGTGGCATCGGCCTGGCCATCGCACTGCGCGCTGCGCGTGACGGCGCCAACGTGGCGATTGCGGCCAAGTCGGCGGTGCCGAACCCAAAGCTGCCGGGCACCATCCATACCGCAGCCGAAGCCGTTACCGCGGCCGGCGGCCAGGGGCTGGCGCTGAAGTGCGACATCCGCGAGGAAGAGCAGGTGCAGGCGGCGGTTGCCGCCACGGTCGACGCCTTTGGTGGCATCGACATCCTGGTCAACAATGCCAGCGCGATCTGGCTGCGTGGCACGCTGGATACGCCGATGAAACGCTTCGACCTGATGCAGCAGGTCAATTCGCGCGGCAGTTTCCTGTGCGCGCAGGCCTGCCTGCCGTACCTGCTGCAGGCGCCGAATCCGCACATCCTGACCCTGGCGCCGCCGCCCAGCCTGGAACCGAAGTGGTGGGGCGCGCATACCGGCTACACGCTGGCGAAGATGGGCATGAGCTTCGTCACGCTCGGCCTGGCCGCGGAATTCGGCCCGCAGGGTGTGGCGGTGAACGCGCTGTGGCCGCGCACGGTGATCGCCACCGATGCAATCAACATGATTCCGGGCGTCGATGCGGCCGGCTGCCGCACGCCGCAGATCATGGCCGATGCAGCGCACGCGGTGCTGGTGCGCGAGGCGGCGGGTTTCCACGGCCAGTTCCTGATCGACGATGAAGTGCTGGCACAGGCCGGCGTCAGCGATCTGTCCGGCTATGCCGTGGACCCGTCGCGGTCGTTGTTGCCGGATCTGTTCCTGGACTGAGTGCTACGTTGCGCAAGGGCCGAGGGCTGCGGCCCTCGGCCTGCTGCGCTAGAATGCAGGGCTGTAATCGTTTTCAACAGGGATGTGAACACATGACACGTACGCTTTCCATCGCGGCGCTGGCCGCTTCGCTATCGCTTGTCCTGGCCGCCTGCGGTGGCAAGGCCCCTGCAACCGCTGGCGACGCCGGCGCCGCAGGCACGCCGGAGGTCAACACGGTGCCGTCGGACGCACAGCAGCAGTTGACTGCGAAGCTCAACGCCTACATCGGCTGCTTCAACGCGCTTGATTCGAAGACGCACGACAGCCTCCAGTCCTACACGCGCTGGATCAAGGACGTCGAGGCCGGCCCGAGCGGGCGCGAGACACAGGTGTACGGTCCGTTCGAGATCAGCGATTACGACATGAAGCAGTGCGATGGCCCGGTGACCGAGGCGATGGCTGCCAAGCCGGCGCTGGCCGAACTCGATGCTGCTGCCAGCCATTATCAGCAGGCGCTGAAGGCGCTGGTGCCGGTCAGCAAGGAGGCGCACGACTACTATGATCGCCAGGACTACGAAGACGACCAGTTTGCCAAGGGCAAGCAGCTGCACGCGCCCTTGATGGCCGCATTCAAGGACTTCGTGGTTGCCAGCGAAACGTTCAACGCCGAGCTGGAGCGCCAGAATGACGCTGCCCAGCGCGAGCAGCTCAAGGTATTGGAACAGGCCGAGGGGCGAACGCGCGAGTACTACCGTCTGGCGATGATGCTGGAAGCCAAGGCGATCGTGGAGCTGATGAGCGAGGACGACTTTGATCCGGCCCAAGCCCGTGAACGACTCGACGCCTTCAACCGTATTTCCGACGAGGCGCATGCCAAGGTGGCCGATCAGGAGCCGGGCAAGCTGGACTGGAACAGCTTCGAGCGCGAAGCCGAGAACTTCCGTCGGGAAGGCAAGGAGCGGCTGCAGCGGGTCAGCAGCAAGACGCCCTACAGCGATTTCGAACGGCGCATGCTGGATTCGCCCTCGATGGCGCCGCGCGGTTCGGCCAGCAAGCTGATGCAGGAATACAACTCGCTGGTTTTCCAGAGCAACCGCCAGTAAGCGGGAAGCTCAGCGCGTCATTTTTGTCGCGATTGAGCAGGTTGATTGCGGCATGACACACCCCGCAGCCCCGAATGCCAGCACCTTGCCGAGGTGCTGGAGCGCGCGCTCGCGCCATGCAGGACGATGGCTGCAGTTTTCACTTGTGCAAGGAACTGATTTGAACGCATCCACACGCCTGATTCCTGTTCTCCTGCTCGGCGCGCTGGCCGGCTGCAACAACCCGGCCGGGCTGGCGGTCGCCGACCCCGGGCTGGAGAAGGTGAACGCCTACATCGAGTGCTACAACGGCGTCGAACAGCCCATCCACGAGGGTTTCCAGACCTACACGGGCTGGATGAAGGATCCCGAGGCCGGCCCGACCGGCGAGGAAGCGCAGCCGCGTTCACCCGGCAAGCTGTTGTCGCACCGGGTCGACTACTGCGGCCAGCCGGTGACCGATGCGCTGGCAAAGACCCCTGCCACGCCGCTGGATGCACCCGCACGACAGTACCAGCGGGCATTCCAGGCACTGAACACCCTGATCGAGCGTGCCGATGGGTACTTCACCCGCGAGGACTATCGTCGCGATGGTGGCGATGGGATGCGCAGCCAGCATGCCCCGCTGATGCAGGCCTATGCTGATTTCTTCAAGGCCAGCGAAGCGATGGATGAGGCGCTGGAAAAGAACGAGAACGATCGCCGCGCCGCCCAGCTGAAGCAGATCGAGGAAAGCGAAGGCCGCTCGCTGGCCTATTACCACCTGCGCCTTGTCGGCGATGGCAAGCAGCTGGCGATGGCGTTCCAGAGCGACGCGCCGGACGTTGCGGCGTTGCGCGGCCAGCTGGCCGACTATCAGGCGCTGGTGACGGAAATCCAGAACAGTGGTGTCGGCAAGGACGACCCGATGTGGGGCCATGTGCAGCGTTCGGCCGACAAGCTGGTGCGTACCGCCGGGCGCGGAGTCGAGCGCCTGGAACAGGGCAAGCCGATCACCGCCGATGCGCTGGCCGCCGAGCGCAAGGCGTCGGGCAGCTGGCTCACCACTGACCCTGAAGGCGCACAGTCGACCATTCTGGATGCCTACAACGACCTGGTGACCACCAGCAACCGCATGCGTTGAGGGCGATCCACGCAGCGCGTGGATCTACCGGGGGTAGTGCCGGCCGCTGGCCGGCATCTGCCTCAATGGCTGAATGCATCCGGCAGTTCACCGCCACATTTGCGGCAGTGCCGTGCATCCGGCTCGTGGCCTTCCAGCCCGCAGTGCGGGCAGCCGCGGGCATCCCGGCGCGCGGCCAGCTCGGCTTCGCGCATGGTGCTGGCCAGTTCGGCGGTGTAGATGCCGGTAGGCACGGCGATGATGCTGTAGCCGATCAGGATCAGCACCGAGGTGACGAAGCGGCCCAGCACGGTCTGCGGCACGATGTCGCCGAAGCCGACCGTGGCCATGGTCACCACCGCCCAGTACATGCTGGCCGGGATGTTGGTGAAGCCGTGTTCGGGGCCCTCGATCACGTACATCAGCGCGCCGGCGATGATGGTGATGGTGATCACCGTGAACAGGAACACCAGCACCTTGCGCCGGCTGCGCCACAGCGACGTCATCAGGACGCCGCTTTCCTCGATGTAGCGGGTCAGCTTGAGGATGCGGAACACCCGCAGGATGCGCAGCGCACGCACCACCAGCAGGCTCTGCGCGCCCGGGATGAACATCGACAGGTAGGCGGGCAGGATCGACAGCAGGTCGATGATGCCCCAGATGCTCACCGCGTAACGCAGCGGGCGCTTGACCACCGCCAGGCGCAGCAGGTACTCGGCGGTGAAGATGATCGTGAAGCCCCATTCCAGGATGTACAGGCCGGTGGACCATTCGGCATGCAGGTGCTGCACGCTGTCGATCATCACCACCAGGATGCTGGCAACAATCGCCACCACCAGGATCAGGTCGAAATTGCGCGAGGGCCGCGAGTCATGGCGGTAGATGATGTCGAACCACCGACGGCGCCAGCCGGTCTCGGTGGCGGGGTTGAGCTGGGGGGCGGAAAACGGTCGCATGGGCGCATTGTGCCGCAGGGGTTCCGGCGCGAGAATGGGCATTCCTGAACCCTGCCGACTGCCATGACTGCCGCGACCGATCCGCTGATCTCCCTTTCGCACTACTACCTGCCGGTCTACAAGCCCCGCCAGGTGGTGCTGGAGCGAGGGCAGGGCGCCCGCGTGTGGGACAGCCAGGGGCGTGAGTTCATCGACCTGGCCGCCGGCATCGCCGTGTGCGGCCTGGGCCACAATGATCCGGACCTGGTGGCCGCGCTGGTCGAGCAGGCCGGCAAGCTCTGGCACACCAGCAACGTTTTCTACAGCGCGCCGCCGCTGCACCTGGCCGAGGAGCTGGTGAAGGCCAGCCGCTTCGCCGAGCGCGTGTTCCTGTGCAATTCCGGCGCCGAAGCCAACGAAGTGGCGATCAAGATGGTCCGCAAGTGGGCCTCCAGCCAGGGCCGCCCGGCCGACAAGCGGGTGATCATCACCTTCCGTGGCAGCTTCCACGGCCGCACCCTGGGCGCGGTGACCGCTACGGCCCAGCCGAAGTACCAGGAAGGCTACGAGCCGCTGCCTGGCGGCTTCCGCTACATCGATTTCAACGATGAGGTACAGCTGGAAACCGCGATGGCCGCCGGCGACGTGGCGGCGGTGATGCTGGAGCCCATCCAGGGCGAGGGCGGCGTGATGCCGGCCAAGTCCGGTTTCCTCAAGTGCGTGCGCGAACTGTGCGACCAGCACAACGCACTGCTGGTGCTGGACGAGATCCAGGCCGGCATGGGCCGCACCGGCACGCTGTTCGCGCACTGGCAGGATGATGTGGTGCCGGACATGGTCACCCTGGCCAAGGCACTCGGCGGCGGCTTCCCGATCGGCGCGATGCTGGCCGGCCCGAAGGTGGCCGAGACCATGCAGTTCGGCGCGCACGGCACCACCTTCGGCGGCAACCCGCTGGCCGCTGCGGTGGCCCGCGTGGCACTGCGCAAGCTGGCCTCGGCGGAGATCGCCGCCAACGTCAGCCGCCAGTCCAAGGCGCTGCGCGATGGCTTTGCCCGCATCAACGATGAGTTCGGTGTGTTCAGCGACGTGCGTGGCCGCGGCCTGATGCTGGGCGCGGTGCTGGGCAAGGACTTCGCCGGCCAGGCCGGGGCGATCCTCGACCATGCCGCCGAGCACGGCCTGCTGACCCTGCAGGCCGGCCCGGACGTGCTGCGCTTCGTGCCGTCGCTGAACATCACCGACGAAGAAGTGGCCGAAGGCCTCACGCGCCTGCGCGCAGCGATTGCTGCGTTCATCGCCGCGCGCTGAAGCCAGGGTGCCGGGGTCGGATCCCTCTCCCGCGGAGAGGGCTCTGACCCCAATCAGCTCACCGCGTAACGCTTCAACACCTTGCCCAATCCACGGCCATCGCGCACGGTTTCCGCGTGCAGGCCGGCGGCGCGTGCGCCGCGCACATTGGCGAACAGGTCATCGACGAACAGCGTGCGCGAAGGCGCCACGCCCAGTACGTCGAGTGTGCGCAGGAATACTGCGGGCTCAGGTTTGCGCAGGCCGAAATCGGCGCTGCAGAACACGCGTCCCTGCAGTGCAGGGAACAGTTCCGGCAGCAGGGTGGGCAGCGCCTGCACCATCAGCGCGCCATTGTTGGTCAGTACCGCCAGTGGCAGCTGCAGGACCTGCAGCCGCTGCAGCACCGCGTGCTGCGGATGGCTGGCCGCCTGGCGTGCGGCGATCCAGCTGGGTACATCGACGGTCCTGCCCAGGCACGCCCCCAGCCGCGCCAGGTAGGCCGGACCCTGCAGCGTGCCGTTGTCATGCGCCGCTTCCAGTCCGCTGTCGAACAGCGCCGCCTGCACTGCGGCAGGGCTAACATCCAGTGCCTGCGCCAGGTGCAGCACGCGCTGCGCGCGCTGGTACTGCACCAGCACGCCGTCCACATCCAGCAGCAACAGGTCGATCCGCATCGGTCGAGCATGCCATTGCAGTGAGTGCGCGGGAAACCCTGGAGTGGGCATGCGACAGACGGTCGCAGACGCGGCCGCAGGGGGCTGCCTAGAATGGTGCTTGAACCGCAGGAGAGGCAACGATGAAGGCTTGGTGGGTGGCAGTGGGACTGGGCGCGCTGATGCTGGCGCCGTCGGCGATGGCGCGGGTGTGTGCGGTGAGCATCGACAGCACCGACCAGATGAGCTTCAGCAGTCGCGAGATCAAGGTCGCCGCTGATTGCACCGCCGTGGATCTGACCCTGCGCCATACCGGCAAGCTGGCCGCTACCGCGATGGGCCATAACTGGGTGCTGACCCGCACGGCCGATTACCAGCCGGTGGCACTGGCGGGCATGCGCATGACCCTGGCCGACAGCTACCTGCCGAAGGCCGACAAGCGCGTGCTGGCGCACACCAAAGTGATTGGTGGTGGCGAGACCACGCGCGTGCGCTTTTCCACCCAGGGCCTGCAGAAGGGCGGCGACTACACCTTCTTCTGCTCGTTCCCCGGCCACTTCGCGATGATGAAGGGCAAGTTCGTCTTCGGTTAGAAAAAAAAAAGGGACGGAGGGGATTAAGTCGTTTGTGCACAAACGACTTAATCCCCTCCGTCCCCTTTTTGCGATCAGCCCTTGGTGGCCTTGAACGCCACGCGTGCAGCGGCGAGGGTGGCCTCGATCACCGCATCGTCGTGCGCGCTGGACAGGAAACCGGCCTCATACGCCGACGGTGCCAGGAACACGCCCTGGTCCAGCATCGCGTGGAAGAAGCGGTTGAACGCCGGAATATCACAGGCCGTGGCCTGCGCATAGGTCTCCACCTTTTCGTCGGTGAAGAACAGACCGAACATCGCGCCCACGCGGGTGGTGGTCACCGCCACGCCAGCTTCGGCGGCGGCCGCTTCCAGGCCGGCGCACAGGCGTGCGGTGCGTTCGGCCAGGTCGTCGTGGAAACCCGGCTGCTGGATCAGTTCCAGCATCGCCAGGCCAGCGGCCATCGCCACCGGGTTGCCGCTCAGCGTGCCAGCCTGGTAGATCGGGCCGGCCGGGGCGATCTGCTGCATCAGCTCGCGGCGACCGCCGTACGCACCCACCGGCATGCCGCCGCCGATGATCTTGCCGAACGTGGTCAGGTCCGGGGTGATGCCGTAGTGCGCCTGCGCACCGCCGAGGGCGACGCGGAAGCCGGTCATCACTTCGTCGAAGATCAGCAGCGCGCCGTGTTTCGTACACAGTTCGCGCAGGTGCTGCAGGTAGCCCTCGCGCGGCGGGATGCAGTTGGCGTTGCCGACCACCGGTTCGATGATCAGGCCGGCGATGTCATCGCCCTGCTGCTCGAACAGCGCAGTGGCCGCTTCGAAGTCGTTGTAGGGCAGGGTCAGGGTCAGTTCGCTCAGCCCGGCCGGGACGCCCGGCGAGGTCGGCACGCCCAGGGTCAGCATGCCGCTGCCGGCCTTGACCAGGAACGAGTCGCCGTGGCCGTGATAGCAGCCTTCGAACTTGACGATGCGGTTGCGGCCGGTGGCGCCACGCGCCAGGCGGATCGCCGACAGGGTGGCCTCGGTGCCGGAGTTGACCATGCGCACCATCTCGCACGAGGGCACCAGGCGGGTGATGGTCTCGGCCATGGTCACCTCGGCCGCGCATGGCGCGCCGAACGACAGGCCGTTGTCGATCGCCTTCTTCACCGCCTGGCGTACCGCCGGGTGGTTGTGGCCGACGATCATCGGGCCCCAGGAGCCGACGTAGTCGATGTAGCGGTTGCCGTCGACGTCGTACAGGTAGGCGCCGTCGGCGCGCTCGACGAAGAACGGTTCGCCGCCGACCGACTTGAACGCGCGCACCGGCGAATTGACGCCGCCCGGCAACAGCTGCTGGGCGCGGGAGAACAGGGCGTGGGACTGGTCGTGGTTCATGGGGGAATATCCTGGGCGTTACGCGAACTGGGCGAGGAAGGCGCGCTGGGTCGCGACCGGATCTTCGGCGGCGAACACGCTGCTGACCACGGCGACCAGATCGGCACCGGCGTCGATGATGGGACCGACATTGTCCGGCGTCAGCCCGCCGATCGCCACCCGTGGCACGCCCAGTGCGGCGCTTTGCCGCAGCAGGTCGGCATGGGCGCGGCTGGTGGTGATCTTGGTGGTGGTCGGGAAAAACGCGCCGAAGGCCACGTAGCTGGCGCCGGCGGCCACGGCCCTCTCGGCATTGGCCAGCTGGTCATAGCAGGAGGCGCCGATGATGGCCTCGGGGCCGAGCAGGGCGCGCGCGCTGGGGATGTCGCCGTCGGTGCCGCCCAGGTGCACGCCCGCCGCGCCCACGGCCTTGGCCAGCGCCGGGTCATCGTTGACGATCAGCGGCACGCCGTGGTCCGCACACAGTGCCTGCAGCGCGGTGGCCTGCTCCCGCCGCAGCGCGTCGCTTGCGGTCTTGTTGCGGTACTGCAGCCAGGTGGCGCCGGCGGCCAGCAAGGGTGCGGTACGGGCCAGCAGGCGTGCGGTATCGGGCTCGTCCGGGGTGATCAGGTAGACGCCGCGGGGCGCCGGGGAAGCAGAAATCATCGATGGCTACCGGTGAGTGGACCGCGATGGGACAATGGCGGCCCGTGAATCCAGTCCTGATTATCCGATGAGCGACGCCACCCCCACCACCTTGCGCACCTGGATGTGCGTGGTCTGCGGCTTCCTGTACAGCGAAGCGGAAGGCTTGCCGGAGGAAGGCATCGCGCCAGGGACGCGCTGGGAGGACATTCCCGAGACCTGGACCTGCCCGGATTGCGGGGTGACCAAGGCCGATTTCGAGATGGTCGAGGTCGATTGACTGGAGGGCCATCCGGCCCATCCGGTGGGTGTGGACCGTTGGTCCACACACCGACTCCCTCAATGCAGCCGCGGCATCGGCCCGCCGAGGTCGATCAGCTTCTCGCGCAGCCACTGCGCATCGCTGGCTTCCGGGTTGCGCTTCAGGTACTGGCCCAGATCGTGGCGGGCACCGGCCAAGTACTCCAGCTGCAGATAGGCCAGGCCGCGGTCGCGCAGCGCATCGTCCTGCTCCGGGGCCAGCTTCAGCAGGCGGTCGGCACTGCGCGCGGCGCGGTCCCACTCGCCGGCTTCGGCATACACGCCGTGCAGGTTGCGCAGCATGCGCATCAGGATCGCGCGCGCGGGCGCCGGGTCGAGGATCTGCGCCAGCACCTGGTCGTCGGGCATCTGCCCGCCCAGGTGTGACTTGGCCCGCTCGCGCAGTTCGTCCACGTCCAGCGGTCGGCCACCGTTGAACGGGTCCATCACCAGCACGCCGTCGTCCACCGGCAGGCGCACCAGGAAGTGGCCGGGGAAGGACACGCCATCGAGCGGAATACCCAGCCGGCGCGCGACTTCCATCTGCACCAGCGCCAGCGAGATCGGGTTGCCCAGGCGGCGCTCGAATACCTGGTTGAGGTAGCTGTTGCGCGGGTCGTAGTACTCGTCGTGGTCGCCGCTGTAGCCCAGCTCGTCGAACAGGTGGCGGTTGATCGCCGCCATCTTCAGCGGGCTGTTGTCGATGCTCTCCACTTCCGAGCGGAGGTGCTCGACATGGCTCTGGATCAGCGCGTCGTAGGTGGACGGCTGCAGATCGGGGTATTCATCGCGCGCGATCAGCAGCGCGGTCGGCAACAGTGGCAGCGCCTCGTCTTCGAGGTCGGCCAAGGCATCCCAGTCGGGGAGTGTGATCCGGTCCTGCATGGCCACAGACTGGCGTCATTCGCAGGCGGATTCAAGCGGTGTCGCGTGAAAAATTCAGGGGTCAGATGCCTTTCGCGAGCGAATGGGATCTGACCCCTGTGGGGTTGCCGGCCAGCGGCCGGCACTACCGCGGGCAGAACCCTGTTACTCGATGCCCGGGCCGAATTTCAGCTCCGTGCCGTCCTTGAGCTGCAGCTTCTCGGCCTGGCCGGCGTTGAGTTCCAGTACATAACGCGCCGGGCCGCCGCTGGGATAGGGCGGGCACATGTCGCCGGCCGAGCACGGCGGTACGTCGCGCTGCTGGCTGACCAGCCTGCGCTGGCTGTCGAAGTAAAGGATGTCCAGCGCGATCCTGGTGTTCTTCATCCAGTACGCCTGCATTTCCTCGCGGTCGTGGATGAACAGCATGCCGTGGTCGGCCGCCATCTGGTCGCGGAACATCAGCCCGCGCGCGCGGGTTTCATCGTTGGTGGCCAGCTCGACCTGGTAGCGGGCGCCGTCCAGCTCGACCCAATGGCGGGCCGCGTCGGTGGCGCAGCCGGCCAGGGCCAGCAGCGGAAGCATCAGCAGCGAACGCAACAGCGACATCGTCAGGCTCCTTCGGAAGGGTCAGAGCACGACCGGCGGCTCGCCGCCGACGATCACCACATCGGCGCGACGGCGCGCGAACAGGCCGACGCAGACCACGCCCGGCAGCTGGTTGAGCTCGCGCTCCAGCTTCTCGGGATCGGTGATCTGCAGGTTGTGGATGTCCAGGATCTGGTTGCCGTTGTCGGTGACCACGCCCTCGCGCCAGGTCGGCTGGCCGCCGGTCATGTCGCGGATCTGGCGGGCGACCAGGCTGCGCGCCATCGGGATCACTTCCACCGGCAGCGGGAACCTGCCCAGCACCGGCACCTGCTTGCTCGGGTCGACGATGCAGATGAAGCGCTCGCTGGCCTCGGCGATGATCTTCTCGCGGGTCAGTGCGGCGCCGCCGCCCTTGATCAGGCACTTGTTCGGGTCGCACTCGTCGGCGCCATCGACGTACAGCGACAGGTTGCCGCTGTGGTTCAGCTCGATCACCTCGATGCCGTGCTGCTTCAGGCGCGCGGTGCTCTGCTCGGAGCTGGACACGGCACCCTTGATGCGGTGCTGGATGCGGGCCAGGGCATCGATGAAATAGGCCACGGTGGAACCGGTGCCGACACCGACGATCATGCCGTCTTCGACGTACTCGATGGCTTTCTCGGCGGCCAGGCGCTTGGCTTCGGACATGGGAGAACTCTCAGGCAGGGAATCAGGATTTCTTTTCCAGCGACAGCAGCAGCTTCCACTGCGCGGCGGTCACCGGGAACACCGACAGGCGATTGCCCTTGGCAACCAGCGGGAAGCCCTCGCCCAGCTCGTCAGCGTGCAACTTGATCTCGTCCAGCGCGATCACCTGCTTGAGCTTGCGGTCGAAGGCCACGTCCACCAGCATCCAGCGCGGGTTTTCGCGTGTGCTCTTGGGGTCGTGGTAGTCGGATTCCGGGTCGAACTGGGTGTCGTCCGGGTAGGCTGGGCTGGCGACGGTGGCCAGGCCGACGATGCCGGGCACCTTGGTGTTGGAGTGGTAGAACAGGATGCCGTCGCCCACCTGCATGCCGTCGCGCATGAAATTGCGCGCCTGGTAGTTGCGCACCCCGTTCCAGGGTTCGACCTTGACCTTGGCCAGGTCATCGATGGAGAAGGCGTCCGGTTCGGACTTCATCAGCCAGTAGCGCTTGCGGGCGGTCATGCGTTCACGGGGGCAGCGGAGGGGAACAGGGTGCCGTCTTCGGTGCAGATCGCATCCACCGGCACGTCCCACGACGCCACCGGCAAGGACTCGACCTGCTGCACCGCGAACGCAGCACCGACCAGCCAGGGCGGCGCCGGCCGGTCGTGGCGGAAGGCGAAGCTGCGATCATACCAGCCGCCCCCCATGCCCAGCCGGCGGCACTGTGCGTCGAAACCCACCAATGGGGTCACGACCAGCGCCATCCGTTCCGGTTCCAGGGTGTCTTCCACGGCCACGTCCGGCTCGGGGATGCCATAGCGGTTGCTGGTCAGCGGCTGCCCGGGCCGCCATGGTGCGAAGCGCAGCATGTCGCCGGCCAGCACCGGCAGGCAGTAGGTGAGTCCTTCGGGCAGTTGCAGCTGCCAGCGGTGCAGGGCGATTTCGCCATCCAGCGCCCAGTAGCCGGCCACCGCGCCTTCGCGCGGGGCAAACGGCAGGGCGAGCAGGGCATCGGCAAGCGATTCGGCGGCGGCGATGCGCTCACCAGCGTTAAGGTCACGGCGGCGTTGCCGCAGGTCGTGGCGCAAGGCCTGGCGCGGGTCGGTCATGGCAGCGAGCGGCAAGGATCAGCCGTCATTGTGCCGGAAAGAACAAGGGCGACGCCCGAAGACGCCGCCCTTGCTGGAATATTGCATTCTCCGCAATGTCGATGCATGCGAAACGACCTTGAACCCGGGGGCTCAAGTGGGAACGCTGGAGAACCATCGGGCTTCCCGCTACAAGGCGGACCTGCACTCCCGGCGCTGTCGCGCTCCCGGTGTCGTTCTTAAGGGACAAGGCGAATGTTTGCACATGCCGTCGAGTACCGCAGAGAACGCGTGGCCATTATAGCCAGCACGCAGGATCTGGATAGGCCGTTCGTCGGCAACAGTCCGTGCCAATTCAGATACGCGAAAAGGGGACGGAGGGAATTAAGACGTTTCCAGCACGGAAGGGGCGAATGCGCCTTAATTCCCTCCGTCCCCTTTTTCTATGGGGTGCCGTCGATCGCGCGGTCCAGGCGCCGGTTCAGGTCGGCCAGGGTCTGCTGCAGCGCCACCGCCTGGCGGGCGTTCTCGTCGCGCAGCAGCTGCAGTTCGTGGGCCAGGTTCAGCGCGGCCAGCACGGCGACGCGGTCGACGGCGGCCATGCGGTTGCTGCCGCGGATCTCGCGCATGCGCGCATCGAGCAGGCGCGCAGCCGCCATCAGGCTGTCGCGTTCGTCGGCGCCGACGCCCACGGTGTATTCACGATCGAGGATGCGGACGCTGACCGGTTCGGCGCTCATGTGTGCTGCTCCAGGGATTTGAGCCGGCTGATCATCGCTTCCACCCGCGAGCGCGCCTGCTCGTTCTTGGCCAGCAGCGTCGAGCGCTCGGCCACCAGCTGTTCCTGCTGGTGGCGCAGGCTGCGGTTCTCCTCGGCCAGGCGCTGGTTGCGTTCAAGCAACGCGTCCACGCGGGCGGCAAAGTCCTGCAGCTGGGCAAGGGGATCGGCGGGTTCCATGCAGGCACCATAGGCAAGCCGGGTGAGGGCGGTCAAGCGCTGTCGCAGCAAGGCCGGACGGCCACGAGAGGATGCCGCAGGGTTGCTACACTACGGGGTCTCACGGGCGCGCGCGTGCGCACCCCGCGTTTCCTATTTCCGAACGAGCCGCACGATGACCGAACTTCCCTCCGTCGACGACGTTACCCGCGCCAGCCAGGCGCTGGGCCTGGGCGCTACCGCTGCCGAGCTGCACGGTGCGCTGTGCGGCTGGCTGGCCGCCGGCGGCGCCCCCGGCAACGATTGGCCGGCGCGCGTGCTGGCCGACGACAACCTGCCGCCGGTGGCCGCTGACAGCGTGCTGGGGCAACTGCTGCAGGCCACCATCAAGCAGCTGGAAGACCGCGACTTCGCCTTCGAACTGCTGCTCGCCGACAGCGACGACGTGTCCGCGCAGGCCGATGCCATGTTCAGCTGGACCCGCTCGTTCCTGGGCGGCTTCGGCCTAGGCAGCGGCGGCCGCCGCCCGGCCCTGTCCGAAGAGGGCGAAGAAGCGCTGACCGACATGGCCAGCCTGGCGCGTGCGTCCAGTGAGGATTTCGAGGCCGGCGGCGATGACGACGACGAAGCCCTGTCGGAGATCGAGGAGTTCATCCGCGTGGCGGTGCTGCTGCTGCACGGCGACGTGGTGCTGGCCGCGCGCCATCGGCAGCGCCTGAACTGATGGATATCAAGCAGCGCACCGGCATCGCGGCCGGCGAATACAAGCGTCGCCGCCGCCAGCTGATGGACATGGCTGGCGAGGACGCGATCCTGGTGCTGCCGGCCGCAGCCGAGAAGGTGCGCAGCCTCGATACCCATTATCCGTTCCGCCAGGATTCGGATTTCCAGTACCTGAGCGGCTTCCCGGAACCGGAGGCGGTGCTGGTGCTGATTCCGGGCCGCCGCCACGGCGAGGCCATCCTGTTCTGCCGCGAGCGCGATGCCGAGCGCGAGGCATGGGACGGCAGCCGCGCCGGCCAGGAAGGCGCGGTAGCGCAGTACGGCATGGACGATGCCTACCCGATCGATGATCTGGACGACATCCTGCCGGGCCTGCTGGAAGGGCGCTCGCGCGTCTACTACCACTTCGGCCGCGACGCCGACTTCGATCTGAAGCTGATCGGCTGGGTCAACCGCGTGCGCTCGCAGGTACGCCATGGCGCGCAGCCGCCGCACGAGTTCCTGGAACTGGGCCACCTGCTGCACGAGCAGCGCCTGTTCAAATCCGGCGCCGAAGTGGCACTGATGCACCACGCCGCACAGATCAGCGTGCGTGCGCATCTGGCGGCGATGAAGGCCGCCAGGGCCGGCATCCACGAGTACGAACTGCAGGCCGAGCTGGAACGCGTGTTCCGCGCCAGCGATGCAGTGCCTGCGTATTGCAGCATCGTCGGTGCCGGCCGCAACGGCTGCATCCTGCATTACCGGGACAACAACGCGCGGTCGCGCGATGGCGAGCTGGTGCTGATCGACGCCGGCGCCGAGTACCGCGGCTACGCCAGCGACATCACCCGCACCTTCCCGGTGAACGGCCGCTTCAGTGCCGAGCAGCGCGCGCTGCACGACCTGGTCGGCGAGGCGCAGGCGGCGGCGCTGGCCCAGGCCAAGCCGGGCGTGCCGTACGAGGCCGGTCACCTGGCCGCAGTGCAGACCTTGACCGAGGGCCTGCTGCGGCTGGGCCTGCTGAAGGGCACGCTGGAAAAGAATCTGTCCGAAGGCCTGTACCAGCGCTTCTACCGGCACAAGACCGGCCACTGGATCGGATTGGACGTGCACGATGTGGGCGATTACCGCCTGGCCGGTGATTCACGCCTTCTGGAGCCGGGCATGGCGTTCACCATCGAGCCGGGGCTGTACATCGGCGTGGACGACACGACGGTAGAACCGCGTTGGCGCGGTATCGGCATCCGCACTGAAGACGATGTGCTGATCACCGATGACGGCCATCGCGTGCTGACCGAAGGCCTGGCGCGCAGCGCCGACGAGATCGAAGCGGTGATGGCGGGGTAGGGGTTTTCGGCAGGGCTTGCAGCCCTGCACCTGCAGAGGCCACAGCAACAGCAACCGCAACAGCGGCATTCCGTGGGATGGCGGGGTACTGTGGGTTTGCGGGGCCGCCGCAAGTACGTCCGTGTAGCAACTGTGTTGATGGAGGGGCTTGGCCCCTCCAGGAGACGGGCACGGTAGTGCCGGCCGCTGGCCGGCAGCCTTTGGTCTGCGCCCTGGCTGGCCTTAGGCAGGGACCAGCCCGTTTTCAGCGTCGCGCACCCGGGCGTTGAGAATCACCAGCATTTTCCGCATCACCGCCACGATGGCTACTTTTCCTTCTTTGCCCCGGGCTCGCAGCGACTGGTAGAAATC
>NZ_JAHWBI010000013.1:0-42087 GCF_025697425.1 Stenotrophomonas sp. Ps181
GCAATTGCTGGGACAACGCGGTGGCCGAGAGCTTCTTTGCGACGTTCAAGACAGAAGAGGCTGCCGAGCCTTACGCCAGTAGGGAACAAGCCAGCCAGTCCATCGCTGCTTACATCCACGGCTTCTATAATCCAGCCCGGCTACACTCGGCGCTGGGCTACCACTCGCCTAACAACTATGCCCGGCAGCTCCGGGCTGCCGCCTGAAACGGCTTCATGGCGTCCGTTTTCAGGGGGCCAGATCAGTGAGCCGCATGGATGCGGCGACCAAGCCCCCATGGATGGGTTTACGGCGTCCCCGCAAACCCACAGTGCCCCGCCATCCCTCAGTAAACCCGCTGTTGCTTTGACTTTGGCTGTTGCCGTTGCTGTTGCCGGCCAGCGGCCGGCACTACCGCGGGTGCCGGGCGCAGCCCGGCCGCAAACCCCTTACTTCTTCGCGCGCGGCTGGTTCAGCGGCTCCATCGCGCGGAAGCGCTTGCTGTACTCATCGGTCAGGTTGCGCGATTCCTGGCTGTTGCGGACGATGGTCGGGGTCAGCAGCACGATCACTTCCGAACGACGGCTGGTGCGGGTCTTCTGCCCGAACAGCGCGCCAACCACCGGAATCCGGCTCAGGCCGGGAATGCCGCTGCTGCCATCGGTGCCCGAATCGGTGATCAGGCCGGCCAGCATGATGGTGTCGCCGCTCTGCACCGCCGCTTCGGTCGATAGCTTCTTTGTGGAAATGCGCGGGTTGCAGTTGCGCTCGTTCGGGTTGCAGGCGTCCGGCACGTCGGAGGCGCTGCTGACCTCCTGCACGATATCCAGGAACACCGTGCCATCGCGGGTCACGCGCGGGCGTACCTTGAGGATCACGCCCGTGTCGATGTACTGCACCGAGCTGTAGGTGCTGGTGCCCACGCCGGTATTCACCGTGGTGGTGTTGATCGGCACCTTGTCGCCAACGTTGAGCGTGGCCTCGGCGTTGTTGCGCACGAACACCGACGGTGTCTGCAGCAGGCGCAGGTCGGTGACCTTGTCCAGCGCGCTGACCACGGCGGCCGCGTTGTGGCCGGTGAACGCCCAGCCCACGCCATCGTTGCCGGTGACACCGCCGGCAAAGGTATTCCACGAACCGCCCGCTGCCGGCGGCAGGGTCAGGCCCGCCAGTGCGCCGGTCAGCGCGCGACCGGCCACGGCGTTGTCGAAGAACCAGTTCACGCCGTACTTCAGGTCACCGGTCAGCGCGACTTCGGCCACCTGTGCCTCGATGTGCACCTGCAGCGGCATCACGTCCAGCTTCTCGATCACCTCGCGGATCGAGCGCCAGGCCTGCGGGGTCGAGCGCACCAGCAGGGTGTTGGTCTCCTCCACCGCCGACACGCCGACGCGGTCGCCCTCCACTTCCAGGCTGACACTGACGTTGCCGGGCTGGCGCTGCGGCAGGTTCAGGCTGCCGTTGCTGCTGCCACTGCCACTGCTCCCGCCCAGCGTCGAGCCAAGGGTGCTGCTGTTGTTGTCCATGCCACGATCGCCGTCACTGCCCAGCTGCGACGGGATGGCGCCCGGCGCCAGCGAGGCCGGGCTGGAGCCGCCGCGGTTGCCACTGCTGGCGAAGGCCTCGCTGAGGCGCTCGGCCAGATCGCGCGCCTTGATGTAGCGCAGCTCGTAGGAGAACAGGCGGGCGCTGCCACCTGCGGTGTCGATGCGATCCAGCCACTGCTGGATCTGGTCCAGGTAGCGTACCTGTGGCGTGATCACCAGCACGGCGTTGGCGTTCTCCAGCGGCAGGAAACGGAACATGCCAGCGCTGGGCGTCTTGCTCTCTTCGCCGAACACCTTTTCCAGGTCGGCCGCGACCTGCTCAGCCTTGCCCGACTGGATCGGGAACACGCCCACCGACATGCCCGACAACCAGTCGACGTCGAAGATCTCGACGGTACGCAGGTAGTTTTCCAGTTCTGCGCGTGTACCACCGAGGGTGATCACGTTGCGGCCGCTGTCCACATTGACGATGGCGTTGGGACGCGCATACGGCTCCAGCACCTTCTTCATCTCGGTGGCGGAGATGAACTGCAGCGGGACCACGCGGACCTCGAAGCCGCGTGCGCTGGCCGCCGGCGCGGTGCTCGGCGCGACCGTGCCGGCCAGCGCCTGGTCGGCGGCGACAATGTTGTAGCGGCCGCCGCTGTAGACCATGCGCGCGTTGTTCCAGCCCAGCACCATCTCCAGCAGGTTCAGCGCCTGCGCCGGCGAGACCGGCTTGGGCGTGGCCAGGGTGACCGTACCCTGCACGCCCGGTGCGATCACGTAGTTCTGGCCAAGCATGTCGCCAAGGATGGCCTTGACCACCGCATGCAGTGATTCGCCTTCGAAGTTGAAGGTGGCCTCGCCGGTGCTGGCGCCATGCAGCGCAGGTGCCGGTGCGCGCGCGGCCTCACGGTTGATCATGGTGCCGGTGCCGCGACGGATCACCGCCTGCGGTGCGCCCTGGCTCTCGCGGGCGGCATCAGCGGCGACGTCGGCCGCTTGGCCGGCAGCGGCACTGGGCGACAGGTTGCCGTTGCGCTGCACGTGCGGCGCGGACACCGTACTGCAGCCGACCAGCAGCGCGAGGGCAAAGGACCAGGGAAGAAAACGCAGGTTCATGCATTCACTCTATCGGTTGGTGCCATCGCCCGGGGGCGGCGACGGTTGTTGCTGCTGTTGCTGCAGCTGGCGGCGGCGGGCCTGGATGCGTTCGCGGATGGCCTGCATCTGCGCCTCGCTGGGACCGTTGTTGTTGGCCGGTGGTGTTTTTGCAGCTGACGCCGCAGGTGTGGGGGCATTGCCGGCGGGCGGCGTCGGTGGGTTTGCCGCGACCGGGGGCGGCGCCGGCGGAGCACCCGCCGAAGGCGGCACAACGATCGCACCTGCAGGCGGTACACCGTTGGCACCGCGCAGCACCGTCGGCGGCTCACCGCCCTGGCCGTTGAACACCGCCAGTTCCAGGACCTGGTTGCCACCGGGGCCGATCACCGTCGCCTGGCGCGGCTGCAGCGCCACCAGCTGCCAGCCATCCACGGCTTCGCCATTGAGACGCAGGCGCAGCGAGCGGTTCTGTTCGGTGGTGAAGGTGGCCATGCCGAAATCGCCGGTCAGCAGCACGCCGGTCAGGCGCAACGCGGCACTGGCCGCCGGTTCGCTGCCACCCAGCAGATAGGGCCTCGGCCTGCGGTCTTCGGCAAACAGCGGGCGCTCTCCGATCGCGCTGTAGCTGTCGGCGCTGGCCATGCGCTCGGCAGCCAGCGGCGGCAGCGATGGCAGCGATGGCGCGGCGTCGGCATCACCGTCGGCGCCCGGCAGCTGGCTGCCCAGCCCGAAGACGGTTGCCAGCCAGACCGCCGCCGCCCAGCCGGCCAGTGCCAGCAGGAAACCGGTACGCAGGCTGATCTGCTCACGCTTCATCGGCCACCTCCTGCCCTTCGGACGGGGGCGCCGGCTGGGGCGCAGGCGTGGCCTCGGCCGGCGACGTGGACGATGCCGGTGCCGCAGCGGGTGCCGGTACCGTGCCATCGGCGGCGGCGCCTGGCAGCAGATAGCCGGCCAGCTCGAAGGACACATCCAGGCCCAGCCCCGATTCGTTCGGCGATTGCTGGAAGCGCTGCGCGATCAGGTTGAGGTTGTCGACGAACAGGCGGGGGCTGCCGGTTTCGAGGCTGTGCAGCACGGTGGCCAGTTCGGCCACGCCGCAGCGCAGGCGCACCTGCATGGCCACGCGCACGAACTCGGCATCGCGCCGGTTGTCGGCCAGTGGCGTGCGGTTGCTGATGGTGCAGCTGCGGTTGCCCGGGCTGGCCATCGCCACCGCATCCTGCAGTCGGGCGCCCAATGCAGCGGCGGCAGCTTCGGCAGTGGCTTCGCGCAGGAAGCCTGGCCGCTGCTGCAGTGCCTCGCGGGTAGCGCGAAGGCGCTGTTCGATCTGCGGCTGCTGCTGCAGCTGCGCCTGCACGCGCGACTCGCGTTCGCGCAGGGCGGCGACATCGGCATCGATCGCACGCAGCGGCTGGGTGAACCAGGGGTGCACCAGCAGCAGATAGGCCAGGCCCAGCACTGCCAGCAGCAGTGCCAGCGCCAACCAGCGATCACGGCGTGCGCTTGGCATCGGCATCGGCCGCCTCCGGGGTCGGTGCTGCGGCCGGCAACGGCTGCAGTTCGGCGGTCATGGTGAAGCGGTCGCGGCCACTGGCCGCGCCATCGGCCTGCAGCACCCCGGTCAGGTTGACCTTGCGCCACTGCGGTGCGTCCTGCAGCAGCTGCACCAGCTGCGATGCCTCGCGGCTCAGGCCGATCAGCTGCAGGTTGTTGTTCTCGATCGCCAGCTTTTCCAGGTAGGTGCCTTCCGGCAGGCGCCGGGTCAGTTCGTTCCAGATCTCCACCGTACCGGCGCGCTGGCTGCGCTGCTTCTCCAGGAATGCAGCGCCATCGATCAGCGCCTGCAGCTGCGCGCGTTCGCTGGCCACGCCACGCGCGCTGCGCGCGCTGCGCTCGACCTGCGCACGCAGTTCGTCGGCGGCGGCCTGGCGGTTGTCCAGCAGCTGCACCGCGGCCAGTACCAGCATCACGACGGATGCCACTGCCAGCAGCAGGTTCCAGCGCCGCATCGGGTCTGGCCGCAATTGGCGCTGCGCGGGCGGCAGCAGGTTCACCTGCAACACGTTACCCTGCGCATCGATGGCATCGACGCCGGCCAGCGCATCGGCCCATTGGCCCACCCGCGTGCGCCATGCCTCCAGCTGCCGCAGTGGCCACGCCACCAGTTCGACCTGCAACTGCCCTTCGCCGCCCGCGCCGAGTTCACGCACGTCATAGCTGACCTGGGACGCTTCGAACGGGGTCTGCCGGTCGATTTCGAAACCGACCACGGCACGCAGGCGGTCGGCCGCCGCGGCGGGCAGGCGCAGCGTGCGCCGCAGCACATCCGCCGCGGGCAGAACCCACACCCGGGGCAGGCTGCGCAGGCGCGGCTCGAGTACCCGGTCCAGTTCCACCGGCGACAGCGGCCACGGCAGGCGCGCCACCACTTCACGGCGTTCACCGGCCTCACGCCAGACCTGCAGCTGGTCGCTCTCAGGCTGCAGCAACAGGCGGGCCTGGCCCCAGCCCAACGCCCATTGCCAGCGCACCGGTACCCAGGCCAGCAGCGACTGCCGCCACCAGCGCAGGAAACGGCCAGCGCCCGGGCCGATCCGGCCCTGCACCTGCCGCAGACTGTCCTGCCACGCCGTCATCTTGCTGTCATTCCCTGCTCCCAGCGAAGCACTGTGTAGGTCCGCCCGGGAACCCCGCCCGAGCCACTGCGTACCACTGCCTGCAACACCGACCTGCGTCCACTGCTGTCGATGGCAGCGGACTCGATACTATAGGTGCCGCTGCTGCTGGCAAGCGTTGTCGTACCACCAGCGGAATCTGCATCACGCTCCTGCTGGGCGCGCTGCGCCAGCACAGTATCCGCATCCAGGCCCAGTGCGGTCAGTACCGGTGCGCTGGCGAACTGGGGATCCGGGCGCGCCTGGCGGCTGTACAGGGTCAGGTGCGGCAACATCGCCCGGTACAGCGTGCCGCGCATGCCCAGCACGCGCTGCAGCTCGCCCAGGGTCTCGAACCGCTTGTTGCGTGGGCCATAGGGCAACCCGGCTGCGGCGTAGTCCTGCGCTTCGGCACCACCGCCCGGCTGCAGCAGGCTGTCCTCGTCACGCCAGTCGATGATGGCCCCGGCCAGCTGCCGGGCCTGTGCATCGTCTTCACCCAGTGCCTTGAGGAAAGCGGCCAGCAGCGCGGCATCGGCCAGGTTCAGGTTGATCTTGCCGTTCTCGTCCAGCACCTTGATCTCGATGCTGGCGTCGTCGAACTGCCAGCGATAGGTCCGACCGTCGGCACGCCACGGCGCGCGCTGCGGATCGGGCGACAGGCGCAGCAGTGCATATTCGAGGCCGGCACGCGCACGTTCCTGCCCGCGTGCATCGTCATCCAGCACGCGCTGCTGCAGGTGTTCGACCCGTGCGCTCAGCGCGAATGCGCCGACCAGCGCGGTCATCAACGCGATCAGCCACAGCACCAGCACCAATGCCGCCCCACCCTGACGACTCATCGCGCGCCTCCGCTGCCACCGGCGCGCAGCGCCACCACCAGCGGTGGCCACGGCGCGCCCCGGGCCGGCACGAACTGGATCTCCACCAGCATCGGCAGGCGGCGGGTGTCGTCCCAGCGCGGCATCCAGTCGGTCACCTGCCCGGTGCTGGCATCGATACCCCGATAGCGCAGCTGCACCGACTTCAGGTTTTCCACCAGCACCTCGGGCGGGCGCGGCGGGTTCTCGGCGATGCGCTCGCCTTCCTGCAACAGCACCAGCTCCAGCAGCAGGCGCTGTCGGCCATCGCGTCCGTCGACCTGCAGCGCGTGCAGGTAGGGTCCGCCACGGCCGAGGTAGCCGGGCAGATCGGCGGCGAACAGCATGCGCTGCTCTTCGCCCTGGAAGAAGACCGGCTCGCGGGTGGGATCCGGAACTTCCAGTGGAGTGCGCAGCGCCCCCGCCAGCTGCCTGCGCAGCAACGATTCCACCGCGCGCATGCGTTCGCTTTCGGCGGCGATCTGCTCGCCGCGCTGGCTGACCGCCATCGCCGAGCGCACGCTGGCAAAGGCCAGCGCCAGGCCGCCGGCCAGCAGCACGGTGGCCAGCATCACTTCGACCAGGGTGAACCCTGCGGCGCGGCCCCTCACCGGGCATTCTCCAGGTCGGGCGGCAACAGGCGCAGGCTGCGCCAGCGCAGTTGTTCGCGTTCGCTGTCGCCCCAGCGCACCCGCAGCTGCAGCTCGGCCAGCCATGGGGTGCCCGCTGACGTGGCCTGCACGACGTTGCCGGCGCGTGGCTCCACCCACGGCTGAACCTGCAGTTCCCAGTGATAGCGCCCCTGTTCCCAGTCACCCTGTTGGCTGCCCACCTGCAGCGGTGTGTCGACGCCGGCTTCGGCCAGCAACGACTGGGCGTGCAGCACCGCGCGCGTGCGCAGCTCGGCATCGCGCACCTGTTTTGCGCCGCCGGACAGGCTGCCCAGCAGCAGGGTCAACGCCAGGCCCAGCAGGGCGAAGGCGATGATCACTTCGAGCAGGGTGAAGCCACGCGCGCGCCGCTTCATTGCGCCCGCCAGGGGCCGGAGCGGACCTCGCCGGTGAGCCAGCCGACGTCGACGCGCCATTCGGCGCCGTCGCGCTGCAACCGGATGCGGCCACCGCTGGAGCCGCCATCGGGGTGAAACTCGATCACGCCCTGCCCCGGCGCGGTGGCCAGCTGCGCGGCGCCTTCGAACTGCACCTGCAGCTGTGCCGGCACGTCACCGTGGCGCTGGTTGGCGCCTTCCCAGCGCCGCTTTGCCGGCTCGATGACAAAACGCTGCGGCTCGCCGCGGGCGATCGCCTGCGCGCGCACCATGCGCAGCTGGCTGGCGATGTCCTTGCCTGCGCTGCGCAACTGCATGCCGGCGAAGCCGCGCGACAGGCCGGCGGCGGTGATCAGGCCGATCGCCGCGATCAGTGCGATCACCAGCAGCATTTCCAGCAGCGACAAGCCCGCCGCGCGCCTGCCATGCAGGCGCGGGTGGGGCAACCGGCGCGGCAGGAAATACGTCATGCGCGGTTACGGCTGGTAGCGGATGTCAGCGTCGACGCTGCTGCCGCCGGCCTTGCCATCCTTGCCCAGGCTGACCAGCTCATAGGGCTGGCCTTCGCCCGGTGCGCGGTATTCCAGGGCGTGACCCCACGGATCGTTCAGGTCGGCCGGCTTGGCGTACGGGCCGAGCCAGCCGCCAACACCGGCCGGTGCGGTCACCAGGTCATTGAGCGAGCCGGGCAGCTTGCCGGTGTCGATCTGGTAGTTGTCGATCTTGGACGCCACGGTCTGCACCTGCGCCTTGGCGATGTTGGCCTTGCCACGGTCGGCACCGCCCAGTACGCGGCTGGCGACCAGGGTCAGCACCGCGCCGATCAGCACGATGACGATGATGATTTCCAGCAGGCTCATGCCCGACTGGTTGCGCGCGGCAGTGAAGGAAAGGCGGATCGGTCGGCGACGGGCAATCATGGACGGTCCTTTCAGTTGCGGAGTGTCGGGGTTGCAGGGAGTGCCATCGTCAACCGATGGCATTGGTCAGGTCGTACAGCGGCACCAGCACGGCGACGATCACCGCGCCCACCACCGAGGCCAGCACCAGGGTGATTGCCGGCACCATCGCCGCCAGCATGCGGTCGATGCGCCGGGCACTATCCTGTTCGAAGGTGTCGGCGGCCTTCAGCAGCATGGTATCGAGGGCGCCGGATTCCTCGCCGACCTGGATCATCTGCAGGGCCAGGCGCGGGAAGCGCTTGCCGCGCGACAGTGCCAGCGACAGGCCGGCGCCGTTCTTCACCTCATCGGCGGCCGTTTCCACGTCGGCGGCCAGCGCGCGGTTGCCCAGTACGTTGCGGGCGATGCCCAGTGCACCCAGCAGGGGCACGCCGTTGCGCAGCAGGGTGCCCAGCGTGCGCGCCAGGCGCGCGGTTTCCAGTTCACCGACGAGACGACCGATGCCGCGGCGCTGCAGCAGCCAGCCATCCAGCGCCAGCCGGAACGCGGGTTGCCGCGCCTTGCGCTCGAAGAACAGCGCCAGCAGCGCCGGCACCACCAGCAGCAGCACCCACCAGTCGCGCACGAACAGGCCCAGCTGCAGCACTGCATTGGTGAACCACGGCAGCGCCACGTCCAGGCTCTCGTACATCTGCGCGAACTGCGGCACCACGTAGCCAAGCAGGAACAGCAGCGCACCGCCCACCACCACCAGCAGGATCGCCGGGTAGACCAGCGCGTTGATGACCTTGCCCTGCAGCGCGCGGCTGCGCTCGAGGTAGTCGGCCAGGCGTTGCAGGGTTTCATGCAGGCTGCCATCGGCTTCGCCGGCGCGCACCATGTTCACGTAAAGGCGCGAGAACAGCCCATGCTGGCGTTCCAGCGCGGTGGACAGCGGTGCACCACCACGCACCACGTCGCGGATGTCGGTGATTGCGCGGCGTGATCGTTCGTCCTCGGGCAACCCCAGCAGGATCGACAGCGCGCGGTCCAGCGGCTGGCCGGCACCGAGCAGGGTCGCCAGCTGCTGGGTGAACTGCAGCAATGCAGCGCCCTGCAACGGCCGCTGCTGCAGCAGGTTGCGCCAGCTGCTGCCGCCGATCGCGCCGGCGTCGGCCAGCTGCGTCTCCATCGGCAGGTGGCCCTGGTCCTGCAGGCGCGCGATCAGCTCGGCCTCGCTGGCCGCTTCCATCTGCCCGTCGAAGACCTCACCGTGCGGATTGAGCGCCTTGTAGCGGTAGTTCGGCATGTCAGCCCCGGCGTCCTGCGCGCATCAGCTTTCCTCGGTCACGCGCAGCACTTCCTCGATGGTGGTCTGTCCGCTCAACGCCTTGGACAGGCCATCCTCGTACATGGTACGCATGCCGGCTTCGCGGGCGATGCGCTCGATCTCGCCCATGCCATCGCGACGCATCACCGCACGCCGCAGCGCATCGTTCATTACCAGGAACTCCATGATGGTGGTACGCCCCAGGTAGCCGGTCGGCGCCAGCGCCGAGGGCTTCGGGCGGTAAAGGTGGATCGGTCCCTCCGGCTGCAGGCGGCGCAGCTCGAAGCGTTCGATCTCCTCTGGCGACGCTTCGTAGCGTTCGGCATGGGTCGGCTCCAGCCGGCGCACCAGGCGCTGGGCCAGGATGCCGTTGATGGTCGAGGTGAGCAGGTAATCCTCCACGCCCATGTCGAGCAGGCGGGTGATGCCACCGGCCGCATTGTTGGTGTGCAGGGTGGACAGCACCAGGTGGCCGGTCAGCGCCGACTGGATGGCGATGCGCGCGGTTTCCAGGTCGCGCATTTCACCGATCATGATGATGTCCGGATCCTGGCGGACGATGCTGCGCAGCGCGTTGGCGAAATCCAGGCCGATCTGCGGCTTGGCCTGGATCTGGTTGATGCCCTCGATCTGGTATTCGACCGGATCTTCCACCGTGATGATCTTGACGTCGGCGGTGTTGAGCTGGCTCAGCGCGGTGTACAGCGTGGTGGTCTTGCCCGAGCCGGTCGGGCCGGTCACCAGCAGGATGCCGTGCGGCTGTTCCAGTACCTTGCGGAACTGCGGCAGGAAGGCATCGGTGAAGCCGAGCCGGTGGAAATCGAAGACCACCGTTTCACGGTCCAGCAGGCGCATCACCACGCTCTCGCCGTGCGCGGTGGGCACGGTACTCACGCGCAGGTCCAGCTCCTTGCCCTGCACGCGCAGCATGATGCGGCCGTCCTGCGGCAGGCGGCGCTCGGCGATGTTGAGCCGGGCCATGATCTTGATGCGGCTGATCACCGCTGCGGTGAGGTTGGCCGGCGGGCTTTCGCCCTCCACCAGCACGCCATCGACCCGGTAGCGGACTTTCAACCGGCTCTCGAACGGTTCGACATGGATATCCGAAGCGCGCAGTTCCACCGCACGCTGGATCACCAGGTTGACCAGACGGATCACCGGCGCTTCCGAAGCGAGGTCGCGCAGGTGCTCGATATCGTCGACCGCGCCGCCCTCGCCATCGGCGGTTTCCACGATCGCGCCCATCGCGCTGCGGCCCTGGCCGAACCAGCGCTCGACCAGGTCATCGATCTCCGCGCGCATGCCCAGCACCGGTGTCACCGGAACCCCCAGCGCCAACTGCACGGCCTGCTGCGGATAGGCATCGTGGGCATCGGCCAGCCACAGACGCACCCCGTGTTCATCCAACTCCAGCGGGCACACATGGAACTGCTTCAGGAAACGCAGCGACAGCGGTAGTCCCTCGGCCAGCGCCTGCGGCGGGGCCTCCGGCACCTGCTTGCCCTCCAGCAGCGGCAGGCCCAGCACCTCGGCGCTGGCCTGTGCCTGGTCGCGTTCAGACACCAGGCCCAGGCGCACCAGCAGGCCCAGCAGGCTGCCGCCGGCCTCGGCGTGCAGCGGCCGCGCGCGCGCCAGGTCTCCTTCCTTGAGCCGGCCGCGTGCCAGCAGCGCATCCAGGATGCGGCCTTCGGCATCGTCGGTAACGGTTGCAGCGAGCGCGTTCACGTGACTCTCCTGTCAATCGGACCGACTTTAGCAGTTAAGCCATGATTTCCGCCGCCCTGCGGCCAGCTTTCATAAAAAGACGAAGCCCGTCACACAGGATGACGGGCCTCGGCCGTTCAACTACGACACGTCAGGCTTACTGCGTGGCGAGGATGCTCACGCCGTTGTAGGCCGCTTCGCCCACTACCTTGATGTAGTAGGTGCCTGCCACCGGCTTGTTCACCCGTACCGTTTCGGACGTGCCGGGACGGGTCGACTTGCCATCGTTGTCGCTGGCGCTCGGCTCACGTCCCTGGGCGATGTAGACCGACACGTTGCCGGTGCCACCGTAGGTGATCACGCTGAGCTGCTTTCCGGCGGCTGCCTCGAAGCTGTACAGGCGGCTGCTGCCGGCCGTACCGTTCAGCCCCCCCACGGCGATCTTGTTGGTCAGCGGCGTCGCCACCGGCCCGCAGTTCTCGGTGCACGGCTCTTCCAGTGCCTTGGCCAGCGCCGCCTTGGCATCGACGATGCCGGTGCCGATCGGAGTGGCGGTCGGGATGCTGACCGGGAACGGACGCGCGGTTTCCTTCAGCAGCGTGCGCATCGCCGCGGGGCCCAGCGGATCCTTGCCCTTGGCGATCAGCGCGCTCTGCACCAGTGCCGCGACGGCAGCCACGTGCGGCGAGGCCATCGACGTGCCACCCATGCCCATGTAGCTGTAGCTGCCCGACTCCGGCGTGGTGGCCGCATCGGAACCGGACTGCCAGACGTAGCCGCCGGGATTGCCATCGACGCTGCCGCCACCCCCCGGACCGGACAGGTCCACGCGGGTGCCGTAGTTGGAGTAATAGGTGATGCCGCCGGTGATGCGGGTAGCACCGACGGTCACCACGCCGTCGCAACTGGCCGGACGGTACTTGGAGGCGTTGTCGGTCTCGTTGCCTGCGGCCACGACCACGGTGGTGCCCCGCGAGATTGCGCCGTTGATCGCATCCTGGTAAGTCCCGTCGCAGCTGCCGCTGCCGCCGAGGCTCATGTTGATGACCTCGGCCGGGTTGGCATTGGCGGGCACGCCCGCCACCGTGCCGCCGGAGGCCCAGGTGATGGCGTCGGCGATATCGGAAAGGTAGCCACCGCACTTGCCGAGCACGCGCACCGGCAGCACCTTGGCCTTGTGCGCGACACCGGCCATGCCGACGCCGTTGTTGGTCTGCTCGGCCACGGTGCCGGCCACGTGGGTACCGTGCCAGGAGCTGTCCTCCGCGACGGAGCCGGTGTAGCACTCGTTGTCGTTCTCGACCCAGTCACCATAGTCCTGCGCGCCTGGCACGCGATCGTTGGTGGCACGGCGCGACGTCTCGGCATCACTGATGAAGTCGTAGCCTTCCAGCAGGTTGCCGACCAGGTCCGGGTGCTGCGGCAGGATGCCGGTATCGAGTACCGCCACCACCACGCCTTCACCCTGCGACACGTCCCACGCCGACGGTGCATTGATGCCGCCGGTGGCGTTGTGCAGGTGCCACTGGTACTGCTGGTAGTACGGATCATTCGGCGCCAGCGCAGGCTGCACGTCACCGGCGCGCAGTTCGCTGCGGCGCAGCTTCACGTCGGCCTCGGCGTACTGCACCGCAGGGTCGGCCTTCAGTTCCTTCAGCACGCGCTGCAGTTCGGCCGGTGCCAGGCGGCCCTGCAGGCGGATCACATCCGCGCCCACGCCCAGCCGGCGTACCACCTGCGGGCCCAGCGTACTGGCGCGCGCGGTACCGCCGGCCAGGCTGGCGCGGGTCAGCGCCGACTGCACGGTGGACAGCTTGGCCGAACGGTCACCGGCTGCAGCGCTACCGGCACGATACTTGACGATGATGCGGTCGGTGCCCGGCTGGGCAGCACTGGCCTGGCGCACCGGTTCGCGGGTCGGCAGTCCAGCGGCGTGGACGGCACCCACCGCGGTCATCGACAGCACGGCGGCGGCAAGCACATTGATGCGAAGGTTCTGCTTCTTGATCACGTCGAATTCCTCTTCTGGGTCATGGATCGAACCAACACTGCGGCCATCATTCCTTGACGACTCCCGGCCGGCCCAGCCGGGATTGCCGTGACCTCCCCCCAGGCCCTGTTTGCAGGTTTGGCGCCGGCGTGGGTGGCCGCCGGCGCAGTGGTTTGGCTTACCAGCCGAAGCCGGCACCGACGCCAACCGAGCTGTCGTCACTGCTGAAGGCACCGCCGAAGGTAACCGTGGCGCGATCGCTGATCGCACGCTGGTAGCCCAGCGACAACGCCGACTCGCCGCCCTGGAAACCGATGCCGACGCCGACCCGGTTCTGGGTGCGGATACCGGCGGCACTGGTGGCCATGTTGAGCATCGCCGCACTCATCGCACCCTGGCGGTCGATGCGACGATCCATGTGGCGCAGGCGCCCGTCGATCTCGCCCTTGAACACATCGAAGCTGTCGGCAACGGCCTGGACGCGGCTGTCGGTGTAGCTGTTGGCGGTGGCCATGCCACGATCCAGCTGGCCCTTGTTGACGGCGTCGGTGGCGGTGGTGCCCGCGGCGACGTTGGTGACCTGGCGCTCGTTGCCTTCGCTGCCCACCGACACCGTATTGGCACGGTCGGCAACCGAGCCCTGGCCCAAAGCCACCGCGTTGGCAGCAGTGGCACTGGCGCCCTGGCCGATGGCGGTGGACGAGGCGCCACTGGCCACTGCGCCTTCACCCATGGCGACGGCATTGAAGCCCGTGGCCGGGGTGCCAACCGGAATCCCGGCGCCGGCGGCAGCGGCAGTCGGAGTGCCCTGCACGCGTGCGGCGCTGGCCGGTGCCGCATCGGCGGTCACCGCTGCGTCGGCGACGCTGGCCAGCGGGCTTTCATCCAGCGACGCACTCATTGCGCGCAGGCTGGAAGCACCTGCGCGCGTGCCACCGGCGGTGCGGCGATCGATCTCGCTGACCTTGCGGTCCAGCGCACCGAGCGCATCGCCGACGTTGCTGTACGTCGCGCCCTGGATCACGTAGTTCGGCGCCACGAACACACCCTGCATGCCGACGCTGGCGCCACCGCCGAGGAAGCTGGCGGCATCACTGAGCGACTGGAACAACTGCCCGCCATTGATCGCCTGGCGGCTGCCGGCGGCGATGCTGCCGGCACCGACGTTGTCGATGGTGGTGCCCTGGAAGCCGGACAGGGTCAGGCGATCACGGCTGGCGTCGTCATAGCCGACCGCACTGGCCGCCGTGGTCTCGACCGTGGCGATGCGCGCATCGAAATCACCCACGCGGGTTTCCACTGCGCCCACGCGCTGGTTGGTGACGTTGAGCTGTGACCCGGTGACCGCATCGGTGCTGCCGGCAGCAATGCGGCCGTCGGCAACATTGACGATCCGCCGCGTGGCCGGACCGGCGGTGCCGTTGCCACCGCCGACCGAGACCACGTTGGCCTCCAGCGCCCGCGAACCGGCACCCAATGCCACTGAGTTGTTGCCGCTGGCGCCGCTGTTGGCGCCCAGTGCCAGCGCCGCGTTGCCGATGGCCGTGGCACCACTGCCCAGCGCATTGCTGCGGCTTCCACTGGCGTTGGCGTTGCCGCCGATGGCGACGGCATCCGTGCCGGTGGCACTGGCGGTACCCGAACCGTTGGCCTTGAAGCGTTGGCCGACCGCATCGGCGGTGGCGGCCACTGCATCCAGCTGGCCCTTGTTCACCGCATCGGTGGCCTGCGTACCGGCCGCGACATTGGTGAGCTGGCGGTTGATCGCGCTGTGGGTGACGCCGGCAGCATCGACCCACTCCTGTGCGGCACCCACCGACACCGTATCGGCGCGGTCGGCCAGCGAGCCCGCACCCAACGCGACGCTGTTGCCGGCGTCCTTGGTGGTCCAGGTATTGCTGCCGAGCACCGTCGCGTTGCTGGCCTGCGCGTAACTGTTGTAACCGACCACGGTGGCACCGTCTTCGGTAGCCCACGCCTCACTGCCGATGGCGGTGGTGAACCGGCCTGCACTGACGCTGGCGGCATCCTGTCCGGCCAGTGCATTGAAGCCGACCGCCACGCCGTTCAATCCGGTCGCGGCGTTGTTGCCCAGAGCGGTGCCGTACTCGCCCGCCTTGGCCTGCACGCCGAAGCCGGCGCCGGCGATCTGCGCAATGGTGCCCTGGCCCACCGCCGTGGACACGTCGGCGGCCTGCGCGGCACTGCCGATCGCGGTGCCGAAGAAGCCGGCGCTGGCGCCTGCACCAAACGCCGTGGCGCGCCAGCCATTGGCCTGTGCGAAGTTGCCGACTGCCGTGGTTTCGCGACCATCGGCGATCGCGCCGTAGCCCACGGCGGTGGCCGCCAGGCCGGCGGCCTCGGCCATGCCGCCGACAGCGGTCGCCCCGATGCCCTGCGACTGCGACTGCGCGCCGATCGCAATGCTGGCGGCGCCGCCGCTGCTGCTCTGTGCACCCAGCGCGACGGCACCGCCTGCGGTGCTGCTGGCACCGCTGCCGATCGCCACACCCTGCTCGGCCGTGGCCAGTGCGTCGACGCCGACCGCCGTGGCATTGGCCGCGACCACCGTTGCGCCGCTGCCCACTGCGGTGGCGCCGTTGCCAATCGCATTGGCCGCATTGCCAGCGGCGAGCGCGTCGTCGCCCTCCACCCGTGCACCGGCTTCGCCATCGGCGTTGCCGCTGGCCTGGAACTGCCGGCCAGTCCTGTCGGCAACGCTGGCAACCGCGTCCAGCTGGCCCTTGTTCACCGCGTCGGTGGCCTCGGTGCCCGCCGCCACATGCGTCACCTGGCGCTCACCGCCCGCGGTGCCCACGGCCACGGTATTGTCGCGCTCGGCCTTGGAGCCGGCGCCCAGCGCCACGCTGTTCAACCCGCTGGCGGTGGCACTGGCGCCCAGTGCCGTGGCATCTGCCGCATCCGCCCACGAATTCCAGCCGATCGCGGTGGCGTAATCTTCGGTCGCCCAGGCGCCGGCACCGAAGGCCGCCGCGCCGGTGCCGCTGGCGCGCGACGGGATCAGGCCGAAGAAGGTGCTGCCACCGATGGCCACGCTCTCGGCGCCACTGGCTTCGCTGGACTGGCCGACCGCAACGGCACCGCTACCGGCCGCGGCGGCGCCGAAGCCCACTGCCGTGGTGTTGGCACCGCTGGCCGCCGAGCCGTAGCCCAACGCGGTGCCGAGGCGACCGCTGGCTTCGGCATAGCCACCGACCGCGGTGGTGCCATCGGCGGAGGCGGCACTGCGGAAGCCACTGGCCAGTGCCTGCGTGCCGCTGGCGTTGGATTCGGTGCCGGTCGCGTTGCTGTACGCACCACTGGCCTGTGCACGCGCACCCACGGCGCTGGCGCCGAGTTCGCTGGCGCTGGCGCCGGTACCGAGCGCAAGGCTGTCTTCGCCGGTGGCCTGTGCGGTACTGCCCAGTGCTGCGGCGTTGTTGCCGGTGGCCAGCGCATCGATGCCGACCGCCGTGGCGTTGGCCGCCAGTGCATTGGCGCCGCTGCCGAGTGCGGTGGCACCGTTGCCGATGGCGTTGGCCGCGTCACCGGCCGCCAACGCGTTGTCGCCCTCGACCAGGGCGCCGGTTTCACCCTCGGCGTTGCCACTGGCCTGGAACTGCCTGCTGGTCTTCTCCGCTGCTGCGGCGACGGCGTCTAGCTGGTTCTTGTTGACCGCATCGGTGCCCTGCGTGGCATCGGCCACGTTGGTGATCTGGCGGGTATTGCCAGCACCGCCAACCGACACGGTGTTGTCGCGGTCCGCAATCGAATCGGCGCCCAGCGCCACGCTGTTGGCCGCGCGCGATTCGGCGGCGTTGCCCAGTGCGGTGCTGTTGATGCCGCCGGACCAGGCGCCGCCACCGACGGCGGTGGAGTAATTGCCCGATGCTTCGGTGGCCAGCACGCCGAACAGCGAGCCGCCGACGGCGACGCTGTTGGTGCCGGTGGCCAGGCTGCCCTGGCCGGTGGCCGTGCTGTAGGCACCGGAGGCTTCCGCATCGCCACCCACTGCCACACTGTTGGAACCGGAGGCATTGGCGAAGTTGCCGAAGGCGGTGGCGTTGAACGCCGATGCCTGCGCATAGCCACCGATGGCGGTGCTGTAGCCACCGGTCGCTTCGGCGCCGATGCCGAACGCGGCCGACGCGGTGCCGCTGGCGATGCTCTCGCTGCCGACCGCGGTGGAGCCGCTGCCGCTGGCGTTGCTGAAGTAGCCCACCGCCACGGCTTCCTCGCCGGAGGCTTCGGACAACACACCGTTGGCGGTACTGCCGGCACCACTGGCGATGCTGGCGGCACCGAACGCCGCGCTCTGCTCGCCGCTGGCTTCGCTTTCCGCGCCCTGTGCGGTGGCGTACTCACCGGTCGCCTGGGCGTTGGCACCGACGGCGCTGGCGTTGGCGGCGCTGGCCAGCGCGTTGAAACCGATCGCCTGCGCGTTGTTGGCCAGCGCATTGGCACCACTGCCGAGCGCGGTGGCGCCGTTGCCGATGGCGTTGGCCGCATCACCGGCGGCCAGCGCGTTGTCACCCTCCACCAGCGCACCGGCTACGTCGTCATCGCTGCCACTGGCCTGGAAGAAGCGGCTGGTGGTGGTGGCGGTGCTCGCGACCTCATCCAGCTGTGCCTTGTTCACCGCGTCCGTGGCTTGGGTACCGGCAGCGACGTTGGTGATCTGCCGCTCGTTGCCGCTGCTGCCCACCGACACCGTGCGTGCACGACTGGCAACCGAACCGGCACCGAGCGCGACAGCATTGCTGGCGCTGGCGTTGCTGCCGGCGCCCAACGCGATCGCGCTTTCACCACCGGCCACCGTGTTGGTGCCGATGGCAATGCTGTTGAGGCTGTTGCCCAGCGCCTGGAAGCCCAGCGCCACGCTGTTGTCGCCATAGCCGAAGGCACCACGGCCGACCGCGGTGGAGCTGGCACCATTGGCCCAGCTGTTGTAGCCGATGGAGGTTGCGCCACTGCCGCTGGCCCAGGCCGCGTTGCCGAACGCCGAGGCATTGGTGGCGGTGGCCCATGCACCGGATCCGAAGGCGCTCGCACCACTGGCCGTGGCCCAGCTGTAGCCACCGACAGCGGTGCTGTCATCGCTGCTGGCGAAGGCGCTGTCACCGACCGCAACGGCATAGCTGCCGGTCGCACGCGACTTGCCGCCGGCCGCGAAGCTGTTGTCGCCGCTGGCCTTGGCGGCATTGCCGAACGCACTGCTGGCAGCCCCGGTGGCCTGTGCACCGCTGCCGACCGCCGTGGCATCGGCAACCGCCGTGGTGCCCACCTGCTGCGCCTTGCCGTCGGCGCCGATGATCGGCTGGTTGTACTCATCGTAGGCCTGTCCGAGGCCACCGATGGCAACACCGCCGTTGCCGGTGGCGCTGCTGTTGCGACCCACTGCCACGCTGTCATCACCGATCGCCGACGCGGCTGCGCCATGTGCAACCGCACCAGCACCGATCGCGTTGCTCGAGGAGCCGGCCGCGACCGCGCCCTCGCCCTCGGCGAACGCACCGGCATCACTGCCCGCTTCGGGCTGTGCCTGGAAGAAGCGCGCGGTGCCGTCGGCGGTGCTGGCCACGGCGTCCAGCTGCGCCTTGTTCACTGCATCCGTCGCTTGCGTACCCGCGGCCACGCTGACGATCTGGCGTTCATTGCCATTGGTGCCCACGGCCACCGTATTGGCCCGGTTGGAGCCCGAATAGGCGCCCAGCGCGACACTGTTTTCGGCGCCAGCGGTGGCGTAGTAACCGATGGCCGTGCTGTCCTTGCCGATGGCCCAGGTCTGCGCGCCCAGTGCGCTGGCGTTGTCGCCTGCGGCATAAGCGAAGTAACCCAGCGCAGTGGACTCCGCGCCCACCGCTTCGGTGAAGCTGCCGTTGGCCAACGAGCGGTCACCACTGGCGACCGCACCGCCACCTACCGCGGTGGAGGACACGCCGCTGGCACGCGTCTGCACATACAGGCCCATGCCCGGCACGATGTCGGCCGGGCCACCGATGGCGACGCTGCCGGCGCCAGTGGCGCTGCTCTGCGTTCCCAGGGCGGTGGCGTTGCTGCCACTGGCGGTGGCCGCCGCGCCGAAGGCCGCGCTGCCCTGCCCCGAAGCCAGCGCATTGCTGCCGACGGCAGTGGCGCTCTGCGCGATGGCAACGGCGCCCGCTCCCAGTGCACTGCTGCCATTGCCGATCGCGTTGGCCGCCTCGCCGGCGGCCAGCGCATCTTCGCCTTCGGCCAGCGCACCGGCATCGCTGTTGCTGCTGCCGGTGGCCTGGAAGTGCTTGGCGGTGGCATCGGCCACGGCAGAGACGTCCTTCAACTGGGCCAGATTGACCGCATCGGTGGCTTCACTGCCCGCGGCAACGCTGGTGATCTGCCGTTCGTTGCCGGCGCTGCCGACCGCCACGCTGTTGGCGCGCACCGCTTCGGAATTCGCGCCCAGTGCAACGCTGTTGGCACCGCGTGCGGTGGCGTAATAACCGACGGCGGTGCTCTGCGCGCCGCTGGCCCAGGTCTGCGCGCCGAGCGCGCTGGCATTCTCACCCGGGGCGTAAGCGAAGTAGCCGACGGCGGTGGATTCCGCACCGGACGCTTCGGTCAGGCTGCCGTTGGCCACCGCACGATCACCGCTGGCGATGGCACCGGCGCCGACCGCGGTGGCGGCTTCGCCGCTGGCCTGGGTCTGCACGAAGAAGCCCAGGCCCGGAATCAGGTCGGCCGGGCCACCGATGGCGACGCTGCTGGTACCGGTGGCGGTGCTCTGCGTACCCAGTGCGGTGGAGTAGTCACCGATGGCATTGGCGACCGCACCGAATGCGGACGACTGCGCACCGGCGGCATACGCGCCAACGCCGTAGGACGACGCCGCAAATCCACTGGCTTCGGCACTGGCACCGACTGCAGTGCCACCGACGCCTGCGCTGGTGGCGCCGGTTTCGACCGGCACGCCACCACTGGTGATCAGTGGATTGCCATCGGCATCCACCGCAGCACCACCGACGGCGACGCTGCCCGGGCCGTTGGCCTGTGCGTTGTTGCCGAATGCCGCGCTGTTCTGGCCTGAGGCCAGTGCGTTGTTGCCCACCGCGGTCGCGTTCTGTGCGACGGCATTGGCGCCCGCGCCCACGGCGGTGGTGCCGTTGCCGATGGCGTTGGCCGCCTCGCCGGCCGCCAGTGCCTCGTCACCTTCGGCCAGCGCGCCCGCATCGCTGTTGCGGCTGCCCGTGGCCTGGAAGTGCCTGGCGGTGGCATCGGCCACGGCGGCCACGTCCTTCAGCTGGCCGACATTGACCGCGTCGGTGTCTTCGGTGCCCGCCGCGACGCTGGTGATCTGCCGGGTCAGGCCGTATTCGGCGGCGCCGACCGACACGGTGTCGACACGGTCGGCCAGCGAGCCGGCGCCCAGCGCCACGCTGCCGGTGGCGACCGCCGCCGAGTTGGACCCCAGCGCGGTGCTGTACTCACCCACGGCGGTGCTGAACGCCCCCACCGCGATCGATGCTTCATTGGCGGCAGTGGCGCCACGGCCCAGTGCGGTACTGCCCGGGCCCATCGCCACGGCACCGCCACCGACGGCAGTGGCGCCATCGGCGGTGGCTTCGGACAACGCACCCAGTGCGGTGGCCGCGCCGTTCTCGCTGGCGGCATAGGCGCTGGCGCCGACGGCGGTGTCACCAAGACCGAACGCTGCGGCGCTCTGCCCGACCACCACGCTGGCGTCGCCGATTGCCAGGGCGCCCTGGCCGAACGCGCTGGCGCCCAGGCCGGCGGCAATCGCCTGGGTGCCGATAGCAGTCGTGGCATTGGCCAACGCCTGTGCACCGGCACCGGCGGCAACCGCGCCCTGCCCGTCGATCTTCGCCGCGTCGCTGTCATCACCGGCGCCATCGGCCTTGAAATAGCGCTCGCCATCGGCGGCCACGTCCGCCAGCGCGACCTGCGTGGCGCGCGCCTGCGCATCCAGCTGTGACTTGTTCACCGCATCGGTGGCTTGGGTGCCGGCGGCCACGTTGGTGATCTGCCGTTCCTTGCCGGCATCGCCAACGGACACCGTGTTGGCGCGGGTGGCCCTGGAGCCTGCGCCCAGCGCCACGCTGTTGGCGGCAGTGGCGCTGCTGTTGCTGCCAATCGCCACCGCGTTGCTGCCCTTGGCACTGGCGGAGCCTTCGACCAGGCATTTTTCCAGCAGCTTGCCGCTGAATGCCACGCAGGTGGCGCTGCCGCCGATCTGCACCGACTGTGCGGCGGCGGAACTGCTCATGCCCAATCCCAATACCAGGCCCAGTGCCACCGCCAACAGCGCGGGCGTGGCCGGTGTCGTATCGCGGCGCTGGTCGACAACACCACCGCTGCTGTCAGAGGAGGCCAGTTCCGAGGCCACCACCAACTGACCCAATGCTTTGTTCCAGACCTTGCGATAAATCCGATTCATCGGTACGGCTCCTGATTGGACTGGTTTTCGGCAAAGCAACGCCATCGCCGGGCCTTCTGGCCCAACGTCCCCTGGGGGCGTTTATTCGCGTGATTTACTGCGGGGTATTGCCGAACGGCGCGCAGCGACAGAAAACCGAGCGCGTGCGCCGAGCGGTTACTGCGGAATGAATGGTTCTGAAACGGGGTTCAAGTGTTAACGGCAACTTTGCAGATCGTCAAGACTTTGACACGACAAATGCTATTGCCGTGAAGCAGTTCACCATTTCACGTGTTTATAAAAGTATTTTGTTAGGTACACGTGACGGACCGCTGGCGCATGAAAACCGATGTAACTAGCGGGCGCGACAAGGGTTTCACGCGTGCAAAGAAAAACCCGCCGACGAAGCGGCGGGTTCTTCCATACGCGGTGGCATTGCAGCCTGCGCGGGACGATGCGATCAGCCGCACCACACCCGCGCGTTGCGGAACATGCGCATCCACGGCGAATCACCCTGCCATTCCGCCGGTGCCCAGCTCAGGTTGAGCGCGCGCGGGGTGCGTTCCGGGTGCGGCATCATGATGGTGACGCGGCCGTCGCTGCTGGTCAGGCCGGTGATGCCGTCCGGCGAACCGTTCGGGTTCAGCGGGTACTGGCTGGCCACCTTGCCATTGCCATCGATGTAGCGCAGCGAGACACGTGCAGCAGCCTGGTCGACGGCATTGTCGAACACGGCCTGGCCTTCGCCATGCGCCACCGCCACCTGCAGGCGCGAACCGGCCATGCCACGCAGCAGGATCGACGGCGATTCCACCACTTCCAGCAGCGCGGTGCGGGCTTCGAACTGCTCGCTGGCGTTGCGGCGGAACTGCGGCCAGTGCTCGGCACCCGGAATGATGTTCTTCAGCTGGCTCATCATCTGGCAGCCGTTGCATACGCCCAGCGCGAAGCTGTCTTCGCGCGCGAAGAACGCAGCGAAGGCATCACGCAGTGCACTGCGCTCCAGGATCGAGGTGGCCCAGCCACGGCCGGCACCGAGCACGTCGCCATAGCTGAAACCACCACAGGCGACCAGGCCGGTGAAGTCCTGCAGGGCCACGCGGCCTTCGATCAGGTCGCTCATGTGCACGTCGAAAGCACGGAAGCCGGCACGTTCGAAGGCGTTGGCCATTTCGATCTGGCCGTTGACGCCCTGCTCGCGCAGCACCGCCACGCGCGGGCGCGCACCGGTGCTGATGAACGGTGCGGCCACGTCTTCGTTGAGGTCGAAGCTGAGCTTCGGCTTCAGGCCCGGTGCGTTGAACGCACGCGCGACCTCGCGCTCAGCATCGGCGTTGGCCGGGTTGTCGCGGCGCTTCTGCATCGCGTGGGTGACCGACCACCAGGCATCGAACAACGCTTCCCAGCGCCACTCGGCCAGGTTCTCGCCGCCCAGCGACACGCGCACCACCGGTGCGGTGGTCGGCTTGGCGATGCGCTGCGCGCATTCGGTCAATGCATGGCGTTCAACCAGGTCGGCAAACGCGGCGCGGTCTTCGCGTGCGATCTGCACCACCGCGCCCAGTTCTTCGTTGAACAGGCTGCGGAACGGATCGTCACCCCAGGCATCGAGGGCGATGTCCAGGCCCAGGCGCGAGGTGAAGGCCATTTCGCACAGCGCGGCGAAAGCACCGCCGTCGCTGCGGTCGTGATAGGCCAGCAGCAGGCCGGACTGGCGTGCATCGCGGATCAGTTCGAAGAAACCCCGCAGGCGCTGCGGATCGTCCAGGTCCGGGGCGGCACCGGCGAAGGCCGGCAGGTCGCCGTGGTCGGCATGCACCTGGGCCAGGATCGAACCACCCAGGCGCTGCTTGCCGGCACCGAGGCCTATCAGCCACAGCTCGCTGTCCACCTCCCGGTCGAGCAGCGGGGTCAACTGCTGGCGCACGTCGGCCACCGGCGCGAACGCCGAGATCACCAGCGACACCGGCGACACGCTCTTGTGCGCTTCGCCCTGGTCGTGCCACTGCGCCTGCATCGACAGCGAGTCCTTGCCCACCGGGATGCTGATGTCCAGCTGCGGGCAGAGTTCCATGCCCACCGCCTTCACCGCGTCGTACAGCAGCGCGTCTTCGCCCGGGTGACCGGCCGCGGCCATCCAGTTCGCCGACAGCTTGATCTCATCCAGCGCATCGACCGGGGCCGCGCACAGGTTGGTCAGCGCTTCGCCCACCGCCATGCGTGCCGAAGCAGCAGCATCGAGCAGGGCCAGCGGGGTGCGCTCGCCGATCGACATCGCCTCACCGGCCACGCCGTCGAAATCGGCCAGGGTAATTGCCACATCGGCCACCGGCAGCTGCCACGGGCCGACCATCTGCTCGCGCGCGGTCAGGCCGCCGACGCTGCGGTCACCGATGGTGACCAGGAAGTTCTTCGAGGCCACGGTCGGGTGCGCGAGCACGCGCAGGCCGGCTTCCTGCAGGTCCAGGCCACCGGTCTTCAGCGCCGGCCAGCGCGGTGCCGGCGGGTGCGCGGTATCGCGGTGCATCTTCGGCGGCTTGCCGAACAGCACGTCCATCGGCAGGTCGATCGGTGCATCGGCCGGAGTGTGGCCCGGCACGGCACCGTAGGCCACCACCAGATGTTCCTCGGCGGTGGCCACGCCGACCGCAGCGAACGGGCAGCGCTCGCGGGCGCACAGCGCGGCGAACTCGGCCAGGCGCTCCTGGGCCACGCCCAGCACGTAGCGTTCCTGCGACTCGTTGCACCACAGCTGCATCGGTGACAGCGACGGATCATCGGTGGGCACCTTGCCCAGGTCGATGACACCACCGACGTTCGAGTCGTGCAGCAGTTCGGGGATGGCGTTGGACAGGCCACCGGCGCCGACATCGTGGAAGAACTTGATCGGGTTGTTGGCGCCCATCGCCACGCAGCGGTCGATGACCTCCTGGCAGCGGCGCTCCATTTCCGGGTTGTCGCGCTGCACGCTGGCGAAGTCCAGGTCCTCGGCGCTTTCACCGGAGGCCACCGAACTGGCCGCACCGCCGCCCAGGCCGATCAGCATCGCCGGGCCACCCAGCACGATCACCGCATCACCGGCCTGCAGCGGGATCTTGTCGACCTGCACGCGGTCGATCGCGCCGAGGCCACCGGCCAGCATGATCGGCTTGTCGTAGGCGCGCACCAGATCGGCGCCTTCCGGCAGCTCGAAGCTGCGGAAGTAGCCAAGCAGGTTCGGGCGGCCGAACTCGTTGTTGAACGCGGCGCCACCGAGCGGGCCGTCGGTCATGATTTCCAGCGCCGGTGCCATGCGCGGATTCAGCGCGCGCGGCGCCTCCCACGGCTGCGGCAATTCCGGAATGCGCAGGTGCGAGACCGAGAAGCCGGTCAGGCCCGCCTTCGGCTTGCCACCGCGGCCGGTCGCGCCTTCGTCGCGGATCTCGCCACCCGCGCCGGTCGAGGCGCCCGGGAACGGTGCGATCGCGGTCGGGTGGTTGTGGGTTTCCACCTTGATCTGGAAGGCACTGGGCACCTGCGCTTCGCGGCGGTATTCGCCACTGGCCGGATCGGGGCGATAGCGCGACGCCGGATGGCCTTCGATCACTGCGGCGTTGTCGCTGTACGCGCTGAGCGTGTGCTGCGGGGTCTGCTGGTGGGTGTTCTTGATCATCCGGAACAGCGAGCGGTCCTGCTCCTGGCCGTCGATGGTCCAGCTGGCATTGAAGATCTTGTGGCGGCAGTGCTCGGAATTGGCCTGCGCGAACATCATCAGTTCCACGTCCGACGGCGACCGGCCCAGCGCAGTGAAACGCTCGCGCAGGTAGTCGATCTCGTCCTGGGCCATGGCCAGGCCGAGGCGCTGGTTGGCGGCCTCCAGCTGGTCCACCGGCACGCGCTCCAGTTCACCCCGGGCCGGTGCCGAGAACAGCGCCTGGCCCTGTTCCACGGTCTCCAGCACGGACTGCGTCATCGGGTCGTGCAGCGCCTTGACCAGCGCCTGCTGGGCGGCGGCATCGGCCGGCCAGCCCTGCACGTCGATGCGCAGGCCACGTTCGACCCGGCTGACCGGCTGGCCGGCACCGCGGACCAGTTCGGTGGCCTTGCTCGACCACGGCGACAGCGTGCCCAGGCGCGGCACCACGATGCGGCTGACTGCGCCTTCGGCCACGGCTTCGGCCTGCGGCGCCGCTTCGAGGATGCGGCACAGCGTGGTCAGGTCGGGGGCGGCGCTGCCTTCGGGCTGCACGAAGTAGACGTGCCAGGCACCGCTGATGCGCAGGGAGGGAGCGATGGACTGCAGGCGGGATTCAAGACGTTCGCGGCGGAACGGCGACAGGGCGGGCGCGCCCTCGAGGACCATCATGTCCGGGGAACCGTAGTTGGGAAACGGGCCCGACATTGTACCGGAAGCAGGGGGATGGCTTCGGCCGGGCGGCGCCCGGCACCCGCCGAGGCCAGGGCAACAGCAACAGCAACGGCCCAAGCAAAAGCTGGGTTCCCGTGGGATGGCGGGGTGGTGGGGGCCAGCAGGACACGCCGTAAACCCGTCCATGGGGGCTCGATGGCGCCATCCATGGCGCCAACGGTCCTGCTGGCCCCCACCACCCCGCCCCCGACAGATTTCCGCGATCTGCGGTAGATCCACGCCATGCGTGGATGCTCCCCGGTAGTGCCGGCCGCTGGCCGGCAACCAGGAAAATGTCAGAAGTCAGGCATTGAAGAGCGAAGCGACCGGCTTTTGCTTTTGATTTCTTGTTCTGTCTTTCGTGGCTGGCCACGCAGGAACCTGTCCGTGGCCGGGCGGGTGGGCTGCGCAGGGGCGTAAGCGCCATGGATGGCGCGCCCGAGCCTACAGGGACGTATTCACGGCGTCCCCTGCGCAGCCCACCCGCCCGGCCAACCCCAGAAATCTGCTTTTCGCGGAAAGCCCCCAGCCACGAGGGGCTTCGCCGGTGGCCGCCGAGCGCGCGCCAGCGCCGCCCTCCGCCCAAATCCTCGAACCATGCGCTTGCTCACGGATTGACCACGCAATTGATGACAACGTTGTCCCCACCTGGTGCCGGACTCTCTCCCCGGCCTCCCAGGTGCCTCCGTCCGGCCCCTCCGTCGCCTTCCCGGGCGATGCCCGGACCTGCGTCACGCGCGGCGCCATCGGGGCCCGCGCGCCCTTTGATCGGAGACTCACCCATGTACGACCCGATTGTGCGCAGTGCCGAACGTTCGACCCGAAGCTGTCGTCCCCGCCACCTGGCCTGGCTGCTTGCCCTGGCCGCCGGCAGCGCCGCCCTGCCCGGCCTGGCCCAGGCCGCCAGCTGTGCCGGCGTGGCCCAGTGGGACCAGGCCAAGATCTACCGGGCCGGCGATACCCTGCAGAAAGGAGGCGTCCTCTATCGGGCGAACCAGGACATTTGGAACGCGCCGCCGGACCATCCGGCCGGTGCGCCCTACTACACCAACCTCGGTGCCTGCGATGGCAGCGGCAGCAACCAGCCGCCGGTGGTCAGCCTGACCTCGCCGGCCAACGGCGCCACCTTCAGCGCCGGCAGCACGGTGAACGTGACCGCCACCGCCAGCGATCCGGACGGCAGCGTCGCCAAGGTCGAATTCTTCCGCGACGGCAGCACGCTCGGCGTGGCCACCAGTGCGCCGTATGCAGCCAGCTGGGCCAACGCCAGCGCCGGCAGCCACACCCTGCGTGCGGTGGCCACCGACAACAACAATGCCACCGCCAGCACGGCGACCATCACCATCACTGTCAACGCCGCCAGCGGCGATACCACCGCACCGAGCGTACCCGGCGGGTTGGCGGCCGGTACGCGCACCGCCAACAGCATCGCGCTCAGCTGGAGCCCTTCCACCGACAACACCGGCGGCAGCGGCATGGCCGGCTACGACGTGTACCGCAACGGCAGCCTGGTCGGTTCGCCGTCCAGTGCCAGCTATGTCGATGGCGGGCTGACGGCGTCGACCACCTACCGCTACCGCGTACGCGCCCGCGACAACGCCGGCAATGCGTCGGCACAGGGCACCGAGATCAGCGCCACCACGCTGGCCGGTGACGGTGGCACCACGGGCAAGCGGGTCATCGGTTACTTCACCCAGTGGGGCATCTACGGCCGCAACTACCGGGTCAAGAACATCGACAGCAGCGGTTCGGCGGCGCGCCTGACCCACATCAACTACGCGTTCGGCAACGTGCGCAACAACCGCTGCGAAGTGGGCATCACCCAGCCGTCGGACCCGAACAGCGGTGCCGGTGGCGATGCCTTCGCCGACTACACCAAGGCCTTCAGTGCCGCCGAAAGTGTCAGCGGCAGCGCCGATACCTGGGACCAGCCGCTGCGCGGAAACTGGAACCAGCTCAAGCAGCTCAAGGCCAAGTACCCGAACCTGAAGGTACTGATCTCGCTGGGTGGCTGGACCTGGTCGCGCGGCTTCTCCAGCGCGGCGCGACCGGAAAACCGCCAGGCCTTCGTTGCCTCGTGCATCGACGCCTACATCAAGGGCAACCTGCCGGTGACCGACGGTGCCGGCGGCGCCGGTGCGGCGCTGGGCGTGTTCGACGGCATCGACATCGACTGGGAATACCCGGTGGCGTGCGGCATCGAATGCGGCAAGC
Organism: Stenotrophomonas sp. Ps181; assembly: GCF_025697425.1. Classification (NCBI taxonomy): domain Bacteria; kingdom Pseudomonadati; phylum Pseudomonadota; class Gammaproteobacteria; order Lysobacterales; family Lysobacteraceae; genus Stenotrophomonas; species Stenotrophomonas sp. Ps181. The sequence continues at coordinate 28,094 of NZ_JAHWBI010000013.1, forward strand.
CGGAAGACAACGCCAACTTCACCGCGCTGATGGCCGAGTTCCGCCGCCAGCTCGATGCGGTGCGTCCGGGCCTGTTGCTGACGGTGGCGGTGGGTGCCGGCATCGACAAGATCCGCGTCACCGATCCGGCGGCGTACCACCCGTACCTGGACTACATCAACGTGATGACCTACGACTTCCACGGCGCGTGGGATGCGAAGACCAATCACCAGTCGGCGCTGTTCGATTCGCCGAATGATCCGTCCACCGGCGACCAGAAGCTGTACAACAGCAACGACGCCATCGAGGCCTTCATCAGCCGTGGCGTGCCCGCCGCCAAGCTCAACCTGGGCATCGGCTACTACGGGCGTGGCTGGACCGGCGTGGCCAATGCCAACAACGGCCTGTACCAGACCGCCAGCGGTGCCGCCCCGGGCACGTATGAAGCCGGCATCGAGGACTGGAAGGTGCTGAAGAGCCTGGCGTGGCCGGGCTACACCGACAACACCGCCGGCGCCACCTGGATCTACAACGGCAGCACGCTGTGGAGCTTCGACACCCCGGCCAACATCACCCGCAAGATGGGTTACGTGAAGACCCAGGGCCTGGGCGGCGCGTTCGTCTGGGAGTTCAGCGGTGACGATGCGCAGGGCACGCTGACCAAGGCGGTCAGTGATGGCCTGAAGTGAGGAAAAAGCCGGGGATGCGACACGCATCCCCGGCTTCCTGCCTGTAGAGCCGAGCCCCATGCTCGGCTGATGGTTGCGCAGCCGAGCATGGGCTCGGCTCTACAGAAAAGGTCGGCGGCGATCAGCGCTTGGCCGACAGCTTTTCCAACGCCGCACGCAGCTGTGCCGGCGGCAGGTACCCCCCCAGCTGGGTGCCGTCCGGCGCGAAGATCGCCGGCGTACCATTCACGCCCAGCTGCTGGCCCAGCGCGTACTGCATCGCCACCGGGTTGGTGCAGTTCCTGGCGGGAACGCTGCCGCCGCGCTTGGCGTTGGTCAGCGCCTGGCGACGATCCGCTGCACACCAGACCGAAATCATGTCGGTGTAGTCCTTGCTGCCCAGGCCCATGCGCGGGAACGCCAGGTATTCGACGGTGATGCCGTTGCGGTTGAGCTCGGCGATGTCCTGGTGCAGCTTGCGGCAGTAGCCGCACTCGATGTCGGTGAACACGCTGATGGTGTACTTGGCGTTCGGCGCGGCGAACACGATGCGATCGCCATGGTTGGCCTTGGCCAGCAGGCCGCGACGGTAGCCGAGCAGGCCTTCGCTGTTGGCCGGGCCCTTGGCACGTGTGTCGTAGGGCTGAGACTGGAACAGATAGCGGCCGTCATCGGACACATACAGAAGCTGGCCTGAAACGACGACCTCGCGGAAGCCGGGGAACGGCGCGGCGCCAATGTAGTCCACCTGGAAACCGGGGTTCAACGCGGTCAGTGCGGCGCGTACCGCCTGGTCGGCGGGCGCATTCGCGGCCGGACTGGCCTTGGCCGCAGCGGCGGCGGGTGCCTTGGCGGCCGGTGGAGCCGGCTGGGCGCAGGCGGTCAGGCTGAGCGCACCGAACACGGCGGCGATGGCAAATCGGAGCATGGAGCGGTCCGCGACAGAAGAAGACCCCGGATTCTGACACAGCCGCCGGTACCGGGCGGCGAAGCCCGGCGGCGCCCCGGGCAGCGATTCAGCCCGGCACTCAGCCGCGCGGATGGTGGCGGGCGTGCAGCTTCTGCAGGTGCTCGCGCGCGACCAGGGTGTAGATCTGGGTGGTCGACAAGGAACTGTGGCCAAGCAGCATCTGCAGCGCGCGCAGGTCGGCACCGCGGTTGAGCAGGTGGGTGGCGAAGCTGTGCCGCAGGCCATGCGGGCTGATCCGCGCCGGGTCGATGCCGGCCACCTGTGCGTGGCGCTTGACCAGATGCCAGAACGCCTGCCGGGTCAGCGCATGCAGCGTCGGTTCGATGAACAACGGGGTCTGCCCATCCGCCAGGGCATGCACCTTGCCCTTGCCGACCAGCTGCGGGCGCGACTGCTGCAGGTAACGCTCCAGCCAGTGCTGGGATTCCTCGCCCAGCGGCACCAGCCGTTCCTTGCTGCCCTTGCCGGTGACCCGCAGCACGCCCTGGCGCAGGTTGACTGCCGTGGCCGGCAGCAACACCAGCTCGCTCACGCGCAGGCCGGCGGCATACATCAGTTCCAGCATGGCGCGATCGCGCAGGCCCAGTGGGCTGTCGATGTCCGGGGCCGCCAGCAGCGCATCGACCTGGCTCTCGGCCAGGGCCTTGGGCAACAACCGTGGCAGCTTCGGCGGATCCAGCAGCGCACTCGGGTCCTCGCTGCGTTCGCCACGGCGGACCGCATCGGCGAAGAACGCCCGCAACGCCGACAGCAGGCGCGCATTGCTGCGCGGCGACCAGCCATGCCGGGTGCGCCAGGCCAGATACTCGAACAGTCCGGGACGCTCGATGCCGGCCAGGCCACCGTCGCGTCCATCCATCCAGCGCGCCAACCCTTCGAGGTCACGCCGGTAGCTGTCGAGCGTGGCACGGGCCAGGCCGTTCTCGGCCCAGATCGCATCGAGGAAGCGCTGGATGCGCACGCTGTCGTCGGCGCGAAGCTCGGGCAGTTGCTGGACCAGCTGGCGGCGTTCGGCGGGGGTGGAGACAAGGGCCATGCATGCAGGATACGAGGGCCACTGCGGGCACGGCCAGCTTTGCGTATGCTCGGCGCATGTCCCGCCCTGCCACCGACACGGCCCCTGCGGCCGCTACCGAAATGCTCCATCCGCGCGCATTGCTGCTGTGGCGCGTGCTGGCGATGGTCTACGACGCACTGCCGGTGCTGGCACTGTGGATGCTGGCCGGCACGCTGTTCACCCTCGCCTACACCTTCAGCGGCCACGCACAGCGCGAGAACATCGCGCCGTTCAGCGCCTGGCAGTGGCTGCTGTGGGCGGTGTGCTGGGCGGTCACGGGGTGGTACGCCACGGCCAGCTGGCGCCGTGGCGGACAGACCCTGGGCATGCGACCGTGGCGGCTGAAAGTGCAATCAATCGATGGCGCGCCGTTGCGGCGCAGCCAGCTGTGGCTGCGCTTTGCGGTAGGCACGCTGTCACTGCTGCTGGGCGGGCTGGGATTCTGGTGGGCCTGGATCGACCGCCAACGGCTGACCTGGCACGACCGCGCCAGCGGCACCCGCCTGGTGCGCATGCCCAAGCGGTGATGCGTCACCCTTCAATCCGATCCTGCGCAGCGCTTGTGTAGGGCCGAGCCCACGCTCGGCTGGCGGGCGGTGCACGCAAAGCAGCCGAGCGTGGGCTCGGCTCCACAACAACGAGGATCAGCCCGACTTGCGCCGGAACAGCAGTCCGGACACCGCCAGCATCACGATCGGCGGCAACGCGTAGGCAATGCGGTAATCGAACTTCAGCGCGCCGGCCATGCGGCCGAAGAACAGCTGCAGCAGCCAGAAGCCCAATGCGAACAGGATGCCCAGGAACAGGCGCTTGCCCATGCCGCCGCTGCGCAGCGATCCGAACGCGAACGGCACCGCCGCCAGGCACAGGGCCAGCACGTTCACCGGATAGAACCAGCGGCTCCAGTACACATCCTCGAAATCGCGCGCGTCCAGCCCGTTGCGTTCGCGGTAGGCAATGCTGGTGCTGAGCTCGGACACGCTGAGGTTGCGCGGCTTGGCGATGCCGGTCGCCAGCGCGGCCGGGTCCAACTTCGAGTTCCAGGGCTCACGTGCCACTTCCTGACGGGTTGCCGAGCGCTCGCCAAAGGTGTCGCGGCGCACGCCGGTCAACACCCAGCCGTCCTTGTCGTGCTCGGCGGTGGCGGCGTGGGTCAACGAGGCGATCTTGCCGTCTTCGGCGACCCGGTACAGGCGCACATCACGCAGGATCAGCCGCGTGCCCTTGTCGCCCACCAGCTGCTCCTCGCCGCTCTGCGCATTGAGGAAGGTGTCGCCTTCGCGCGCCCACAGCCCCGAGTAACGGGTAGTGGCAATATCCCGCCCCCATTTGGCGCTGGACTTCAGCGCATCGGCGCGGTCCTGGCCCCAGGGGCCCAGCGTCTCGGCGCTGAGCACCATCACCGCGGTCAGCAGCGACAGCGCAATCGCCACCGAAACGCTCAGGCGCTTGCGCGACAGGCCCAGTGCACGCAATGCGGTCAGCTCCGAGGTCGCGGCCAGCTGGCCCAGGCCCATCAGTGCGCCGATCACTGCGGCCGTCGGGAACATGGTGTAGGCGCGGCGCGGCACCGTGTACAGCACCCACGCGGCGGCATGCCCCAGGGTGTAGCCGTTCTTGCCGATGTCCTTGAACTCGCCGGAGAAGGCCATCACCACGTCCAGGCCCACCAGCACCGCCCAGGTCAGCAGCACGGTGGTGAACACCGACCGGCCCAGGTACAGGTCGAAACGCATCGGGCGCAGCCTCATGCGCGGGCTCCCTTCGGACGGCCCAGGCGGCCATCACGTACATACATCCAGATCGCCAGCGCCAGCAGCGGCAGGGTCAACCACCACAGGCCGAGCGCGGGCGGAATCTTGCCGTTGGCAATCCAGCCGCTGCCGATGAACATCAGGTTGGTGCCCACCATGTAGGCCAGCAGGGCCAGCATCATGCGGCCGTAGCGCTGCTGGCGCGGTGAGCTGCGGCCCAGCGGCACGGTCAGCAGGGCGAACGCCAGCGCGATCAGCGGCGGTGCCAACCGGCGATGCAGCTGCGCCTGCGCCTGCGGCCGTGCATCGCCGATCAGCTGCAGGGTCGGCATCAGTTCCGGGTCGTCCTCGGTGCGGGTCTGTGCGCCATCGGGCAGGGCCACGTCGTTGCGGGCGAAGGTCGCCAGCCGGTAATCCAGCCCAGCGGCCACCGGGCCTTCCACCTGGTGGCCATCATCCAGCTCCAGGAAGCGCTGGCGGGTGCCCTCGAAGTACATGCGGCCACTGTTGGCCGACACCACTTCCAGGCGATCGTCCTTCTGCCGCTGCATGAACACCTTGCCGAGCTCGGTGCCGTCAGGCGAGATCGAGGACAGGTAGACCACGCCGCCATTGGGCAGCGGCGTGAACCGGCCCGGCTCCAGGCCGGCCATCAGCACGCTGCGGTTGGCCTCGATGATCATCTGCTCGGCCATCCGGCCCGCCCACGGGCCCAGCCACAGCGAGCAGGCGCCGACCAGCAGCACCACCGGCACCACCAGCATCAGCAGCGGCCGCAGCAGTCGCTTGGGGCCGACACCAATGGCGGTGATGACCGCCATTTCCGAGTCGCGGTACAGCCGCGCCACGGCCAGCAGCAGGCCCAGCATCAGTGCCAGCGGCAGGATCAGCGGCAGGTAGGCGATGAACTGCAGGCCCAGCTGGGAGAACAGCAGCTTGGCCGGCAGCCGCCCGTCGGCGATGTTGCCGAGGATGTCCACCAGCACGCCGCCCACGCTGACCACCAGCAGGACGATCAGGGTAGCCAGGAAACTCTGGACGAAATCGCCCAGCAGGTATCGGTCGAGCTTCAGCATGGGGCGGTGGTTTAAACTCTGGGGTTCGTTCGCGGTGCCGCCCAGTCTACTGTCTGGGCGTAAACGGCCTGCGATTGTACGGACTCGCCAATGGAATCTGCTCAATGGCCCTCGAATTCACCCTGAACCACGTTGCTCCGGCCGCCGCCACCGTTGATTGCCTGGTGGTCGGCGCGTATGCCGACCATACCCTGACCCCGGCCGCGCAGGCCCTGGATGCCGCCAGCGGTGGCCGCCTGGCCGCCCTGGCCCAGCGTGGCGACCTGTCCGGCAAGACCGGCGCGACCACCCTGCTGCACGACCTGCCGGGCGTGACCGCCCCGCGCGTGCTGGTGGTCGGCCTCGGTGAAGCCGCCCGTTTCGGCGTGCCGCAGTACCTGAAGGCCGTGGGCGACGCCGTGCGCGCGCTGAAGCCCGGCGCCACCCGCAGCGCGCTGTTCACCCTGTCCGAAGTGGCGGTGAAGGACCGCGACGCGGCCTGGGCGATCCGCCAGGCGGTGATCGCCGCCGATCACGCCGCCTACCGCTACACCGCCACCCTGGGCAAGAAGAAGGCCGACGATGCCGGTCTGGCCCAGCTGGCCATCGCCGGTGACGACGCGCAGGCGCTGGCCCAGGGCCAGGCCATCGCCGCCGGTGTCGAGTTCGCCCGCGAGCTGGGCAACCTGCCGCCGAACTACTGCACCCCGGCCTATCTGGCCGACGTGGGCGTGAAGTTCGCCGGCGAGCACGAGGGTGCCGAAGCCGAGATCCTCGACGAGCACCAGATGGAAGCCTTGGGCATGGGCTCGCTGCTGGCCGTGGCCCGTGGCTCGGCCAACCGCCCGCGCCTGGTCGTGCTGAAGTGGACCGGTGCAGGTGACGCCAAGCCCTATGTGCTGGTCGGCAAGGGCATCACCTTCGATACCGGTGGCGTCAACCTGAAGACCCAGGGCGGCATCGAGGAAATGAAGTACGACATGTGCGGCGGCGCCAACGTCATCGGCACCTTCGTCGCTGCGGTCAAGGCCAAGCTGCCGCTGAACCTCGTCGTGGTGGTCCCGGCGGTGGAAAACGCCATCGATGGCAACGCCTATCGTCCGTCGGACGTGATCACCTCGATGTCGGGCAAGACCATCGAAGTGGGCAACACTGACGCCGAAGGCCGCCTGATCCTGTGCGACGCGCTGACCTACGCGCAGCGCTTCGAGCCGGCCGCGCTGGTCGACGTCGCCACCCTGACCGGTGCCTGCATGGTCGCCCTCGGCCACCAGACCGCCGGCCTGATGAGCAAGCACGATGACCTGGCCAACGAGCTGCTGGCCGCCGGCGAGCACGTGTTCGACCGCGCCTGGCGCCTGCCGCTGTGGGACGAGTACCAGCCGATGCTGGATTCGACCTTCGCCGACGTCTACAACATCGGTGGCCGCTGGGCCGGCGCGATCACCGCCGGCTGCTTCCTGTCGCGCTTCGCCGAAGGCCAGCGCTGGGCCCACCTGGACATCGCCGGCGTCGCCAGCGATGAAGGCAAGCGTGGCATGGCCACCGGCCGCCCGGTCGGCCTGCTGAGCCAATGGCTGCTGGACCAGGCCGCCCGCGCCTGATGCCGTACCCGACCCTGGCCGGCAGACGCCGGCCGGGGCCTCGCCCGGCACTGCCGGGCCCCTGCCTGACCCGGACCCTGCCATGCCCCGCGCCGACTTCTACCTGATCGCCAAGCCCCGCTTCCTGACCGAGCCGCTGCGCCTGGTCTGTGAGCTGGCGCGCAAGGCCAATGACGCCGGGTTGTTCACCCTGGTGCTGGCCCGTGACCAGGCCCAGGCCGAGGAGCTGGACGAGCTGCTGTGGGCGTTCGACAACGACGCCTACATCCCGCACCAGATCGCCGGCGAAGACATGGACGAGGAAGAGGCCCTGGTACTGATCGCGGTACCCGGCACCGAGGCACCGGCGCGTCCGCTGGTGATCAACCTGCGCGACGAGCCCTGGCTGGGCCAGTGCGAGCGCGTGCTGGAAGTGGTGCCGGCCGATCCGGAAGCGCGCGAACCGCTGCGCGAGCGCTGGCGCCAGTACAAGGCCGCCGGTTACGCCCTGAACAAGCACGACATGTGAGCGCGCCGCGGCCCCCTTGATGGGCCGCCGCCGCGCCCTGATCCTTCAACGATTACCTCCTGGTTCCCCCGCATGACCCAACTCGCCTCCAGCTACGACCCGAAGTCCTTCGAGACCGACCTCTACGAGGCCTGGGAGAAGGCCGGCCACTTCAAGCCGTCCGGCACGGGCGAGCCGTACACCATCCTGCTGCCGCCGCCGAACGTGACCGGCACCCTGCACATGGGCCACGCCTTCCAGCAGACCCTGATGGACGCGCTGGTGCGCTACCACCGCATGCGCGGCTACGACACGCTGTGGCAGGTCGGTACCGACCACGCCGGCATCGCCACCGAAATGGTGGTCAGCCGCAACCTGGCGCTGGAAGGCAAGGGCGAGACCCGCGATTCGCTGGGCCGCGAAGGCTTCATCGGCAAGGTCTGGGAGTGGAAGCAGCAGTCCGGCGACACCATCGAACGCCAGATGCGCCGCCTTGGCACTTCCGCCGACTGGTCGCGCAGCACCTTCACCATGGACCCGCAGCCGTCGGCGGCGGTCAATGAAGCCTTTGTGCGCTGGTACGAGCAGGGCCTGATCTACCGCGGCCAGCGCCTGGTGAACTGGGACCCGGTGCTGAAGACCGCCATTTCCGACCTGGAAGTGGAGAGCGCCGAGGAAGACGGCTTCCTGTGGTCGATCGCCTACACGCTGGACGAAGGCCTGAGCTACGAGCACGTCGAGCGCGATGCCGACGGCGTGGAAACCCTGCGCGAAACCCGCGACTACCTGGTCGTCGCCACCACCCGCCCGGAAACGCTGCTGGGCGATACCGCGGTGATGGTGCATCCGGAAGATGAGCGCTATGCGCACCTGATCGGCAAGAGCGTGGTGCTGCCGCTGACCGGCCGCCGCGTGCCGGTGATCGCCGACGACTACGTGGACCGCGCGTTCGGCACCGGCGTGGTCAAGGTCACCCCGGCGCATGATTTCAACGACTACGAAGTGGGCGTGCGCCACAGCCTGCCGATGATCAACCTGTTCACCCCGGTGGCAGCGCTGAACGAAAACGCGCCGGAGCGCTTCCAAGGTCTGGACCGCTACGCCGCGCGCAAGGCGGTGCTGGCCGAACTGGAAGACCTGGGCATCCTGGTCGAGACCAAGGCACACAAACTGCAGGTGCCGCGCGGTGACCGTACCGGCCAGGTGATCGAGCCGTACCTGACCGACCAGTGGTTCGTGAAGATGGACGACCTGGCCAGGCGTGGCCTGGAACTGGTCGAGGACGGTAGCATTTCCTTCGTGCCGCCGAACTGGATCAACACCTACCGCCACTGGATGAGCAACATCCAGGACTGGTGCATCAGCCGCCAGCTGTGGTGGGGCCACCGCATCCCGGCGTGGTTCGATGCCGCCACCGGCAGCTGCTACGTCGGTCGCAGCGAAGCAGAAGTGCGCGCGAAGCACAACCTGGGCAGCGACGTGGTGCTGAACCAGGAAAGCGACGTGCTGGAGACCTGGTTCTCCTCGCAGCTGTGGCCGTTCTCCACCCTGGGCTGGCCCAACGAACAGGCCATGGCCGAACGCGGCTTCGACCGCTACCTGCCGTCGTCGGTGCTGATCACCGGCTTCGACATCATCTTCTTCTGGGTGGCGCGCATGATCATGGCCACCGACAACCTGGTCGGGAAGATCCCGTTCAAGGATGTCTACTTCACCGGCCTGATCCGCGACGGCCAGGGCCAGAAGATGTCCAAGAGCAAGGGCAACGTGCTCGACCCGCTGGACATCATCGACGGCATCAGCATCGACGACCTGGTCGCCAAGCGTACCGGCGGCCTGATGCAGCCGAAGATGGTCGAGAAGATCGAGAAGGCCACCCGCAAGGAATTCCCGGACGGCATTGCTGCCCACGGTGCCGATGCGCTGCGCTTTACCATCGCCGCGCTGGCCACCCACGGCCGCGACATCAAGTTCGACATGAACCGCGCCGAGGGCTACAAGAACTTCTGCAACAAGCTCTGGAACGCCAGCCGCTTCGCCCTGATGAACACCGAAGGTGCGGCATTCACCGGCGCGCCGACCCCGCGTACCGATGCCGAGCGCTGGATCCTGGCGCGCCTGGCCGCGGTGTCCGCCGAGGCGCAGGGCCACTACGCCAACTACCGCTTCGACCTGCTGGCGCAATGCCTGTACGAATTTGCGTGGAATGAGTTCTGCGACTGGTTCCTGGAACTGAGCAAGCCGGCACTGAACGGCGCCGACGCCGCAGACGCCGAAAGCACCCGCCACACCCTGCTGTACGTGCTGGAAGCGCTGCTGCGCCTGCTGCACCCGCTGACGCCGTTCATCACCGAACAGCTGTGGCAGCAGCTGGCCCCACGCCTGGGCCTGGCCGAAACCACGCTGTCGCTGCGCCCCTACCCGACCGCCGCCGAATTCGCCGGTGATTTCGCCCAGGCCGAGGCCGACGTGGAATGGCTGAAGGCGGTGATCAGCGCGGTGCGTCGCGTGCGCAGCGAACTGAACGTCGCACCGTCCAAGCAGGTGCCGCTGCGCCTGCAGGCCGGCCTGGCGCAGGACCGCGTGCGCATCGAACGCTTCAGCACCTCGCTGTCGTTCCTGCTGAAGCTGGACAGCATCCAGTGGCTGGCCGAAGGCGAAAGCGCACCGCCGGCGGCCGCCGCGATCGTGGGCGAGCTGAAGCTGCTGGTGCCGCTGGAAGGCCTGGTCGATCTTGATGCCGAGCGCGTGCGCCTGGACAAGGAAATCGCCCGCGTCGAAGCCGAAAAGGCGAAGAGCGAGACCAAGCTGGCCAAGTTCACCGACAAGGTGCCGCCGGCCGTGGTCGAGCAGGAACGCGTGCGCCTGGCCGACTGGAACACCCAGCTGGCCGGCCTGCGCGAACAGCGCGCGAAGCTGTAACGCCGCGCTCCGGTGCGTGCCAACCAAGGTTGGCACCTGCCACGACGGGAGAGGTTGGCACCCACCCAAGCGGAATCGGAAACGCCGGGCGATGCCCGGCGTTTCCGATTCCCCCGCATGGCATCATCGCCGGATGCCTCTTTCGATCTTCCTGCTGGTTCTCGCCGCTGCGGCACTGCATGCCAGCTGGAATGCGATCGTCAAGCGCGGGCCGGACAAGTTCCTCGGCACCGTGCTGGTCACCGGCAGTGCCGCGCTGCTGTCGGCCGCCGCCCTGCCCTTCCTGCCTTTTCCCGCCGCGCACAGCTGGCCCTGGCTGGGCGCGTCGGTGCTGTTGCAGGTGACCTATTACGGGCTGGTCGCACGCTGTTACCAGCAGGTCGACATGAGCCTGGCCTACCCGCTGATGCGTGGCAGCGCGCCGATCCTGGTCGCACTGGCGGGCACCCTGCTCGGTGAGCCGTTGCCCGCTGCAGCGTGGCTGGGTGTGGTGCTGGTGAGCACCGGCATCCTGTGCATGGCAGTGGGTGCGCGTGGCGGCCAACTGCGCCTGCCGCTGCTGACCGCAGCGATGATCGCCACCTACACGCTGGTCGATGCGCAGGGTGCGCGCCAGTCCGGCAGCGCGCTCAGCTACACGTTGTGGTTGTTCCTGCTGTCGGGCATTCCGCTGCCGCTGTGGGCGTTGTACACGCGCGGCGGCGCGGTGCTGGACTATGCGCGGCGGCATTGGCCGCTGGGACTGGCCGGTGGCGTCGGCACCACCGCCTCCTATGCAATGGCGTTGTGGGCCATGACCCAGGCGCCGGTGGCAATGATTTCGGCGCTGCGCGAATCCTCGATCCTGTTCGCGCTGCTGATCTCGGTGTTCCTGCTGCGCGAGCGGATTCCGCGCGCGCGCTGGCTGGCGGCATCGCTCATCGTCGGTGGCGTGCTGGCGTTGCGGCTGGCGTGAGCAGAGCGTGCCAACCAAGGTTGGCGGCTAGCGGTAGTGCCGGCCGCTGGCCGGCACCCTTCTCCGTCACAGCGGCGGCATCACCTGCAGGTCGCCGTCGACCAGCTCGATCGCCATCACCACCGCGTCCTCGCGGCCCTGTGCGGCCGGGTAGTAGCGCGGGCGGCGGCCGATCTCGTTGAAGCCTTCGCTGTGGTACAGCGCCAGCGCCGGCGTATTGGACGGACGCACCTCCAGGAAGACGCGCTGGGCGCCACGGTCGGCGGCCAGTTGCACCAGCGCGCGCAGCAGCTGGCGGCCCAGCCCGCGCGACTGTGCCAGCGGGTCGATGCAGATGTTGAGCACGTGCGCTTCATCGGCGGCGATGCTGAGCACGCCATAGCCGATCAGCAGGCCATCGCGCTCCATCGCCAGGCCGGGATAACCGGCGCGCAGGCAGTCGATGAAGATGCCGCGGGTCCAGGGAAAAGGATAGCCGCGCAGTTCGATCGCCATCACCGCATTGAGGTCGCTCTCGCGCAGCGCACGCAGGCTGACCGGGCCGGGCCGGGTCACCGCGCTCACGGCGTGCCCCGCTTGCGCAGGGCACGCAGCTGCGGCCACAGCGCACGCTTGGCGGCCGGGTCGCGGCGCAGCTGGTCCAGCGGCCAGCTGTCCATCAGTACCTGGGTGGCCGGGTCGTTCGGGTTGCAGCCGGAGGCGCGCAGCAGTGCGATCTGCAGGCGATCGGGCAGGCGCACCACCGGCTGGCGTGCGTTGCCGCTGGGCAGCGGGCGCTCAGCCGCCGGCACGGTATCCGGGGCACTGACCGGCGTTTCGCGGCGCGGCGGTGCCGGGCGTTCCGCGCGTACTGCGGTCGCGGGGGCGGCGTGGGCATCACGCGGCGGCACAGCGGCCCGCACCGGCTCCGGCGGGGCAACACTGGCCTCGGCTTCGGCCACGCTCAACTGCAATGCGGCATCCAGCCCGGCGGCCAGCTGGCCGTCGTGATAGACGGTATAGCCCATGGCCTGCAGCCAGGCCTGCTGGGCCGGTGACCACAGCACGGGCAGGTCCTGGCTCACGCGGCCTCGGGCTTCTTGCGCAGGCGCTGCACGGCCCACATCACCGGGCCGGACAAGGCGTACAGGATGCCGACCGCGAACAGCACGCGCGGCAGGTCGATCACCGCGATGGCGATGGCCACCGGCACCAGGGCGAGTACCAGGAACGGCACGCGATCCGAACGGGTGCCCTTGGCAGCGCCGCCCTTGAAGCTCCAGAAACGGATACGGCTGACCATCAGCAGCGCAGCGATGATCGTCACCGCCAGCGCCACGTAGCGCAGCTGGTTGCCGTCCCAGCCCAGATTGCCGTCGGCAAAAGCCCAGACAAAGGACATCATCAGGCCGGCCGCGGCCGGGCTGGCCAGGCCGACGAACCAGCGCTTGTCGACCACCGCCACCTGCGTATTGAAGCGGGCCAGGCGCAGCGCCGCGCAGGCCGCATACAGGAAGGCCACGGCCCAGCCCACACGGCCCAGCAGCGGATCGTCGAACTTCAGCCACGACAGCGACCAGTGATACATCACCAGCGCCGGGGCCATGCCGAAGCTGACCAGGTCGGCCAGCGAGTCGTACTGCACGCCGAATTCGCTGCTGGTGCCGGTCAGCCGTGCCACGCGCCCGTCCAGGCCATCCATCACCGCCGCCACGAACACGGCGATGCTGGCGTTGACGAAATCCCCGTTGGCCGCGGCGATGATCGCGTAGAAACCGGAGAACAGGCCGGCGGTGGTGAACAGGTTGGGCAACAGGTAAATCGTGCGCGAGCGCGGCGGCGGTGTGATCGGGTCCATGGAATCCAGTTTAATCGACTTGCCAGCGGTCGGCGCCAATGCTGCAATCGGCGTTCTGCGCCCATTCCGTGGAGTTTGCCATGCGTGCCCTGTCCTGCCTTGGATGCCTGCTGCTATTGGCCAGTGCCAACGCCGTGGCCGGTCCCGTGTACAAATGGAAGGACGCCCATGGCGTGACCCAGTACTCGGAGACCCCACCGGCGGGCAAGAAGTACGAGACACGCGAGCAGACCCGCACCCCGCAGGCCGCAGCCAGCACCGAGACCCCGGCCGCCCCGGTTCCCGAGCAGTGCAGCACGGCCCGGGCCAACCTGGCCCTGCTGGACGGCGGTGGCCAGGTGATGCAGGACACCGATGGTGATGGCAAGGCCGACACCCCGTTGACCCCGGAGCAGCACACCGCGCAGAAGGGATTGGCCGAAGCCGCCATCAAGGCGTACTGCCCACCGGCCGGTTAAGGGTATCGGCAGGGCTGCGCCCTGCACCTGCAGAGGCTGCAAGCAACGGCAACGTCAAAAGCGGGCATTCCGTGGAATGGCGGGGCGGTGTCGGATTGCGGGGACGCCGCAAGTACGTCCATGTAGCAACTGTGTTGATGGAGGGGCTTGGCCCCTCCAGGAGACGGGCACGGTAGTGCCGGCCGCTGGCCGGCAGCCTTTGGTCTGCGCCCTGGCTGGCCTCAGGCAGGGACCAGCCCGTTTTCAGC
>NZ_JAHWBI010000014.1:0-30352 GCF_025697425.1 Stenotrophomonas sp. Ps181
TCGAGGAGTAGTCCTTGAACTCGCCACCGAAGCGCTCGGCACCGATCTTGGTCAGTGCGGCGGTCAGCGTGGTCTTGCCGTGGTCGACGTGACCGATGGTGCCGACGTTGACGTGCGGCTTGGTGCGCTCGAACTTACCCTTGGCCATGGCTGCTTATCTCGAATTCGTCTGAGAGGTGATGCTTAAGATGGTGCTCACGAAAGGAATCGAACCTTCGACCTCTTCCTTACCAAGGAAGTGCTCTACCGACTGAGCTACGTGAGCCGAGTTTTGCATTATGACATGAACTCGATAATATTCAAAGTTCATTCAATGGAGCGGGAGACGGGAATCGAACCCGCACCATCAGCTTGGAAGGCTGAGGTTCTACCATTGAACTACTCCCGCGCCGGGAATGTCACAACGTGAAACTGGTGGAGGGAGGTGGATTCGAACCACCGAAGGCGTAAGCCAGCAGATTTACAGTCTGCCCCCGTTGGCCGCTTGGGTATCCCTCCTTACCACCCCAACCCGTTGCCGCCGAAGCGTTGCGGTGTGTGGTGGTGAGCCGCTTATTCTGCTGATCGGGCGGGGGGCTGTCAACGCTTTTTTCCATCTTTTTCACACGTTGTCGCAAACCCATTGATACGCAAGGTTATTGCCCAGGGACCGGCAGGGTCTCGCTGGCGAAAATTGCGACATGGGGGACGCCATCGGCGCCGATCCAGCCCCGATACATGCCCTGGGTGTTGAACGGCATGGCCATTTTTCCGTCTGCGGCAAGCACGATCGCGCCGCCGTCGCCGCCCATCTTCGGAATCATCTCGTTGATCACGCCCCTGCCGGCCTGCTCCGGCGTCTGCCGCTGGTAGCGGATGCGCGCACAGATCTCGTGCGCGGCCGCAGTCCGGATGTAGTACTCGCCCCAACCGGTGCCCGATACCGCGCAGCCCGCGTCGGCCCAGGTACCGGCGCCGACGATCGGCGAATCACCCACACGGCCATAGCGCTTGTTGGTCATGCCACCGGTGGAGGTGCCGGCGGCAAGCTGCCCCTGCGCATCCAGCGCAACGGCGCCCACCGTGCCGAAGTGCCTTGCGGTCTCCAGGTCGGCGTGCGCCTGGCCACTGGCTTCTTCCTTCAATGCGCGCTGCAGTTGCTGCCAGCGCTTGTCGGTACGGAAGTAGGATGGATCGACCAGGGTGATGCCCTGCTCCACCGCGAACGCCTCGGCACCCTGCCCGACCATCATGACGTGCCTGGACTTCTGCATCACGGTCTGGGCCAGCAGGATCGGGTTGCGCACCCGCTGCACGCCAGCCACCGCACCTGCAGCCTGGGTGGCGCCGTCCATCACCGCGGCATCCAGTTCGTTGTGGCCGTCATGGGTGAACACCGCGCCCTTGCCGGCGTTGAAGGTCGGATCGTCCTCCAGCACGGTGATTGCCGCAGTGACGGCTGCAAGCGCCGGGCGACCGGCCGCCAGTTCGGCATGGCCCTTCAGCAGCGCCGCGCGCAGCGCGTCGCGCGCAGCCTTCTCCTCAGCCGGCGACAGGTCCTTGCGCTCGACGCCCGCACCGCCGTGGATGACCAGCAACGGCGAGGCGGCCGGGGCGGCCTGGGCAAGCAACGGCAGGGACAGCAGCGCGGACAGCACCAAGCGAAGTTTCATCAGGGACGTCTCCAGAAGGTGTAGTGAGAGGATTGCACCGGTAGTGCCGGCCGCTGGCCGGCACCGGTCGCATCAGGACAGACGGGTTGCCGGCCAGCGGCCGGCACTACCGCGAAGGAAGATCACTGGCGGACGACTTCAATCTCGCCGTCACTGACGTCGGCCACGGCCTGGTAATCGGCCTCGGCCTGGAAATCATCCAGCCGCATGCGGCTGCCGCTGGCCACCACCGTCACCGGCACCGCATGGAAGCGCAGTGGCTCGCCCTCCACCAGGCGGTCGGCACCGCGGCCGGGGCTGACGACCCACACCTTGCCTTCGCCATCCGCGCTGTAGACCTGGGCCCGGCCATCGGGCTCAACGCACAGGGCGGTGTCCTCATCGACGCCGATGCCGACGATGTCAGGGTCGCCGCTGTCCTGGGCGGCACGTGCCACGAACACGATCAGGCGACCGAGCCGGTCACGCTTGTCGAAATGGGTGTCGGTGACCACGCGCTGCAGGTAGGGCATCTGCAGGAAGCCGCTGTCCAGGGTCACGGCACTGCCCATCGGGTCGGCCAGCGCACCGGCCGAGGTGATGCTGCCGCCATCCATGGCGCCATAGGCATAGCCGCCGAGGATGGCCAGGCCAGCGCTGGTACCGGCAATCGGCTTGCCGGCGCGCACATGGGCGTTGAGTGCGCGGTTGAGTGCGGTGCCCTTCCAGAAGCGGATGTAGCGGGACTGGTCGCCGCCGGCAATGAAGATGGCATCGGCCGCAGCGACCACGCGCAGCACCGCCGGATCATCGGCACCGCGGCGGCTGTCGAAGACCAGGGTCTGCACTGCGGTGGTGCCGCCGATCTCGCGGTACAGGCGGTCCTGCAGTTCGTCGCCACCGGAGGCGCGCAGAATCAACACACGGCCATTGCCGGCCTGCTTCAGCCACCACTGGAACGCCTCCGGTACCCACTCGCCACCGCCCATCAGCATCATGGCGGGCGCGCGCGGACCGGGACGCGGGGATTCCAGATCGCCGACTTCGTAATAGGCGAAGCCGGGGCCCTGCAGGTCCTGCGCGGGCGTGGCCAATGGCCAGCCCAGCACCAGCAGCGCCAGCCAGGCGAAGGGGCCAGGCAGGGTGCGGTCGAGGCGTCGCATCTTGATCTCCCTGAACAAAATCGACTTGCAAGCGTTTTCACTCTTTGCCAGATAGGGGCCCAGTAGTCAAGGACATGAAAAAGGCGTTAAATGCGCGCGCCCATTCCGGAAGTCTGAATGGGGGACAGGGCCCCTCCTCTGCGGGCCGGCTTCTTTTCCGAGAATTCCTCATGCGTAGACAGGCGATGGCGTGGTCGATCCAGCTGGCGTTGATGGGCGTGGCTGCTTCCGCGGCGGCCCAGGCACCGGCTTCCTCTTCGGTGCAGCAACTGGACGCGGTGCAGGTCACCGGCTCGCGCATTCCGCGCGCCCAGGTGGAAGGCCCCGCTCCGATCACGGTGATCAACGCCGAGCAGATCCGCTCCAGTGGCTTCACCAGCGTGCCGGACGTGCTGCGTGCGATGACCCAGAACGGCGGTGAGACGCAGAGCCAGCAGTCTTCCAGTGGCGCCGACTTCTCGCCGGGCGCCCAGCAGGTGGACCTGCGCGGCCTGGGCCCGAACCACACGCTGGTGCTGGTCAATGGTCGGCGCATTGCCGATTTCCCGATGCCGTTCAAGGGCCGCAGCAACTTCACCGATGTCTCCAACATCCCGCTGGGCATGATCGAGCGCATCGAAGTGCTGACCGGCAGCGCCTCGGCCATCTACGGCTCGGACGCGATCGCCGGCGTGGTCAACTTCATCCTCAAGAAGAAGGCCGACGGCACCACGATCGACATGCGCATGGGCACCACCAGCGAAGGCGGTGGCGAGTCGTTCGACATGAGCCTGGCCAGCGGATTCAGCCGCGGCAACTTCAACGCCGTGTACAGCGTCGAGCTGCAGTCGCAGACCCCGCTGTGGGCCTATGAGCGCGACATCCAGGACTCGACCCAGGATGGCCCCACCGAGGGTTCGCGCATCGCGCGCCGCGCCTATCTGCGCACCGACTACAACGATGACTACCTGGACCCGGGCGCCGCCACCTGCGAAGCGCTGTCCGGCCAGAACCAGGGCAGCACCTATCGCGCCTACCGCCCGAAGTACGGCTACTACTGCGGCAGCGACAGCTCGATCGGCTACGGCACCATCCTCAGCAAGCGCCGCGGTGCCAACGGCTACGCGTCGCTGAGCCATGACTTCGACAATGGCCAGCAGTGGTTCGCCGACGTGCAGCTGGGCTACCACACGATGTCGCTGATGCGCGACGTCACCCAGTGGGGCCGCATGGATGCCAACGGTGATGAGTCGGGTTACTTCAACAACGAAGCCACTGGCGAGATCGAGTTCTGGCAGCGCCAGTTCTCGCCCGAGGAAATGGGCGGCCTGCGCAACGCCATGGTGCGCAGCACGCAGAAGACCTTCAGCGTGACCACCGGCTTCAAGGGCAAGCTGATTGGCAGCTGGGATTACGAAGCGGCGTTGAGCCATTCGCAGTACCAGTCGCGCATCAGCTGGGCACAGATCATTGCCGCCAAGGCCAACGACCTGTTCCTGGGCCCGCAGCTGGGCGTGGATGACGACGGTTTCCCGGTCTACAACGCCGATCCGTCACGCCTGTACCGGCCGCTGACCCGCGCCGAGTACGACTCGATCGCCGCGCGCACCACCTACACCCCGAAGTCGCGCACCGAGACGGCGGCATTCACCCTGACCAACTCGGCCCTGTTCGCCCTGCCGGGGGGCGACGCCGGGTTTGCCGCGACCGTAGAAGTGGGCCAGCAGGCCTACTCGCTGAACCCCGATCCGCTGGCGACCGGGTACTACTACTACAGCTGGAAGGATTCGGACGGCAAGGGCTCGCGCAACCGCTGGGCGACGGCTGCGGAACTGCGCATGCCGCTGCACGACACGGTCAACCTGAGCGTGGCGGGCCGCTACGACCAGTACCGCTATTCCGGACACACCATCGGCAAGGCGACCTGGAGCGGCGGCCTGGAATGGCGCCCGATCGATACCCTGCTGGTGCGCGGCTCCTACGGGACCGCATTCCGTGCACCGGACCTGCACTATGTGTTTGCCGGACCGGGCAACGACGAGACCAGCGCCGAGGATCTGTACACCTGCCGCCTCGAGGAAGCCAGCGACTGTTCCGATTACGAGCGCAGCCTGATCCGCAGCCGCACAGGCAACCGCCAGCTCGACCCGGAAACCAGCACGTCGTGGAGTGCCGGCTTCGTCTGGTCGCCGGCGATCGGCCTGGACCTGTCGGTGGACTGGTTTGACATCGACATGCGCAACCAGGTGCAGGACATGGACGTGCGCACGCTCCTGGCCAACGAAGCAAACTGCCGCCTGGGCAGCGCCGACATCTATTCGCCGACCTGCGTGGACGCGCTGGCCCGCATCACCCGCAGCAACGACGGACGCCTGTATGGCGTGCGCGTGGAGCCGATCAACGTCGCCCGCGAATCCACCTCCGGCATCGACGTCGGCCTGCGCTATCGCCTGCAGACGGGCATCGGCGATTTCATCTTCAACGGCACGCACACCTGGGTGAAGAAGCATGATTTCCAGCGCTACCCCGGCGACCGCACCGAAGACCAGTTCGCGGTCAACAGTGGCTTCGACATTCCGCGCACCAAGACCAGCCTGAGCGTGACCTGGGAGAAGGATGCGTGGTCGGCAACGGTGTACGGCTCGCGCCTGGGCAAGCTGCCGACCTCGGACAGCTACGACCAGGTGTTCGACTGGGACAGCGGCGACAGCCCGTACGTGAAGGCGACCTATCGCTACAACGCCTCGCTGCAGTACCGCTTCGACGACCACTCGCGCCTGTCGCTGTCGGTGGTCAATGTGTTCAACAAGATGCCGCCGAAGGACCGTACCTACACCGCTTACCCGTACTACGACGTGTCCTGGTTCGACAGCGTCGGCCGCACGATCAACCTGCAGTACACCCACAAGTTCGGTGGCGGCGCTCTGTAAGTGCCTGGCCAGCGCCGATACAGGAGACCCCCGCTTCGGCGGGGGTTCTCTTTTCCGCCGCCTGAACGGTACCCACGCGCAGGCTCCGGCCTGACCGGCCAGCGGGGGATTTTAGGAAACAGCTGATTCCGCGCTGTCAGCGCCGCTCCCTAGCATCGTTGCATGTTCCGCTTTCCCCGCCCTTCGCTGCAGCAGGCCGTGCCATCGACCACCGCGTCGGTGTTGCTGCGCTGCCTGACCGTCTGCGTCTTCATCTGCCTGGCCGCCGCAGCCGGGTTCTACCTGCTCACGGCATTCACCGAAGACATCTCGACCCATCGCCGCGAGATGAATGCAGCGGCCTACAAGGCACAGATCTATTTCGACCAGCGCGAAGCCCTGCTGCGCTACCTGGGTGATTCGGTGCTGGCCGGCAACCCGGATGCACCGGCCGCAGACAGCGAGGGCGTGCGCCAGGTGCCGCTGGATGGTCCCGGTGGCCAGCCGGGCCTACGGCTGCTGCTGTCAGCACGCGCCGAGCACACGCTGCGGGCACTGCAGACGCACCTGCTGCTGATCGATGCACACGGCGCGCATTGGCTGGCCGGGGGCGAGGTTGACGTCGACCTGGTGCACCTGCCATCGCTGCGTGCGCTGCAGGCACGCAGCGGCAGCCTCGAGGGTGCAGACCCGGTGTACTGGCTGCGGCCAGGTGACAGTGGCGTTGCGCTGGCGCAGCCGGTACAGGCGGGCCCCCAACCGGCGCAGTGGCTGGTGCTGCTGCTCGATGGCGCGGCGGCGGCGAGCATGATCGACGGCCAGGGCATTGGCGGTTATGCGCTGCTCGACCGTGCGGGGCAGCCTGCATTGTCCAGCCAGGCGCCGCGGCTGGATGGTGCGGGCTGGAAGACCCTGCGGGAGCGCCAGGACGACAGCTTCGGCACGTTGTGGAGCGGCGGCCTGCCGCGCGGCGTGGCGCTGGTGAAAAGTGTCGGCAATGACGGCTGGCGGTTGGTCTACCACCTGCCGCCGCAGCTGCTGCTGGGCGACCTGGCCGTGCCCCTGCTGGTCTGCGTGCTGTTGCTGCTGCTGGCCGGCGTTGCGCTGCGCCTGCTACGGCATCGCGTGGACCTCCAGCTGATCCAGCCAGCCCTGCAGCAGCACCGCCGCCTGCTGGAGAACCTGGACTTCAGTTCGACGGTGATCGACATGGCGCCGGTCGGCATCTGCGTCCTGCGCCGCAGCGACCGCGCGTTGCTGCTCTCCAACCAGCTGCTGCGCGACTGGCTCGGCGACGAAGGCGAACACAGCGACTGGCAGGCACCATGGCGCGGACATGCCGGCGAACGCGGGCGTGGACTTGAATTCACCGCCCGCGACGGGCGCCAGCTGCAGGTGCTGCACGCGGCTTGCCGCTACCAGGGCGATGACGTGCTGCTGTGCGTCTTCCATGATATTTCCCGGCACCGCCAGGCCCAGGCCGCGTTGTCGTCGGCACGCCAGGCCGCCGATGCGGCCAACCAGGCCAAGAGCGCGTTCCTGGCCACCATGAGCCATGAGATCCGCACCCCGCTGTATGGCGTGCTGGGCACGCTGGAGCTGCTGGGGCACACCTCGCTGGACGCCCGGCAGTCGCAGTACCTGCGCACCATCGAGAGTTCCTCGTCGGTGCTGCTGCAGTTGATCAGCGATGTGCTGGATGTTTCCAAGATCGAGTCAGGACAGCTCAGCCTGGAGCCGACGGCGTTCTCGCCGCGCGAGCTGACCGAGAGCGTGCTGCGCAGCTTCGCCGCGTCGGCCACCTGCAAGGGCCTGCAGATCCTGGTCTGTACCGATCCGCGCCTGCCGACACGGGTGCTCGGTGATGCCGACCGCATCCGCCAGGTGCTGGGCAACCTGCTCAGCAACGCGATCAAGTTCACCGAGCATGGCCGGGTGGTACTGCGCGTGCGCCAGGTGCAGCGCGAAGGTGAATCGAGCGTGCTGGCCTGGCAGGTGACCGATACCGGCGTGGGCATCGCTGCGGAGGAACAGGCGCGGTTGTTCGAACCGTTCCGCCAGGTCCGCGGCGCGGCCAGCGCGCAGGGCACCGGCCTGGGCCTGTCCATCAGCGACCGCCTGGTACGCCTGATGAGCGGTGAGCTGCAGGTGGTGAGCGAGCCCGGGCTGGGCAGCAGCTTCAGCGTCCGCCTGCCGTTGCCGGTGCTGGCCGTTGCCGAGGATGGCCCCACACTGCTGCCGGAACCACCGATCCTGGTGCGCGGCCGCGACCGCGAGCTGGTCGACAGTGCCTGTGGCTGGCTGTGTCGCTGGGGCGCCAACGCGCAGCCCCTGCTTGGCGACCCGGCGTTGCTGGACCATGACGGCGCGATCCTGATGGATGGCGAAGCCGGGATGCCGCTGGCCTGGTCGGGCCCGCGCGTGGTGGCATCGATCGAGGGCGGTGACCAGCCGATCACTGCCGCCGATGGCAGCCTGGTGGTGACCCTGCACGGCATGACCGCGATCGGCAAAGCGCTCGCCAGCGTGCAGCAGCAGCGTGCGGCGCAGCCGGAGGCCACGCGCACGGCACCACCGATGCCTCTGGGCCTGCGCGTGCTGGCCGTCGAGGACAACCCGATCAACCGGGTGATCCTGGCCGAGCAGCTGCGCACCCTCGGCTGCGACGTGGAGCTGGCACAGGATGGCATGGAGGCGCTGCAGCGGTGCCGCGAGCAGTGCTTCGATCTGGTGGTGACCGATATCAACATGCCGCGCATGGACGGCCACGCGCTGGCCCGCCAGCTGCGCGATGACGGCGACCCGGTACCGGTGATCGGCGCCACCGCCAATGCCACCGCCGAAGAGCGCGAGCGCTGCCTGGCCAGTGGCATGCAGGGCTACCTCAGCAAACCCATCGACATCGCCCGCCTGCGCAAGGCGCTCACCGCCCTGCGCCAAGGAGACCCCGCATGACCCAGCGCGTCCTGATCCTGGAAGACCAGCCCTTCCAGCGTGGTTTCCTGGCAAACCTGTTCGGCAGCCGCGCCGGTGTCCAGGTCGATGCCTGCGAAGACGTGGATGCCGCCATCGCACTGTGTGCCTGCCAGCCCTACGACCTGGTGGTCAGTGACCTGCTGATGCCCGGGCAGGACGGCATCCAGTTCATCCAGGCACTGGCGGCGCAACCACGCCCGCCGCGCCTTGCCGTGGTCAGCGCGGCCCCGCGGCGGATGATGACCTCGGCACGGCTGATGGCCGAATCGCTGGGGCTGGATGTGATCGGCCTGCTGCCCAAGCCGGTGGCGGCCGCCGACGTGGACGCCCTGTTCGAGGCGCTGGCGCAGGCGCGCCCGGCCACCGGCAAGGCCCCCTCACTCGCGGCAGCGGCAGTTCCCGAACCGGATGCGTCGCAGCTGCGCCAGGCGATGGCCGATGGCAGCCTGACGGCGTGGTTCCAACCCAAGAAGTCACTGCACTCCGGACGGGTGGTGGCGGCCGAAGCACTGGTGCGCTGGCGCCACCCGCAGCTGGGCACGCTGGCTGCCGGCAGCTTCCTGCCGGCGATCTGCCGCTACGGGCTGGAGGGCGACCTGCTGCGGATGATGCTCAAGGCCAGCATCAGCGCACAGGCGCGTTGGCGCAAGCAAGGCTTCCGGGTACCGGTGTCGATCAACCTGCCGCCTCATCTGCTGGAGCAGTCGGACCTGCCCGATGAGCTGCTGGCGCTGACCCTGGCCCACGGCGGCTCGCCCGGCGAGTTGTGCTTCGAACTGATGGAGAACAGCACCACGCGGCACGTCAGCGACTTCTATGCCGGTGCCTGCCGGCTGCGCATGAAGGGCTTCGGCCTGGCCCAGGATGATTTCGGGCAGGGCCTGAGCTCGGTCCACAACCTGGTCAATACCCCCTTCACCGAGGTCAAGATCGACCGCGCGCTGGTCAGTGGCTGCGCCCGTGACCCGGCCCTGCACCTGACCCTGTCGACGGTGATCGCACTGGCCAACCAGCTGGGCCTGACCATCGTGGCTGAGGGCGTGGAAAGTGATGCCGACCTCGCCGCACTGCGGCAGTTGGGGTGCAGCCAGGTGCAGGGGTTCCTGATCTCGCAGGCGCTGCCGTCGGACGAATTCAACCGCTTGCTGGACGAGGAAGCACCGCAACTGGACGAACGACCGCAGGCTGCCCTGCGCTGACGTGGATTCCACGACGACTTCACAAAAACATCAAGCGGCATTGACGATCCTGTCTGTGCAGTAGCGGCGGACTTCGCGCCGCCACCGGTGCCAATGTCCGCCCCCTGCCCTGAGACCTGCCATGCCGGCCGAGGCCGCTCCTGTACGCCGACTCGCTCGCCGCTCGCTCCGCGTCCATGCCCTGTTGATCGGCGTGGTGGTGCTGGCGACCCTGCAGGCCGGACTGCTGCTGTCGGCCGGCTCGCAGCTGTTGAACGAAGAGCGCAGCAAGATCGAGTACCACTTCCGCCGCCTGGACGGCACGTTGCGCGAGCAGGAGCGCTTCCTGCGCCAGTGGCGGCTGCATGATGTCGGCGTACGAGGCCAGCCGGTTGCCGATGCCAGCGTGGAACTGCGACGCGGTCCGCTGTACGCCAACTTCGCGGTGATCGGGACCGAGGGCGCCGGTCGTTCGCCACCGACCGAGCTGGGCGACCGGTTCCTGCGCTTCTACGGCACGTTCTGGTCCGCTTCGCGCTACCCACCACCGCAATGCCTGCTGGTCGATGGCCAGGGCACACGCGGGCTGCTGGCACCGGTACAGATCGTCGGTACCGATGCGAGCCAGAACAGCCCGCATCACCTGCGCCCGGCGATCGCCGACATCCACCGCGCACTGGGTACGCGGCCCACGCTGCAGCGCGGCGGCATCGTCTGGGTAAGCGTGCCGTGGCGCGACCGGCAGACCTGGCTGCTCGCCATCGCCCACGCCCCGCAGGATGCGCGCCTGTGGGGTGAGGACGGCAAGGATTCGCAGGCCGCGCTGGCGTGCCTGCTCGATCCGGCACGCGTCGATGACTACCGGCAGGTGCTGGGTGTTCCGGTGTTCCAACGGCTGTCGCTGTTCGATGCCGATGGCCAGCGCCTGCTGGGCGATGCTGCAGATGCCAGCAACGCTGGCACCTCCTGGCAGGCAGGCCTGGGAGGCCTGCAGTTCCGCATGCGCAGCGAGCGCGGCTGGCTGGCGGTCTACCACGTCAGCTGGCGGCAGGTATTCCAGCACCCGCAGGGGCCGCTGCTCGGTGCGACGGTGGTGGCCCTGCTGCTGGCACTGGGTGGCACGCTGGTGCTGCGCGCGTATCGGCGCTCGGTCATCGAGCCGCTGCGCAGCAACCACGCGCGGCTGCTGGAAAGCGAAGCCTTCAGCCGCACGATCCTGGACAACGCGCCGATCGGGCTGTGCCTGCTGCGCCGTACCGATGGCAATGTGCTGCTGGACAACACCCTCGCCCGCCGCTGGCTGGGTGAAGACCATCATACCGGAGGCTGGCACGGCCCCTGGCGGCGCAGCGTGCTCGCCGCTGGAGGCACCACGCTCGGCGATGGGTTGGCCTACACCACGCCCGAAGGCCGCCACCTGCTGGTGACGGCGACGCCGGCGCGCTACCGCGGCGAGCCGGCGGTGCTGTGCCTGTTCATCGATCTCAGCAGCCAGCACGAAGCCGAGCAGGTGCTGCAGCAGGCGCGCCGTGCCGCCGACCAGGCCAACCGGGCCAAGAGCCAGTTCCTGGCCACCATGAGCCATGAGATCCGCACGCCGCTATACGGCGTGCTCGGCACCCTCGAACTGCTCGGACTGACGCCACTGGATGCGCGTCAGCGGGACTACCTGGGGACGATCCAGCGTTCGTCCTCGACGCTGATGCAACTGATCAGCGACATCCTCGATGTCAGCAAGGCCGAGGCCGGGCAACTGAGCCTGGAACCCAGCCCGTTCGATCCAGTGCATCTGACCGAGGATGCGCTCGACTCGTATGCTGCCGCGGCCGCCGGCAAGGGGCTGCAGTTCTACGCCTGCATCGACACCGATGTGCCACCCGTGGTGTGCGGTGATGCGGCTCGGATCCGCCAGATACTCAACAACCTGATCAGCAACGCGCTGAAGTTCACCGACAGCGGACGCGTGGTGGTGCGCGTTTCGGCACGCTGGCAAGAGCAGCGCTGCTGGCTGCAGTGGCAGGTCGCCGATACCGGCATCGGCATTGCCAGCGAGCACCAGGCACACCTGTTCGAGCCGTTCTACCAGGCCAACCCGGGCACCGATGCGATGCGCGGCACCGGCCTGGGCCTTTCCATCTGCGCGCATCTTGTGGCGTTGATGGAAGGCCGGCTGCGCGTGGTCAGCGAGAGCGGCCTGGGCAGCAGCTTCAGCGTCGAACTGCCGCTGCCCCCGGCGCCGGCCGATCCGCAGCAATCTCCGGCGCCGCAGTTGCCTGCGGGCCTGCAGGTACAGGTGCGGGGCGGTGTGCGCGAGCTGGTCCAATCACTGTGCGACCGCCTGCAGCAGCGCGGTGCACTGGCCAGCGTGTACCGCGATGAAAGCCCGGCGGGCTTGCCGTCGTCCACCGTGCTGCTCGACCTGGTCCTGGACGACGCGTTGCCCGGGTGGGTGGATGGACCGCGCGTGGTTGCCTGCCGCGAAGGCGGCGTGCGGCCACGGCAGATCGATGGCGCCTGGCAGGTTGGCCTGCACCGGTTCGACGCGATCGTGCTCGCATTGGCCGCCGCCAGTGGCCAGCCGCTGGCGGCCAGCACCGAAGGGCGCCTGCCGGCGACGCGCCGTTTCGGCCTGCAGGTGCTGGTGGCCGAGGACAACCCGATCAACCAGGCGATCCTGCGCGACCAGCTGGAACAGCTCGGCTGCCGCGCCGTGGTCGCCAGCGACGGCAATGAAGCGCTGGGCTACTGGCAGCAGGACGAGTTCGCGCTGGTGCTGACCGACCTGAACATGCCGGGGCTGGATGGTTATGGCCTGGCCCGTGCCTTGCGGGCACGTGGTGCCCGCGTGCCGATCCACGGGGCCACTGCCAACGCCGACCCGGCCGAACGCCAACGCTGCCAGGAATCGGGGATGCAGGGCGTGCTGGTCAAGCCGATCACGCTGGAAGCGCTGCAACGCCTGCTGATCGGGATCACCCGGGGCGATGCAACGGTTCCCGCGCCATCGCAAGGACCGGAATCCACCGATACGCTCGATGATGATCTCCCGCTGCAGGTTCCCGCGAAGATGCAGGCGTTGTTCGTGCGGACAATGCAGGCCGACCTGGACAGCCTGCGCCAGTCGATTGCCAGCGCCGATCCCGCGCGCGTGGTGCAGGTACTGCATCGCATCCGTGGCGCACTGGTCATCGTGGGCGCACCCGCGCTGGTGGACAGCGGCCTGCAGATCGAGCACAGCCTTGCGGGCGGCGATGACCTGGCCACCCAGGCGGCGTCGCTTGCCCGCTTCCAGCGACGCCTCGAACAGCTGTTGCATCCGCTGCTTGATGCGGCCTCCCCTTCCCCACCTGACGACCCGACCCCGCCATGACCACACGGATCCTCATCGCCGACGACCACCCGATCGTGCTTGCCGGCATCCGCGACGTACTGGCCGGGGAACTTGACCTGGACGTGGTGGGCGAAGCGGCCGACCCGGCGACGCTGATCGAACTGATGACCCGGACCCGGCCACAGGTTGTGATCACCGACTACAGCATGCCGGGGGGCGACCGCTTCGGGGACGGCATCAAGCTGATCTCGTTCCTGCGCCGCAGCTTCCCGGAGACGCGCCTGCTGGTGCTGACGATGGTGTCCAATCCGTCGTTGGTTGCAGCGATGTATGCCGCCGGTGCCGGCGGCGTCGTGCTCAAGAGCCATGGATTGGGCAGCCTGGTACAGGCCCTGCGCGTGGTGCTGGCCGACCGCGTCTACCGGCCACCGGGCCTGCTGCCGGTCGCGGCGAGCGAACCAGCCGATGCCGATGCGGTCCGTGCACGCCTGTCGCCGCGCGAGCTGGAAGTGATCCGGCTGTTTACCGGCGGCATGAGCGTGGGCGACATCGCACGCCAGCTGCAGCGCAGCGCCAAGACGGTCAGCACGCAGAAGATCAGTGCGATGCGCAAGCTCGGCGTGGACAGTGACCAGGCACTGATCGAGTACTGCCTGCAGGCCTCGTTGTTCGCCTGAGGCCCACTCCAGGCTGAATCCTGCGGGCCCCGTACGAGGGCCTGCGACGGCTTTAGGAAACGCCTGATTCCATAGGACAGTGCCGATTTCTAGGCTGGACGCATCCCGCCATGGTGCGCCTGCCGGCAGCAACCGCGTCGCCGTGGGGGACGGAAGCCCGATGGCGCCTGCAGCTGCCATCGCGTGTGGCTTCCGCAGCGACGCGGCCCTGCCGCGCCAGTCCGCGCAGCCCTGCTGCGCCCTGCCACAGGAAGTCCAACAGCATGTACGCCTCCCCCACTCGGCGCCGCCGTGCGTCCGGGCGCGCGCGCCTCGCGCCTGCTCCCCTCCTTCCCAGCCTGCTGGCAACCGCCCTGTGGGCGGCACTGCCGGTCCACGCCGCCGATCTGACCGGGCCCCTGCAGGTCAGCGATGGCAACAGCCTGCAGCTGGGTACCGATGATGTCCTCACCCATGGCGCGGGCAGCTTCGCACTGGCCGTCACCGGCGCTGGCAGCAGCGCACTGATCGACGGCAGCCGCATCAACGTGACCGGTAATGGCAGCGCCGTGTCTGCCGCCAACGGCGGCCAGGTGCAGCTGCGCGGTGCCACCCTGTCGATCGCACCCGCTACCGGCGCGGGCTTCTACGCGCTGTATGCCAATGGAGCCGGCAGTGTGATCGATGCGCGCGATGTCGACATCGATGCCACGCGCAATGGCAGCGGATTCGGCAGCGTGCAGGCCTACAACGGTGGCGTGATCCGTTACACCGGGGGCCGCCTTTCAGCGACAGGTACCGGTGCGGTGCTGGCCGGTGCGTCCGGCAAGGGCAGTGAACTGCACCTGGCCGATCTGCAGATGAGCGCCGACGGTGGTGCCCGCCTGCGCGCCGACAGCGCAGGCCTGCTGACGATCCGCAACAGCCGCATCACCCTCGCTCCCGGTGGCATCCTTGCAGGCGTGGCGGTCAACGGCGTGGGCAGCCGCGCCGAGTTGTACGACACCTACCTGCAGAACGGCTGGTTCGATATCGACAGCGGTGGCAGCGTGCTGCTGGAGAACGTGGAAGCCCATTCGGTGGGCGGCAGCATGCGCCTGCTCGGCAGCAGCATCAGCAAGACCTATTCCAGTGCAGTGATCAACGGCGGCAGCTTCTCCACCGTCGGCGGCTATGGCGTGAACATCAACAGCTGGGGCCAGCTGACCGCGCGCGACGCAGCGTTCGATGTGCGTGATGGCTACTCCGGATTCTGGCTGGCCAGCGATGAGTCGCGCCTGCAGCTGACCGACAGCACCATCGACACCTGGACCGACACCTACGGCTACGGTGTCGAGATCGCCGGCGGGGTCGCCACCGTGCAGGGTGGCCGGATCACCACGCACGGCGATGCGACCTATGGCGTACGCGTGACCGGTTCCACCGGCAGCACCGCCAGCCGCATTGAAGCCAGCGGCAACGTGATCGACGTGCGCGGCAACGGGGGTGGCGGCGTGTTCATCGGTGGCTCCACCGCCACCGCGCTGCTCGACACCGTTGCGATCCGCGGCGACGGCGAGAACGTGTTCGGCATCGTGCACATGAACACCGCGCGGCTGACCCAGGCCGATCGCCTGGACATCCGCATGACTGGCAGCAACAGTGGTGGCTACCGCTCCTACCTGACCGCGTTCGGCCCGTACTGGAACCGTGCCACCTTCAATGACAGCCACATCGAGACCGCCAGCGGCGCCGCGTTCTGGCTGCAGGGCAGCAACCATGCGTTGACCGTCAATGGCAGCGATGTGACCGCAGGCGACGGCAGCGGGCGCCTGCTGCGGGTCAGCGACACGGTGTTCACCGATGGCAGCAGCGTGGCGACCAGCCGCATCGACTTCAGCGCCGACGCCAGCACGCTGCGCGGTGACGTGGTAGTCGACAGTGCAACGGCTGACGTACGCATGGTGCTGGGCAACGGCACCACGTTCAGCGGTGCTCTGCGCAACGACTCCGGCTACCAGGTCGCACAGCTTGCGCTGGATGGCAGCAGCCAATGGAACGTGCGTGGCAGCTCCAGCGTCGGCGCGCTCGAACACGCCGGCACCATCGCCTTTGATGCCCCGGGGGCAAGCGGCTTCAAGACCGTCACTGTCAGCGGCGACTATGTGGGCAACGGTGGCCAGTGGATTTTCAACCTTGCACTGGGTGACGACACTTCGCTGGGCGACCAGCTGGTCATCAATGGCAACAGCAGCGGCACTGCCAGCGTGAGCGTGCGCAATGCCGGCGGTGCCGGTGCACTGACGCAGGAGGGCATCCGCCTGATCACCGTTGGCGGCCAGTCCGATGCACAGTTCAGCCTGCAGGGGCGCGCGGTTGCCGGTGCCTACGACTACTTCCTGTTCAAGGGCGGCGTGTCGACCCCGGATGATGGCAACTGGTACCTGCGTTCGGAATACGTGCCACCCGTCGATCCGCCGGAGCCGCCGGAACCGCCGATTGATCCGCCGCAGCCGCCGCAGCCGCCGGAGCCGCCGGTCGATCCGCCGTCACCGCCGGAACCGCCGGTGGATCCACCGTTGCCGCCGGAGCCGCCGATCGATCCGCCGCGCCCACAGGTGGAACGCCCGGAACCGGCGGCCTACCTGGCCAACCGCAGCGCCGCGCTGGGCATGTTCCGGCACAGCCTGTACGACCGCGCCGGTGATCCCGCCGCCGAGGCCGGCGCCAGCAGCGATGCTGTGGCCTGGATGCACCTTCGCAGCGCGCAGCCCGACAGCCACGACCGCAGCCGCCAGGTCCAGGTCGATGGGCAGATCAGCAGCGTGCTGGTCGGCGTCGGCCGTCGCTTCGAGGTGGGCGGCGCGGGCGAACTGCAGGCAGGTGCGATGCTCGGCCACGGCCGCGCGCGCAATGACAGCCGCTCGCAGGTGACCGGCTACACGGCGCGTGGCGTGGTTACCGGCACCAATGTGGGTGCCTATGCCACCTGGCTGCAGGATGCGCGCATGCAGGGCGGCGCCTATGTGGATGGTTGGCTGCAGTACGGCCGCTTCCGCAACAGCGTGCAGGGCGATGGCCTGCAGAAGGAACGTTATGACGCCCGCAACTGGAGTGCATCGGCCGAAGCCGGCTATGTGCTGCCCCTGCGGCGCACCGCGCAGCGCGGCATCTACCTGCAACCGCAGCTGCAGGTGGTGCACAGCCGCTATGACAGCGATCGCGTGGTCGAGGCCAACGGCACGGTGGTCGAAGACCGCGGTGGTGACGAGACCAGCACCCGCCTCGGCCTGCGCCTTTACAGCCGCGGGTTGAGCCCGGCGCAGGGCCAGGTGCATCCGTACGTGGCAGTGAACTGGTGGTCCGGCGGCAACGGCGCGGGCATGGCGATGGACGGCGAGCGGCTTCAGCGGCAGCTGCCGCGCGACATCTACGAGGCCAAGGCCGGTGTGCAGGTGAATCTGTCCGGCGGTTGGCGCGGCTGGGGAGAACTGAGCCGGCAGAGCGGCGGCATGGGCTTCCGCGATGTCGGCGCCCAGCTGGGTGTGTCGTACACCTGGTGATGCGGCAAGTGCCCGGCAATGGAGTGCCGGGCGCCTTTTCCACATGCTGCGTGGAAAGCGATGGGAGTTTGGTGTGGACAAGTGGCGGTGAGCTCCACGCATCAAGCGTTTCAGGGATTGGCGTTTTTTTGTCCACGCCCATGCGCGGTTTTCCACATCCGCCGTGGAGAGTGGTTGGGATTTGGTGTGGACAAGTGGGTGCGAGCATTGCACCGCAGGCGTTTCGAAGCGTGGTGAAAATTTGTCCACGCTGCACAGGCAAGCCTGGCAGAGCCGAGCCCACGCTCGGCTGATGCCCCCCTGAGCCGAGCGTGGGCTCGGCGCTACAGGGGAGTTGCGCGGTTTTCCACATGCGGCGTGGAAAGCGATGGGAGTTTGCTGTGGACAAGTGCCGGCGAACGTCACGCCGCAAGCGTTTCGCAGGGTGGTGATTTTTTGTCCATCGCCGGAAACGCGAACGCCCCGCACAGGGCGGGGCGTCCGGGGCCGATCCGTTGCCGCCGGATCAGACGTTGAAGCGGAAGTGCAGGATATCGCCTTCCTGCACGCGGTATTCCTTGCCTTCCAGGCGCAGGCGACCGGCTTCCTTGGCGCCGGCTTCGCCCTTGTACTTGATGAAGTCGTCATACGCGATGGTTTCGGCGCGGATGAAGCCCTTCTCGAAGTCGGTGTGGATGACCGCGGCGGCTTGGGGCGCAGTGGCGCCCTTGCGCACGGTCCACGCACGGACTTCCTTCACGCCAGCGGTGAAGTAGGTCTGCAGGCCGAGCAGGCTGTAGGCCGCGTTGATCACGCGGTTCAAGCCCGGCTCGCTCAGGCCCAGGTCGGCCAGGAAGGTATCGCGGTCCTCGTCGTCGAGCTGGGACAGTTCTTCTTCGATCGCGGCCGACACCGGCACCACCTGCGCGCCTTCTGCGGCGGCATGCGCGCGCACGGCTTCCAGGTGCGGGTTGTTCTCGAAACCGTCTTCCAGCACGTTGGCGATGTACATCACCGGCTTCAGGGTGAGCAGGAACAGGTCGCGCACCAGCGCCTTCTCTTCCTCGTCCAGGCCGGCCGAGCGGCCGGCCTTGCCCTCCGACAGCGCCGCCTGCAGCTTGGCCAGCACCGGCTTGCGCGCCGCTGCATCCTTGTCGCCGCCCTTGGCCGCACGCTCGGCACGGTTCAGTGCCTTCTCGACGCTGTCCAGGTCGGCCAGCGCCAGCTCGGTATCGATGGTTTCGATGTCCGAGATCGGATCGACCTTGCCGGCCACGTGCACGATGTCGCCGTGCTCGAAGCAGCGCACCACGTGAGTGATCGCGTCGACTTCGCGGATGTGCGCCAGGAACTTGTTGCCCAGGCCTTCACCGCTGGCGGCGCCGGCGACCAGGCCGGCGATGTCGACGAACTCGACCGCGGTCGGGATGACCTTCTGCGGGTTGATGATGCCCGCCAGCTCGTTCAGGCGCGGATCCGGCACCGGCACGATGCCGACGTTCGGCTCGATGGTGCAGAACGGGAAGTTCGCCGCGGCGATACCCGCCTTGGTCAGCGCATTGAACAGGGTCGACTTGCCGACGTTGGGCAGGCCGACGATGCCGCATTTGATACCCATGGGTGACAGCTCTCTGGGGTGAAAGTGATTGGTGAAACAGCGCGCGCGCTGCTTGGCCAATCCATCTCGGTGTCGATCATTGCGTGCCAACCAAGATTGGCACCTACGGGAATCGGGAAGGTTGGCACCTACCCAAAGCGGTTTATTTCGGGGTGTGCAGCCGCTTCATCGCTTCGTTGAAATCGCCCTGCACCGCCAGCGGCAGCACGTCGATCGCATCGTCGATGGCGCGTGCGATCAGCACGTCATCCTCCTTGGACGGGCGCCCCAGCACCCAACCCACCACGCGGTCCTTGTGGCCGGGATGGCCGATGCCCACGCGCAGGCGGTGGAATTTGCCATGACCCAGCAGGCGGATGGTATCGCGCAGGCCGTTCTGGCCGCCGTGGCCACCGTCGAACTTCAGTCGCGCCGCACCGGGCGGCAGGTCCAGCTCGTCGTGGGCCAGCAGGGTTTCCTCCGGCTCGATCTTCCAGAACCGCTGCGCGGCGGTGACCGACTTGCCGCTGAGATTCATGAAGGTGGCGGGCTTGAGCAGCCACACCGTCTGCCCGGCGATCTCGACCTTGGCGGTCTCACCGAACAGCTTGCTGTCCACATTCCATCGCGCACCGGCCTTTTCTGCCAGGGCCTCAACGAAATGAAACCCGGCATTGTGCCGGGTCCGGGCGTGTTCCGATCCGGGATTGCCCAGACCGACGATCAGTCGCAGTCCTGCCATGGTTCCTTCCAGTACGGTGCCTGCCCGGAGGCAGGCACCGCAGCGGTATTACTCGGCGGCAGCCGCTTCTTCGTCAGCCGCGTCGACCTTGCCGGCCTTGGCGGTAACGATGGCGTCGTCGTGGTCCTTGCCCAGCGCCAGGGCCGGGATTTCCACGCCCTTCGGCAGCTTGATGTCGGACAGGTACACCACGTCACCGGCCTTCAGCTCGCCCAGGTCGACTTCGATCGACTCCGGCAGGTCCTTCGGCAGGCAGGTGATGGTGACTTCCTTCAGTTCGTGGGTGACCACGACATCGGCAGCCTTGCCGGCCGGCGAGGTGTCTTCGTTGACGAAGTGCAGCGGGACCGAAGCGGTCAGGGCTTCGTTCTCGTTCACGCGCTGGAAGTCCAGGTGCATGATCAGCTGCTTGTACGGGTGGCGCTGCATGTCACGCAGCAGGACCTTCTGCACCTGGCCGTCCAGGTTCAGGTCCAGGATCGAGGCATAGAACCACTCGTTCTGCTGGGCCAGCCAGATTTCGTTGTGGTCCAGGCTGATGGCGACCGGCTCGGCGTTGCCGCCGTACACGATGGCCGGGATCACACCAGCGTGACGCAGGCGGCGGCTCGCACCCTTACGCTGCAGTTCACGCTTGGTGACCTTGATTTCATGGGTCTTCGACATTTTCGACTACTCAGGTTGTTGCCTCGCCTTTCGGCATGGCGGTTGAAGATGCTTCCGCGACCAGAAGCATCCGGGTATGCCCCCGCCGTTGCCGGCAGGGGCGAAAAACTCAGTCGACGTACAGCGAGCTGACCGATTCGCCGAAGGCGATGCGGCGCATCGTTTCGGCCAGCATTTCCGCCACGCTCAGCTGGCGGATCTTGCTGCACACCCGCGCCGCGTCCTTCAGCGGGATGGTGTCGGTCACCACCAGCTCGTCGAGCTGGGAATTGGTGATGTTGTCCACCGCCGGGCCCGACAGCACCGCGTGGGTGCAGTAGGCGGCGACCTTGAGCGCACCGCGCGCCTTCAGGGCAGCGGCAGCGGCGCACAGGGTGCCGGCGGTATCGACGATGTCATCGACCATCACGCAGGTCTTGCCTTCGACGTCACCGATGATGTTCATCACGGTGGAGACGTTGGCGCGCGGGCGGCGCTTGTCGATGATCGCCAGATCGGCGTCATCCAGGCGCTTGGCCACTGCACGGGCGCGGACCACGCCACCCACGTCCGGCGAGACGACGATCAGGTTCTCGGTGCCGTAGGCGCGCCAGATGTCGGCCAGCAGCAGCGGGGACGCATACACGTTGTCCACCGGAATATCGAAGAAGCCCTGGATCTGGTCGGCGTGCAGGTCGACGGTCAGCACGCGATCAGCGCCCGCGGTGCTGAACATCTTCGCCGCCAGCTTGGCAGTGATCGGCACGCGCGAGGAGCGCATGCGGCGATCCTGGCGCGAGTAGCCGAAGTACGGCACCACGGCGGTCACGCTGGCCACCGATGCGCGCTTGAGCGCGTCGATCAGCACCAGCAGTTCCATCAGGTTTTCCGCGCTCGGCGCGCAGGTCGGCTGGATCACGAACACGTCCTGCTTGCGGACGTTCTCTTCGATCTCCACCTGCACTTCGCCATCGGAGAAGTGCGAGACCAGCGCCTTGCCCGGGCGAACCCCCAGTTCCTTGCAGATGTTCTGCGCCAGACGTTTGTTGGCGTTGCCGGAAAAGACCAGCAGGTTCGGGGACTCTTGCATCATGATTGTCTCGGGCGGGGACGAGTGGCGGGGATCCGGGGGCGGCAAGGACCCGGATGGACCCTTGCTGCTGACAACACCGCGGTTGTTTCCACGTCCCGCGCGGGCGATGCGCTGGAAGGCGCGGACACAGCCGCTATTGGCAGGGGCGGTAGGATTCGAACCTACGAATGCCAGGATCAAAACCTGGTGCCTTGGGCCTCTTGGCGACGCCCCTGCATTGATAAATCAGTGTTGCTCGAGTGCATCCAGCAGTGGCGAACGCGCAACGCCCGCTGCCACCCTTGCCCGCAACTCCTTCGGCAATTTCGACCGTCCCTGCTCTGCAGCAGACTGCGACGCGAATTCGACGAAACAACCACTTCCCGAACCGGTCAGCCGCGCCGTGCCGATGTCGCTCAACGCGGCAAGCGCTGCCTCGACGGCAGGCTCACGGCGGCGCAGCACCGGTTCGAACGCGTTCCCGACCAGGGTCCCGGAAGCGAAGTCCTCTATTTTCGCCACTGGGCTGTCGCGCGTCAAATCCGGGTCTGCAAACAGGGCCGGCGTGGGAACATGAACGCCCGGTTCGACCACCACATACCAGGCCGGCGCCAGCGTGATCGGCTGCAGGCGCTCGCCCACCCCTTCGGCCCAGGCGTTGCGGCCGCGTACGAACACCGGCACGTCGGCGCCCAGGCGCAGGCCCAGCGCGGCCAGCGCCTCTTCGTCCAGCCCGGCCTGCCAGAGCCGGTTCAGCACCACCAGGACCGTGGCTGCATCGGACGAGCCGCCACCGAAGCCGCCGCCGGCGGAAACATGCTTTTCAACGATGATGTCCGCACCTTGCGCGACATTAGTCGACTCTCTCAGCAGCTTCGCGGCACGCACCGCCAGGTCATCGGCCTCGGCCACGCCCGCCAGGCCCTCGCCGTGCCGGCGCACCTGGCCGTCTTCACGCAGGCGCAGGCCGATGCGGTCGCCCCAGTCCAGCAGGCGGAACACGGTCTGCAGCTCGTGATAGCCGTCGGCGCGGCGGCCGGTGATGTGCAGGAACAGGTTCAGCTTGGCCGGGGCCGGCCACCAGGACCAGCCCGCGTCATCGCGCCCGACACTCATGGGGCGCCCTGCCCCCACTGATCCACCAGCAGGCGCACCTTGGCGTCACCATTGCTGGCTTCGATCCGGCGCGGCAGTGCCGGACGCCCGGCCTCGGCCGGGTACCAGTCCAGGTACTGCACCTGCCAGCCCATCTGCTGCATGCGGCGCGGCCGGCCGTCAGCGTCGCGTTCGACCGTCTCGGGGCCGGCGGCGTCGCCGGCGACCAGCCCGCGGATCCACCCCGGCAACTGGTTGACCGGAATGTCCCAGCCGGTCGCCTCCAGCAACAGCTGCTGGGCGTCCTCGCCGTCGCGCGGGCCGCCTGCCAGTCCTTCCAGACGGCCAGCTTCGGAATGGGTATCGCCGGTCAGCTTCCAGCTCTGCCGGGTCACCGGCGCACTCAACTCCACCACGTAGCGGCGGCCTTCCTGCTTCCAGTCGATGCGACCGCTGCCGCCGTCCTTGCCCTTGCTGACCGCGACCCGGCCCTGGAAGGCCCAGTCCGGCTGTGCATGCAGGGCGGCCACGCGCGCGGCTTCGGCCTGCGCCGCTTCGGCCGAGACCGTCTCGACCACCGCCGGTGGCGGGGTCTTCTGCGTGCCCACGCTGGTACAGGCGGTCACCGCCAGGGTCGCAGCCGCCAACAGCAGCGGCCGGATCAGGGAAACACTCATGGATTGAATTTCTCGCGGGCGCGCAGCAGCGCGCGGTTTTCAGGGTCGAGCTTGGCCGCTTCGTCGAAGAAGTGGCGGGCCTCGTCATGCTTGCCCAGCACCCACAGCACTTCGCCGACATGGGCGGCGATCTCCGGGTCCTTGGCCAGGGTCCAGGCCCGGCGCAGCTGCACCAGCGCTTCGTCCTTGCGGCCCAGGCGATACAGCACCCAGCCATAGCTGTCGACGATGGCGGCGTTGTCCGGCTCGGCGACGCGGGCGCGGTCGATCAGCTCCAGCGCCTCCTGCAGGCGCCCGGTACGGTCAGCCAGGGTATAGCCCAGCGCGTTCAGCGCCGGCACGTTTTCCGGGTCGGTCACCAGGATCTTGCGCAGGTCGGCCTCGGCGCGCGGAATATCGTCACGACGCTCCCAGGTGAGCGCGCGGGCGTACAGCAGGCCATTGTCATCCGGGTAGGCGGCCAGGCCGCGGGCCAGCGCATCCAGTTCGCCAGCACTGTCATCGCCGCGCTGGCGCAGCTCGGCCTCCAGCAGATACGCGTCACGGCGCACATCATCATCGACCACCGCATCGGACTGGATCGCGTGCACCTCATCCAATGCCTGCGGCAGCCGTCCGGCCAGGGCCTGGGCGTTGGCCGCACGCAGGCGCGCCTCGCTCAGCTCATCACCGCCGGGCACACTGTGGTACCACTGCACCGCCTCGGGATAGCGCTTCAGGTATTCGGCGATCTTGCCCAGCAACAGGCGCTGCGCGGGGTCCGGCTTGGCCGCCTGCCGCGACAGTTCGTTGTAGAGGTTGGACAGCGCCGCCTTGTCGCCCTGCTTGGCCAACAGTGAAGCGCGCATGCCCCAGGTCTGCACATCCTGCGGGCCGAATGCCAGTACGCGCTCGGCCGCAGCCGGTTGCCCCAGGCTGTCGTAGGCGATGGCCACCGCATTGCGCAGCTCGGGGTCCTGCCGGGTCTTCGGCTCGACGTCGTGCAGCAGCGACAAGGCCTTGTCGGTCTCGCCCGCCTGCTGCAACTGGCTGGCACGCAGCAAGGCAACGCGCGGTTCTTCGGGGAAGCGCTTGACCACTTCATCGATCATGCGCCGCGCCAGGTCGGGCTTGTCCATGCGCAGGGCGAGGCGGCCGAACTCCTGCCAAGCCTCGATCTTCGGTGGAATGGCATTGGCATCGACCAGCTCGCCGAGCACCTGCGCAGGCACCGCCGGGTCGCGGCCACCGCCGATCAGCGCGGCCAGGGCGAACTTCCAGCCGCGCTCGTCGGGGTCGGCCAGCAGCGCCTGCAATTCAGTGCGGGCGGCCTTCACATCGCCCTGGCGCATGGCCAGCGCACCGGCGGCGCTGCGCATGGTCAACGAACGTGGGGCGCGCTGCTGCCACAGGGCCAGGCCCTTGGCGGCGCTGGCGTCATCGTTGGCAAGCATGGAGATACGGGTCGCGCGCTCGGCCAGGCCGGCATCGCCGTCGGTCTGCTGCGCCGCCTGCAGGTACCAGCGTGCGGCCTCGGCCAGCTTGCCGGCCTGCAGGGCGAACTCACCGGCCATCACCGGCTCCAGCGCCAGTTCCTCGGTGGCCGCGGCCCGCACGGGGGCCCTGGCCGGCACTGCCGCCAGGGCCTGGGCGCAGGCCAGGGACAGCAGCAGAACACTGGGGATGCGAATCAATGCGGGCATCGTCGGCATCGGGGCCTTAAAATGTCGTCCAATGGCCAGCAGCTTATCGCAAGCAACTGAACAATGACCCTGTGGGTGCTCGGACTGAATCACCAGACCGCACCGGTGGAGCTGCGCGAGCGCGCGGCCTTCGCCGGTGAGGCGTTGCCGCGTGCGCTGGGCTCGCTGCGCGATACCCCGCAGATCGCCGAGGCGGTCCTGCTGTCCACCTGCAACCGCACCGAGCTGTACGCCGTGGCCGACTCGGCACAGGCGCTGGACCAGTGGCTGCGCAGCCAGGCCGGCGACCTGCAGGGCTATCTGTACCAGCATGCCGATGCCGAGGCTGTGCGCCACCTGTTCCGGGTCGCCACCGGGCTGGACTCGATGGTGCTGGGCGAACCGCAGATCCTCGGCCAGGTGAAGGACGCCTGGTCGACCGCGCGCGACCATGGACTGCTCGGACAGCGTCTGGACCGCCTGTTCCAGCAGACCTTCTCGGTGGCCAAGCGTGCGCGCACCGATACCCAGATCGGCACCAACCCGGTGTCGGTGGCCTCGGCGGCCGTGCGCCTGGCGCAGAACGCGTTCGCCCGGCTGGACGACTCCACCGTGCTGCTGGTCGGTGCCGGCGAGACCATCGAGCTGGCTGCACGGCACCTGAGCGAAGGCAAGGTGCGGCGGCTGCTGATCGCCAACCGCACCCTCGCCCACGCGCAGGAACTGGCCAGCCGCCATGGCGGCGTGGCCCTGCCGCTGACCGAACTGGACCGCCACCTGGGCGAGGCCGACGTGGTGTTCTCGGCCACCGCCGCGCGCGAGCCGGTGATCCATCGCGAGATGGTCGCCAAGGCCCTGCGTGCACGCCGGCACAAGCCGATGCTGCTGTTCGACCTGGCCGTTCCGCGCGACATCGAAGCCGAGGTCGGCACGCTCAATGATGCCTTCCTCTACACCGTCGATGACCTGGAACGCGCGGTGGAAGACAACCGCCGTGGCCGCCGCGAGGCCGCCGCCGAAGCCGAGGCGATCATCGACCTGCAGGTATCGCGTTACGTCGAGACCCAGCAGGCCAGTGCCCATCAGGCGCCTTTGCGGCAGCTGCGTGCGTTCGGCGAGGCCACCCGCGCCGAGTTGCTGGAGCGCGCACGCCAGCAGCTGGCCAACGGCAAGCCCGCCGACGAAGTGCTGGAGCTGCTGGCCCACGGCCTGACCAATCGCCTGCTGCATCCGCCGACCGCCGCACTGCGCGCCGCCGCGCTGAGTGGCGATGCCGACCTGACCCGCGCCGCCGAGCGCCTGTTCCCGGCCACGCCGGGCTACCGCCACCCACCCGTGAGACCCGATGACGCAGACCCTGCGCCGTAAGCTGGAAGCGCTGGCCGAGCGCCGCGAAGAACTGGAACGCCTGCTCGCCGAACCCGATGTGGTCGCCGACAACACCCGTTTCCGCGACCTTTCGCGCGAATTCGCCCAACTGGAGCCGGTCGCTGCCGCGCTCGCCGATGAAGCCCGCGCCAAGGCCGACCTGGCCGCCGCCGAAGGCATGCGTGCCGACCCCGATCTGCGCGAGCTGGCCGACGAGGAAATCGCCGCCGCCCAGGCGCGCCTGCAGGAGCTGGAACAGGAACTGGCCCTGTTGCTGGTGCCACGCGATCCGCGCGACGAAGGCAACCTGTTCCTTGAAGTACGCGCCGGCACCGGCGGCGACGAAGCCGCGATCTTCGCCGGCGACCTGTTCCGCATGTACGCCCGCTATGCCGAGCGCCAGGGCTGGAAGGTCGAGATCGAATCGGACAACCCCGGCGAGCATGGCGGCTACAAGGAAGTGGTGGCGCGTGTGGTCGGTCGTGGTGCGTTCTCGCGCCTGAAGTTCGAATCGGGCACGCACCGCGTGCAGCGCGTGCCGGCCACCGAATCGCAGGGCCGCATCCATACCTCGGCGGCGACCGTGGCGATCATTCCCGAGGCCGACGAAGTCGATGACATCGTCATCAATCCGGCCGACCTGAAGGTGGATACGTTCCGCTCGTCCGGCGCCGGTGGCCAGCACGTCAACAAGACCGAGTCCGCGATCCGCATCACCCACGTGCCGACCGGCGTGGTGGTGGAGTGCCAGACCGAGCGCAGCCAGCACGCCAACCGCGACAAGGCGATGAAGCGCCTGAAGGCGCAGCTGCTCGATGCCGAGCGCCAGCGCCAGGACGCGGCACAGGCCGAATCGCGGCGCCTGCAGGTCGGCAGCGGCGATCGCAGCCAGCGCATCCGCACCTACAACTTCCCGCAGGGCCGGATCACCGACCACCGCGTGGAAGGCCTGACGTTGTACGACCTGCCCAACATCCTGGCCGGTGACCTCGACCCGCTGCTGCAGCGGCTCAGCCACGAACACCAGGTCGACGCCCTGGCCCAGCTGTCGGCGGGCTGAGCACGATGACGGCCTGGCAGCAGCGGCAGCACCTGCAGCAGGCGATCGCACGCCAGCCCGGCGACTTCGTCGCCTGGGTGATGCTGGCCGACCTGGAACTGGAAGCCGGCGACATCGCTGCCGGCGAGCAGGCCGCACGACGCGCCCTGCAGCTGCGCCCCAACCACCCCGAAGCGCTGGCGCGGCTGGGCCGCGTGGCGTGGATGGCCGGCGCGCACGCCGACGCGGCGAAGCTGCTCGGCCAGGCCTCGGCATTGGCCCCGCAGCACCCGGGCATCGCGCTGTGGCTGGGCCATGCGCTGGAAGATGCCGATGATGCCGAAGGCGCGGCAGCGGCCTATCGCCGCGCGCACGCGCTGATGCCGGGCGAACCCTACATCGCCGCGCAGCGCCTGGCCTGGCAGCGCCGCCTGTGCGACTGGCAGGACGTGGACACGTTGGCTGCGCAGGTGCGCAACGCGCTCGCCGCCGGCCAGGGTGCGGTGGAGCCCTTCGCCTTCCTCAGCGAAGACGCCAGCGCTGCCGAGCAGTTGGCCTGTGCGCGCGCACGCGCCGCGGTCGTTGCGTCGGCGGTGCGCCCCCTTCCTGCAGTGAAGGTTCGCGAGCACGGCGCGTTGCGCGTCGGCTTCCTCTCCAATGGCTTCGGCGCCCATCCCACCGGGCTGCTGACCGCGGCCCTGCTCGAACACCTGCGTCATGACCGGGCGTTGCAGCTGCACCTGTTCGCGCTGAACCACGCCGATGGCAGCCGCATCCGCGAACGCCTGCAGGCCGCCACCCGGCTGCATGAGGTGGCCGCACTGCGGCATGCCGATATCGCGGCCCGCATACGTGCACAGGGCATCGACCTGCTGTTCGACCTGCGCGGCTGGGGGGGCGGCGGCACGCCCGAAGTGCTGGCCATGCGCCCGGCCCCGTTGCAGCTGAACTGGCTGGCCTACCCCGGCACATCAGGTGCGCGCTGGCTGGATGCCGTGGTCGCCGACGAATTCGTGCTGCCGGCATCGCTGGAACCTCACTTCAGCGAACGCGTCCTGCGCCTGCCACGTGCCTTCCAGCCCTCGGACAACACCCGCGTACTGGAGCCGGCACCGTCCCGCGCGGAGTGCAGCCTGCCCGAACGCGGCGTGGTGTTCTGCTGCTTCAACAACAGCTACAAGCTCAACCCGCGCAGCATGGGCCGCGCCTTCGCGGTGCTGCAGGCCGTGCCCGGCAGCGTGCTGTGGCTGCTGTCCGGGCCCGGCAAGGCCGATGCGCGCCTGCGTGCGGCCGCGCAGGCCGCAGGCCTGGATCCAACGCGGCTGGTGTTCATGGCCAAACTGCCGCATCCGCAGTATCTGGCCCGCTATCAGCTGGCCGACCTGTTCCTGGACACGCATCCGTACAACGCGCATACCACCGCGTCCGACGCGCTTTGGGCCGGCTGCCCGGTATTGACCTGCCCGGGCGATACCTTCGCCGCGCGCGTGGCCGGCAGCCTCAACCATCATCTGGGTCTCTCGCGGATGAACGTTGCCGACGATGCGGCGTTCATCGCCACCGCCAGCGCGCTGGGCAACGACCCGGTGGCGCTGGCAGCGTTGCGTGCCGAACTGGCACAGGCACGCGAAGACAGTGGTGTGTTCGACATGGCCGGTTTTGCCCATGACCTTTCCGCCCTGCTGCAGACGCTGGCGGGCGAGCAGGGCTGGCAGGGCGTCGACACCCCCTGAGCAACCCCTGCGTTACGCTCCGGCTTCCTCCCCGCGTGGTGTGACGATGGCCAAGCTCAAGCGCAAGGACTACGACGAACTGCTGCTGCCGCTGCAGCTGGAACTGACCGCAATGGCGCGCTGGGTGCAGTACAGCGGGCAACGCCTGCTGGTGCTGTTCGAAGGCCGCGATACAGCTGGCAAGGGCGGCGCGATCCAGGCCATCAGCCAGCATCTCAACCCGCGCCAATGCCGGGTGGTGGCGCTGCCCAAGCCCACCGACCGTGAAGCCACGCAGTGGTACTTCCAGCGTTACGCCGCGCATCTTCCCGCCGCCGGCGAGATCGTGCTGATGGACCGCAGCTGGTACAACCGTGCCGGTGTTGAACGGGTGATGGGTTATTGCAGCGAAACCGAATACCAGCAGTTCCTGCGCCAGGCGCCGGTGTTCGAACAGCTGCTGGTGGACGACGGCATCCTGCTGTTCAAGTACTGGTTGTGCGTGGACCAGGAGCAGCAGGAAAAGCGCTTCGCCGAACGCCATCTCGATCCGCTGAAGGGCTGGAAGCTTTCTCCGGTGGACCTGAAATCACGCAGCAAGTACAGCGCGTACACCGAGGCCCGCGAGGCGATGCTGCGTGCGACGCATCGCGAGGCGGCGCCGTGGACACTGGTGGACTTCAACGACCAGCGGCTGGGCCGGCTGACCCTGGTGCGCAACCTGCTGGACCGGTTGCCCGATACGCGGGTGGACGCACCGTTGCCGGAGCTGCCGAAGCTGAAGGGCAAGCTGCATCGCGAGCACTACGATGTGCTGAAGCCGATCGAGGACTTCCCGGTCGAGGATTAGGGTGGGTCGGCAGGGCCTGCGGCCCTGCACCTGCCGAAGCCAGAGCAACGGCAACAGCCGGCTCTGGGAGTTTTGCTTGTTGGCTGAGGTGGTGTGGGTTGGCAGGACACGCCGTAAACCCATCCATGGGGGCTCGATGGCGCCATCCATGGCGCCAACGGTCCTGCCAACCCACACCACCCCATCCCCGAGGAATTTCCGGTGACGGAAGTAGATCCACGCCATGCGTGGATGAATCTCCATTGAAATCGAATATTTCGACAATTGAACGAAGAGCATCCACGCATGGCGTGGATCTACGTGTCGACCAGGGTCGACACCCACCAACAGCAGCG
Organism: Stenotrophomonas sp. Ps181; assembly: GCF_025697425.1. Lineage (NCBI taxonomy): Bacteria > Pseudomonadati > Pseudomonadota > Gammaproteobacteria > Lysobacterales > Lysobacteraceae > Stenotrophomonas > Stenotrophomonas sp. Ps181. The sequence continues at coordinate 30,138 of NZ_JAHWBI010000014.1, forward strand.
TGGTCGACACCCACCAAGAGCAGGCCATGCATTCCGACAGATCGCGGCGAACTGTCGAAGGCGGGGTGGGTCCGGTTGCGGGGGCGTGTGATCTGGCCCCCTGAAAACGGACGCCATGAAGCCGTTTCAGGCGGCAGCCCGGAGCTGCCGGGCATAGTTGTTAGGCGAGTGGTAGCCCAGCGCCGAGTGTAGCCGGGCTGGATTATAGAAGCCGT
>NZ_JAHWBI010000015.1:0-16582 GCF_025697425.1 Stenotrophomonas sp. Ps181
GGGTGACAACGTCAAGATGGAAGTCACCCTGATCAACCCGGTGGCCATGGACGAAGGCCTGCGCTTCGCCATCCGCGAAGGCGGCCGTACCGTCGGCGCCGGCGTGGTCTCGAAGATCATCGAGTAAGCCTGCAGTACCGGTGGTTGCATAGCGCCGCCGGTTACGCGAATGGCGGGCCGGGAACCTCGGTCCGCCTTCGCCGTCTAAGGGAAGGCAAGTTTTCAACGTACGCCAGTAGCTCAATTGGCAGAGCAGCGGTCTCCAAAACCGCAGGTTGGGGGTTCGAGTCCCTCCTGGCGTGCCATCTGCCCACCTTATCCAGCGGCCTGGGCCGCTAAAGCAGACACAGCCGGATGAATAGCAAGATCGAACACTCCAAGGACAACTCCGCCAACGGTGGAGATATCGTCAAGTATGTCGCCGCATCGCTGCTGGTGCTGGCCGGTCTGTTCGTCTGGTTCTGGTTCTCCGCCGACTCCGGTCGCGCCGCCCAGCTGGGTGCGTGGGCGGGTCAGCTGCGTGCATTGGCGGTCGTGGTCGGTCTGGTTGGCGGTATCGGCGTGTTCATGCTGACCGGCAAGGGGCGCGACACCCGCGAATTCCTCTCCGAGTCGCGCTTCGAACTGCGCAAGGTGGTCTGGCCGACGCGCCAGGAAGCCGTCCGCATGACCTGGGTCGTGATTGTCGTGGTGCTCATCCTCAGTCTTCTGCTGGGTGGCTTCGACTTCCTGATCCAGAAACTGACTCAGTGGTTCCTGAGCCGCTAAGGAGAATTGCATGAAGCGTTGGTACGTCGTTCACGCCTATTCGGGCTTCGAGAAGTCGGTGGCGCAGGCTCTGCGCGATCGCATCGTCCGTGACGGCATGGAAGAGCGCTTCGGCGACGTCCTGGTCCCGACCGAGGAAGTGGTCGAGATGCGCGCCGGCCAGAAGCGCCGTTCCGAGCGCAAGTTCTTCCCGGGTTACGTGCTGGTCCAGATCGAGACCCACGAGGAAGCCGGTATTCCGCGCATCGACAACGAAAGCTGGCATCTGGTCAAGGAAACCCCGCGCGTCATGGGCTTCATCGGCGGCACCGCCGATCGTCCGCTGCCGATCGCCGATTCCGAGGCCGAGGCCATCCTGAACCGCGTTCAGGAAGGTGTCGAGAAGCCGCGTCCGAAGGTGCTGTTCGAGCCGGGCCAGATGGTCCGCGTCACCGACGGTCCGTTCAACGATTTCAATGGCGTCGTCGAAGAAGTCAACTACGAGAAGAGCCGTCTGCGCGTCTCGGTGCTGATCTTCGGTCGTGCCACTCCGGTCGAGCTCGAGTTCGGCCAGGTCGAAAAGGCCGTCTGACCTGTCCTGTAGAGTCGAGCTATGCTCGACTCCGGGGTCTGGATGGTGCGGTAGTCGAGCATGGCTCGACTCGACAAAGGGAACCGGGCCTGGCCCGGTTCCGTTCGTTTACGCGCCGCTTCAGGCATGTGAAGAAAAAACCTGTTATAGTGCGCGGCTTCCTGCTTGGAAAGCCAGCAGGACGAGGCCGCCGCAAGGTGGCCTTCAGCATGATTTCAAAACGCGATGCCGGGACGCGTGATTCCCGGTCCGATGGGGAGCCTGTTGTCGAAAGGCGCTAGCACCCGGAGAGCACTCACATGGCAAAGAAAGTTGTCGGTTACATCAAGCTGCAGGTGAAGGCCGGTCAGGCCAACCCCTCGCCGCCGGTCGGTCCTGCGCTGGGTCAGCGTGGCCTGAACATCATGGAATTCTGCAAGGCGTTCAACGCTGCCACGCAGAAGCTCGAGCCGGGTCTGCCGGTTCCGGTGATCATCACGGCCTACTCGGACCGTACGTTCACCTTCATCACCAAGAGCACTCCGGCTACCACCCTGCTGAAGAAGGCCGCTGGCATCTCGTCGGGCTCCAAGCGCCCGAACACCGAGAAGGTCGGCAAGGTCACCCGTAAGCAGCTGGAAGAGATCGCCAAGGCGAAGGAACCGGATCTGACTGCCGCCGACCTGGACGCCGCCGTGCGTACCATCGCTGGCTCTGCCCGTTCCATGGGCCTCGTGGTGGAGGGTTAATAAGATGGCACAGACCAAGCGTGAGAAGGCCATCAAGGCCGCCGTCGTTCCGGGCAAGGCATACGCCTTCGAGGACGCGATCAACATCCTGAAGACCGCCACCAAGGCCAAGTTCGTCGAGTCGATCGACGTTGCCGTGCGCCTGGGCGTCGATGCGAAGAAGTCCGACCAGCAGGTCCGTGGCTCCACCGTGCTGCCGGCCGGTACCGGCAAGTCGGTCCGCGTCGCCGTGTTCGCTCCGGCCGGTGCCAAGGCTGACGAAGCCCTGGCTGCTGGCGCCGACGCCGTCGGTATGGATGACCTGGCCGAGAAGATGCAGGCCGGCGATCTGAACTACGACGTCGTCATCGCGACCCCGGACGCCATGCGCGTCGTCGGTAAGCTGGGCACCGTGCTGGGCCCGCGCGGCCTGATGCCGAACCCGAAGGTCGGCACCGTTTCCCCGAACCCGGGTGAAGCCGTGAAGAACGCCAAGTCGGGTCAGGTCCGTTACCGCACCGACAAGGCCGGCATCATCCACTGCACCATCGGCAAGGCCGACTTCGCCGAAGACGCGCTGAAGTCGAACCTGACCGCGCTGCTGCTGGACCTGATCAAGGCCAAGCCGGCCACCTCGAAGGGCACCTACCTGCAGAAGGTTTCGGTCAGCTCGACGATGGGCCCGGGCGTCACCGTCGACCAGTCGTCGCTGACCCTGAAGTAATTGTTTCAAGCGGTCACGGTGCCCCGGGTGCCGTGACCGTGACATTTGAAGGCATCGCTGGCAGTGCATCGCCCGCGGTAGCCGTCAAAGACCGCAGGCGCGGTCGTGGCAATACCGGCGACGGGCATGGAAGCTCGATCTGGCAAGGAGTCGCCGCCGGAGCAGTCAGGAGCGCTTAATCGATTCCCCGGAATCACCCTGCGTAGATGGTGCCCTTCTGGAGTTTTTCTGGTTCACGCACGTCTGGGTTTCCCAGGTTGGCCCACTCCAGGTCTAGAACGGCCCACCCCCGGAACATCATCCCGATGTTCCCGGCGTCCAGGACGGATGCCGCACAGGACCGCACACGGCAGGAGCCGTAAGCGGAGTTCAATAGGAGGAGTGCAATGGCTCTCAATCTGTCCCAGAAGCAAGAAGTAGTCGCCGAGCTGGCAGACGTCGCCGCCAAGGCCCACTCCTTGATCGCAGCCGAATACGCTGGCACCACGGTCGCCCAGATGACCGCGATGCGCAAGCAGGCTCGTGAAACCGGTGTTTTCTTGAAGGTTGTCAAGAACACCCTGGCTTCGCGCGCCGTTGAAGGCACCGAGTTCGCAGTCGCCCAGGACCAGATGGTTGGTCCGCTGCTGTACGCGTTCTCGCTCGAGGAGCCCGGCGCTGCCGGTCGCCTGATCAAGGAAGCCGCCAAGGGCAACGACAAGCTGAAGGCTAAGGTCGTCGCCATCGGTGGTGAAGTGTTCCCGGCGAGCCACGTCGACGTGCTGGCATCGCTGCCGACCCGCGACCAGGCCCTGGCCATGCTGGCCCGCGTCCTGACCGAGCCGGTCACGATGTTTGCCCGCGCCATCAAGGCCGTTGGCGAGAAGCAGGGGGGTGGCGATGTCGCCGCTGACGCTGCCGAGCCGGCCGCCGAGACCGCCTGAGTTTCGACTTACCGTGGTTCCTGACGGGACCTCAACCCAGAAAATCATCCAAAGGTATTAATCATGTCCCTTACCAACGAACAGATCGTCGACGCCATCGCCGAGAAGTCCCTGATGGAAGTGATGGAGCTGGTCAAGGCCATCGAAGAGAAGTTCGGCGTCTCCGCCGCTGCTCCGGTTGCCGTGGCTGCTGCCGCTGGCCCGGCTGCTGCTGTTGAAGAGCAGACCGAATTCGTCGTCACCCTGAAGACTGCCGGCGAGAAGAAGGTCGAAGTCATCAAGGCCGTCCGCGCCATCACCGGCCTGGGCCTGAAGGAAGCGAAGGACCTGGCCGAAGCCGGCGGCGTCCTGAAGGACAACGCTTCGAAGGAAGAAGCCGAGAAGATGAAGAAGGACCTGGAAGCTGCTGGCGCGACTGTCGAAGTCAAGTAAGCAGTTACCTTGCATCGTCACCGATTCGCGGCGATGCAGCCAAGGCTGGGGGCGTAAGCCCCCGGCCTTTGGTCGTTGTAGTGGTGTTGTAGAGTCGACTGTTGGTCGACTGCTGTGAAGGAAGTCGACTAACAGTCGACTCTACCGTTTCAAAAGCAGGAAAAAGCCCAACACGGGCTGCAGTCAAACCCCGGCAGGCCAGCGCCGAGCGCGGCAGCGGGGGAGTGGTAGCAGACGAGTTGGCAGTTGGAAGTAGCGGGAGAAGGCGTGCTGGTGCCGGCAATACCAGCGACTTCCAACTGACAATTTCAAGTTCCCTTCGGATCGTGGGCGCACGATCCGCACAACAAGGTGGAAGACCTCATGACGTCCTATTCGTTCACCGAAAAAAAGCGTATCCGCAAGGATTTCGGCAAGCAGCGCTCGATTCTCGAAGTGCCGTTCCTGCTCGCCATCCAGGTGGATTCCTATCGTGAATTCCTGCAGGAAAACGTCGATCCGGCCAAGCGCACGGACCACGGCCTGCACGCTGCGCTGAAGTCGGTCTTCCCGATCGCCAGCTACAGCGGCAACGCTGCCCTGGAATACGTCGGCTACAAGCTGGGCGAACCGGTCTTCGACGAGCGTGAGTGCCGCCAGCGCGGCATGAGCTACGGCGCCCCGCTGCGCGTGACCGTGCGCCTGGTGATCTACGACCGTGAGTCGTCGACCAAGGCCATCAAGTACGTGAAGGAGCAGGAGGTCTATCTGGGCGAAATCCCGCTGATGACCGAGAACGGCACCTTCATCGTCAACGGCACCGAGCGCGTCATCGTCTCCCAGCTGCACCGCTCGCCGGGCGTGTTCTTCGACCACGACCGTGGCAAGACCCACAGCTCGGGCAAGCTGCTGTACAGCGCCCGCATCATTCCTTACCGCGGCTCCTGGCTGGACTTCGAGTTCGACCCGAAGGACGCGCTGTTCACCCGTATCGACCGCCGCCGCAAGCTGCCGGTGTCGATCCTGCTGCGCGCGCTCGGCTACAGCAACGAAGAGATGCTGGCCGAGTTCTTCGAGATCAACACCTTCCACATCAACCCGGATGAAGGCGTCCAGCTGGAGCTGGTGCCGGAGCGCCTGCGTGGCGAGACCCTGGGCTTCGACCTCGCCGACGGCGACAAGGTCATCGTGGAAGCCGGCAAGCGCATCACCGCGCGCCACATCAAGCAGCTGGAAGCCTCGGGCATCGCCGCCCTGGCCGTGCCGGACGACTACATCGTCGGCCGCATCCTGTCGCACGACGTGGTCGATGCCTCGACCGGCGAACTGCTGGCCCAGGCCAACGACGAGATCACGGACGAGCAGCTGCAGGCCTTCCGCAAGGCCGGTGTGGATGCCGTGGGCACCCTGTGGGTGAACGACCTGGATCGTGGCCCGTACCTGTCCAACACCCTGCGTATCGACCCGACCAAGACCCAGCTGGAGGCCCTGGTCGAGATCTACCGCATGATGCGTCCGGGCGAGCCGCCGACCAAGGATGCCGCGCAGAACCTGTTCCACAACCTGTTCTTCACCTTCGAGCGCTACGACCTGTCCGCGGTCGGCCGCATGAAGTTCAACCGCCGCGTGGGCCGCAAGGAAACCACCGGCGAAGCCGTGCTGTACGACAGCAAGTACTTCGGCGAGCGCAACGACGAAGAGTCCAAGCGCCTGGTCGCTGCCCACGGCGAAAGCTCCGACATCCTGGACGTGATCAAGGTCCTGACCGAGATCCGCAACGGTCGCGGCGTGGTCGACGACATCGATCACCTGGGCAACCGTCGCGTGCGTTCGGTCGGCGAAATGGCCGAGAACGTGTTCCGCGTCGGCCTGGTCCGCGTCGAGCGTGCGGTCAAGGAGCGCCTGTCGATGGCCGAGTCGGAAGGCCTGACCCCGCAGGAACTGATCAACGCCAAGCCGGTCGCCGCTGCCATCAAGGAGTTCTTCGGCTCCTCGCAGCTGTCGCAGTTCATGGACCAGAACAACCCGCTGTCGGAAGTGACTCACAAGCGTCGCGTCTCGGCCCTGGGCCCGGGCGGTCTGACTCGTGAGCGCGCCGGCTTCGAAGTGCGCGACGTGCACCCGACCCACTACGGCCGCGTCTGCACCATCGAAACCCCGGAAGGCCCGAACATCGGCCTGATCAACTCGCTGGCCGTGTACGCCCGCACCAACAAGTACGGTTTCCTCGAGACCCCGTACCGCAAGGTCGTGGACGGCAAGGTCTATGACGAAGTCGAGTTCCTGTCGGCCATTGAAGAGAACGAGTACGTCATTGCGCAGGCCAACGCGCTGACCGACGCCAAGGGCACCCTGACCGAGCAGTTCGTTCCGTGCCGCTTCCAGGGCGAATCGCTGCTGAAGCCGCCGGCGGAAGTCCACTTCATGGACGTTTCGCCGATGCAGACCGTCTCGATCGCGGCCGCGCTGGTTCCGTTCCTGGAGCACGATGACGCGAACCGCGCACTGATGGGCGCCAACATGCAGCGTCAGGCCGTGCCGACCCTGCGTTCGCAGAAGCCGCTGGTCGGCACCGGCATCGAGCGCGCCGTGGCGCGTGACTCGGGTGTGACCGTGAACGCCCGTCGTGGTGGTGAGATCGTGCAGATCGACGCCGCCCGCATCGTGGTCAAGGTCAACGAGGAAGAGATCGTTGGCGCCACCGACGCCGGCGTGGACATCTACAACCTGGTCAAGTACACCCGGTCGAACCAGAACACCTGCATCAACCAGCGTCCGCTGGTCCAGGTGGGTGACGTCATCGCCCGCGGCGACGTGCTGGCCGACGGTCCGTCCACCGACATCGGCGAGCTGGCCCTGGGCCAGAACATGCTGATCGCGTTCATGCCGTGGAACGGCTACAACTTCGAAGACTCCATCCTGCTCTCCGAGCGCGTGGTGGAAGAGGATCGCTACACCACGATCCACATCGAAGAGCTGACCTGCGTCGCGCGTGACACCAAGCTGGGGCCGGAGGAAATCTCCGCCGACATCCCGAACGTCTCCGAGCAGGCGCTGAACCGCCTGGACGAAAGCGGCGTGGTGTACATCGGTGCCGAAGTGCGCGCCGGCGACATCCTGGTCGGCAAGGTCACCCCGAAGGGCGAAAGCCAGCTGACCCCGGAAGAGAAGCTGCTGCGCGCGATCTTCGGCGAGAAGGCTTCGGACGTTAAGGACAGCTCGCTGCGCGTTCCGCCGGGCATGGACGGCACCGTCATCGACGTGCAGGTCTTCACCCGCGACGGCATCGAGAAGGACAAGCGCGCCCGCCAGATCGAAGAGTCCGAAATCAAGCGCGTCAAGAAGGACTTCGATGACCAGTTCCGCATCCTGGAAGCGGCCATCTACATGCGTCTGCGTTCGCAGATCGTGGGCAAGGTGGTCAATGGTGGTGCTGGCCTGAAGAAGGGTGACGTGATCACCGACGCCTTCCTCGACGGCCTGAAGAAGTCTGACTGGTTCGCCCTGCGCATGAAGGACGAGGACGCCTCGGAAGCCATCGAGCGCGCCCAGAAGCAGATCCAGGCGCACGAGAAGGAATTCGAGCGTCGCTTCGCCGACAAGCGCGGCAAGATCACCGCGGGCGACGACCTCGCCCCGGGCGTGCTGAAGATGGTCAAGGTGTTCCTGGCGGTGAAGCGCCGCATCCAGCCGGGCGACAAGATGGCAGGCCGCCACGGCAACAAGGGTGTGGTGTCCAACGTGGTGCCGGTCGAGGACATGCCGTACATGGCCTCGGGCGAGACCGTGGACATCGTGCTGAACCCGCTGGGCGTGCCGTCGCGTATGAACATCGGCCAGATCCTGGAAGTGCACCTGGGCTGGGCCGCCAAGGGTCTGGGTCGCAAGATCCAGGCGATGCTGGAAGCCCAGGCGGCGGTCGCCGACCTGCGCAAGTTCCTGGACGACATCTACAACCACGACGACACCAACGTGGCCAACCGTGTCGACCTGTCGCAGTTCAGCGACGAGGAGCTGCTGCGCCTGGCCCGCAACCTGACCGACGGCGTGCCGATGGCCACCCCGGTGTTCGACGGCGCCACCGAAGCGGAAATCAAGCGCATGCTGGAACTGGCCGACCTGCCGAGCAGTGGCCAGACCCAGCTGTACGACGGCCGCACCGGTGAAGCATTCGACCGCCATACCACCGTCGGTTACATGCACTACCTGAAGCTGAACCACCTGGTCGACGACAAGATGCACGCCCGTTCGACCGGCCCGTACTCGCTCGTCACCCAGCAGCCGCTGGGCGGCAAGGCGCAGTTCGGCGGCCAGCGCTTCGGTGAAATGGAAGTCTGGGCGCTGGAAGCCTACGGCGCGGCCTACACCCTGCAGGAAATGCTGACGGTGAAGTCCGATGACGTGCAGGGCCGCAACCAGATGTACAAGAACATCGTCGACGGCGAGCACGAGATGGTCGCGGGCATGCCGGAATCCTTCAACGTGCTCGTGAAGGAAATCCGCTCGCTGGCCATCAACATGGAACTGGAAGACAACTGATCCATGCCGGCGCGGCGGTCCGCCGCCGCGCCGCTGGCAGTGAACTGAAAGCCCATCGACACAGCATTCCTCCTTCTGGAGAACACCATGAAAGACCTGCTCAACCTCTTCAACCAGCAGCGCCAGACGCTGGACTTCGACGCGATCAAGATCGCGCTGGCCTCGCCGGACCTGATCCGTTCGTGGTCCTTCGGCGAAGTGAAGAAGCCGGAAACCATCAACTACCGTACCTTCAAGCCGGAACGCGACGGCCTGTTCTGCGCCGCCATCTTCGGCCCGGTGAAGGACTACGAGTGCCTGTGCGGCAAGTACAAGCGCATGAAGCACCGCGGCGTGGTCTGCGAAAAGTGCGGCACCGAAGTGACCCTGGCCAAGGTGCGCCGCGAGCGCATGGGCCACATCGACCTGGCCTCGCCGGTCGCGCACATCTGGTTCCTCAAGTCGCTGCCGTCGCGCATCGGCCTGATGCTGGACATGACCCTGCGCGACATCGAGCGCGTGCTGTACTTCGAAGCGTACGTGGTGACCGAGCCGGGCCTGACCGCCCTGGAGCGCCGCCAGCTGCTGACCGAGGAACAGTACCTGCAGGCCCGCCAGGAACACGGTGACGACTTCGACGCCGCCATGGGCGCCGAGGCCGTGTACGAACTGCTGCGCACGATCGACCTGCAGTCCGAGATGACCCGCCTGCGCGAGGAAATCGCCGCTACCGGTTCGGAAACCAAGCTCAAGCGCCTCACCAAGCGCATCAAGCTGATCGAAGCCTTCCTGGAATCGGGCAACCGTCCGGAATGGATGGTCATGACCGTGCTGCCGGTGCTGCCGCCGGACCTGCGTCCGCTGGTCCCGCTGGATGGCGGCCGCTTCGCGACCTCCGACCTGAATGACCTGTACCGCCGCGTCATCAACCGCAACAACCGCCTGCGCCGCCTGCTCGAACTGAGCGCGCCGGACATCATCGTGCGCAATGAAAAGCGCATGCTGCAGGAATCGGTCGATGCACTGCTGGACAACGGCCGCCGCGGTCGTGCCATCACCGGCACCAACAAGCGCCCGCTGAAGTCGCTGGCCGACATGATCAAGGGCAAGCAGGGTCGCTTCCGCCAGAACCTGCTCGGCAAGCGCGTCGACTACTCGGGCCGTTCGGTCATCGTGGTCGGCCCGTACCTGCGCCTGCACCAGTGCGGCCTGCCGAAGAAGATGGCGCTGGAGCTGTTCAAGCCGTTCGTCTTCGCCAAGCTGCAGCGTCGTGGCCTGGCCACCACCATCAAGGCCGCCAAGAAGCTGGTCGAGCGCGAAGAAGCCGAAGTCTGGGACATCCTGGAAGAGGTCATCCGCGAGCATCCGGTGATGCTGAACCGCGCGCCGACCCTGCACCGCCTGGGCATCCAGGCGTTCGAGCCGGTACTCATCGAGGGCAAGGCGATCCAGCTGCACCCGCTGGTCTGCACCGCGTTCAACGCCGACTTCGACGGTGACCAGATGGCCGTCCACGTGCCGCTCTCGCTGGAAGCCCAGCTGGAAGCGCGTGCGCTGATGATGTCGACCAACAACATCCTGTCGCCGGCCAACGGCGAGCCGATCATCGTGCCGTCGCAGGACGTCGTGCTGGGTCTGTACTACATGACCCGCTCGCTGGAAAACAAGAAGGGCGAGGGCATGGCCTTCGCCAACATCGCCGAAGTCAAGCGCGCCTACGACAACCGCGTGGTGGAACTGCACGCCAAGGTCAAGGTCCGCATCACCGAGGTGGTGACCGACGAAGACGGCAACAAGCAGAACAGGACCTCGATCGTGGACACCACGATCGGTCGCGCCCTGCTGGCTGAAATCCTGCCGGAAGGCCTGCCGTTCGCGCTGGCCAATGTCGAGCTGACCAAGAAGAACATCAGCCGCCTGATCAACTCCAGCTACCGCCAGCTCGGCCTGAAGGACACGGTCGTGTTCGCCGACAAGCTGATGTACACCGGCTTCGCCTATGCGACCCGCGCCGGCGTCTCGATCGGCATCGACGACATGCTGATCCCGGACGAGAAGAAGGGCATCCTCACCGAGGCCGAAGCCGAAGTGCTGGAAATCCAGGAGCAGTACCAGTCGGGCCTGGTCACCGCCGGCGAGCGTTACAACAAGGTGGTCGACATCTGGTCGCGCACCAACGAGCGCATCGCCAAGGCGATGATGGACACCATCGGTACCGAGAAGGTGGTCAATGCCAAGGGCGAGACCATCGACCAGAAGTCGATGAACTCGCTGTACATCATGGCCGACTCCGGTGCGCGTGGTTCGCAGGCGCAGATCCGTCAGCTGGCCGGCATGCGTGGCCTGATGGCCCGCCCGGATGGCTCGATCATCGAGACGCCCATCAAGGCGAACTTCCGCGAAGGCCTGAACGTGCAGGAGTACTTCAACTCCACCCACGGTGCCCGTAAGGGTCTGGCCGATACCGCGCTGAAGACCGCGAACTCGGGTTACCTGACCCGTCGCCTGGTCGACGTCGCGCAGGACGTGGTGATCACCGAAGTGGATTGCGGTACCACCGAAGGCCTGATCATGACCCCGATCGTGGAAGGCGGCGACGTGGTCGAGCCGCTGAAGGACCGCGTGCTGGGCCGCGTGGTTGCCGAGGACGTGTTCCTGCCGGGCAACGACGAAGATCCGATCGTCACCCGCAACACCCTGCTGGACGAAGCCTGGGTTGCCAAGCTGGAAGATGCCGGCGTGCAGACCATCAAGGTCCGCTCGACCATCTCCTGTGAATCGGCCTTCGGTGTCTGCTCGCGCTGCTACGGCCGCGACCTGGCCCGTGGCCACCTGGTCAACATCGGTGAAGCGGTCGGCGTCATCGCCGCCCAGTCCATCGGTGAGCCGGGTACCCAGCTGACCATGCGTACGTTCCACATCGGTGGTGCGGCGTCGCGAGCTGCTGCGGTCGACAACATCACCGTCAAGACCACCGGCTCGGTCAAGTTCAGCAACCTCAAGTCCGTCGAGCACGCCAACGGCTCGCTGGTGGCGGTGTCGCGCTCGGGCGAAATCTCGGTGCTCGATGCGCACGGCCGTGAGCGTGAGCGTTACAAGCTGCCGTACGGTGCGACCATCACGTCCAAGGACGGCGATGCGATCAAGGCGGGCCAGACCGTGGCCAACTGGGATCCGCATAACCACCCGATCGTGTCGGAAGTGGCCGGCTTCATCCGCTTCATCGACTTCGTCGACGGCATCACCGTCATCGAGAAGACCGACGAGCTGACCGGCCTGGCCTCGCGCGAGATCACCGATCCGAAGCGTCGTGGTACCCAGGCCAAGGACCTGCGCCCGATCGTGCGCATCGTCGACGCCAAGGGCAACGACCTGTCGATCCCGGGCACCGACCTGCCGGCGCAGTACCTGCTGCCGCCGCGTTCGATCGTCAACCTGCAGGACGGCGCCCCGGTGGGCGTGGGCGACGTCGTCGCCAAGATCCCGCAGGAAGCGTCGAAGACCCGCGACATCACCGGTGGTCTGCCGCGCGTGGCCGACCTGTTCGAAGCGCGCAAGCCGAAGGATCCGGCGGTGCTGGCCGAGCGTTCGGGCATCATCAGCTTCGGCAAGGACACCAAGGGCAAGCAGCGCCTGATCATCAAGGACACCGACGGTTCGGAGCACGAAGAGCTGATCCCGAAGTACCGCCAGGTCATCGTGTTCGAAGGCGAGCATGTCACCAAGGGTGAAACCATCGTGGACGGCGAGCCGAGCCCGCAGGACATCCTGCGCCTGCTGGGTGTCGAGCCGCTGGCTGCCTACCTGGTCAAGGAAATCCAGGACGTGTACCGCCTGCAGGGCGTGAAGATCAACGACAAGCACATCGAGGTGATCACCCGCCAGATGCTGCGCAAGGTCGAGATCACCGACCAGGGCAGCAGCAAGTTCCTGAACGGCGAACAGGTGGAGCGCCAGCGCGTTATCGAGGAGAATGCGCGCCTGTCGACCCGCAACGAACTGCCGGCGCGCTTCGATCCGGTTCTGCTGGGTATCACCAAGGCCTCGCTGGCGACCGAATCGTTCATCTCGGCGGCCTCCTTCCAGGAGACCACCCGAGTGCTGACCGAGGCTGCCGTCCGCGGTACCAAGGACAACCTGCGTGGCCTGAAGGAAAACGTCATCGTCGGCCGCCTGATCCCGGCCGGTACCGGCCTGTCCTACCACAGCAACCGCCGTCGCGGCGCTTCCGGTCTCACCGACTCGGAAATGCAGACCCTGGCCGGCACCCCGGCTGCGGTCGAGTCCCCGGTGGTTGAAGCCGAAGCTGAACAGGCCTCGGGCGAAGAATGAGGTATCCGGTCCGGCCGCAAGGCCGGACCACCCCATCGGTCCATCGATGGGATTGGGAAAGGGCAGGGGAGATCGTCCGCGATCGACCCAGCCAACCTGAACGGGGTACATGGAGGCCCCCCAGTAACGTCCCGGGATCAGGGACGGGCTTGACAGGAGGCGTTTGACTGCTTTCCTTGCAGGTTGCTACAATCGTCTGTCTCAGCAGGCCAAAATTTCGGCCTGCTTTAACATTTCCGCATCTCTGGCCGGATTTTCCGGCCACCAATCAGAAGAACCTACTGATGGCGACGATCAACCAGCTGGTCCGCAAGCCGCGGCAAGCGACCACCTACAAGAGTGCCTCGCCGGCGCTCGACAAGTGCCCGCAGCGCCGTGGCGTCTGCACCCGTGTCTACACCACCACTCCGAAGAAGCCGAACTCGGCTCTGCGCAAGGTTGCCAAGGTCCGCCTGACCAACCAGGAAGAAGTGATTTCCTACATCGGTGGTGAAGGCCACAATCTGCAGGAGCACTCCGTGGTCCTGATCCGCGGCGGTCGCGTCAAGGACCTGCCGGGTGTGCGTTACCACACCGTTCGTGGCTCGCTCGACGCCGCCGGCGTTGCCAAGCGTCGCCAGGCCCGTTCCAAGTACGGCGCCAAGCGTCCGAAGGCATAAGGAGAGAGCACAATGTCGCGTAAGGGTAATACTCCGCAGCGTTCCGTCCTGCCCGATCCGAAGCACGGAAGCGAAACCATCGCCCGTTTCATCAACATGGTCATGCAGAGCGGCAAGAAGTCCGTCGCCGAAAAGATCGTGTACGGCGCCATGGACGTGATCACCGAGAAGAACAGCAGCGCCAACGCCATTGAACTGGTGCAGAAGGCCCTGGACAACGTCGCTCCGGCGGTCGAAGTCAAGTCGCGCCGCGTCGGTGGTGCCACCTACCAGGTGCCGGTCGAAGTGCGTTCGTCGCGCAAGATGGCCCTGGCCATGCGCTGGCTGATCGACTCCGCGCGCAAGCGTGGTGAGAACACCATGCCGAAGAAGCTGGCTGCTGAACTGATCGACGCCTCGGAAAACCGCGGCGGCGCCATCAAGAAGCGCGAAGAAACCCACCGCATGGCCGAAGCCAACAAGGCATTCGCCCACTACCGCTGGTGAGTTTGACGGCCTTGTAAAACAGGCAGGGCAGCACCACTTCGGTGCGTGCTGCCTCGCGGTCCCAGAAGGACTGCGCCAATCCGAAGGCCGCCGAAAGGCGGCGTTCGGCCATCCGAAATCCAAGAAATCTGAGAGGCTCCCGTGGCCCGTTCCACTCCCATCGAGCGTTACCGCAACTTCGGCATCATGGCTCACATCGATGCCGGCAAGACCACCACGTCCGAGCGCATCCTGTTCTACACCGGCAAGAGCCACAAGATCGGTGAAGTGCACGACGGCGCCGCCACCATGGACTGGATGGAGCAGGAGCAGGAGCGTGGCATCACGATCCAGTCCGCTGCCACCACCGCGTTCTGGAAGGGCATGGACAAGTCCCTGCCGGAGCACCGCTTCAACATCATCGACACCCCCGGGCACGTCGACTTCACCATCGAAGTGGAGCGTTCGCTTCGCGTGCTCGACGGTGCCGTCTTCGTCCTGTGTGCCGTCGGTGGCGTGCAGCCGCAGTCGGAAACCGTGTGGCGCCAGGCCAACAAGTACCACGTGCCGCGCATCGCGTTCGTCAACAAGATGGACCGCACCGGTGCCAACTTCCAGAAGGTCGTCGGCCAGCTGAAGGCCAAGCTGGGTGCGGTTGCCGTGCCGATGCAGCTGCCGATCGGCGCTGAAGACAACTTCAAGGGCGTTGTCGACCTGCTGAAGATGAAGGCCATCCACTGGGATGAGGCTTCGCAGGGCATGAAGTTCGAATACAGCGACATCCCGGCCGAACTGCAGGGCCCGGCTGAAGAGGCTCGCCAGTTCATGGTCGAGACCGCTGCCGAAGCCAGCGAAGAGCTGATGGAAAAGTACCTGGGCGGCGAAGAGCTGGCCGAGGCTGAAATCATCAACGCCCTGCGTACCCGCACCCTGGCTACCGAGATCGTGCCGATGTACTGCGGCTCGGCCTTCAAGAACAAGGGCGTGCAGGCCATGCTGGACGGCGTGATCCAGCTGCTGCCGTCGCCGGTCGACGTGCCGGACGTGAAGGGCGTGGACGTTGACGACGACACCGTCGAAATGACCCGCAAGTCGGACGACAAGGCTCCGTTCTCGTCGCTGGCCTTCAAGATCATCACCGACCCGTTCGTCGGCGCGCTGACCTTCTTCCGTGTCTACTCGGGCACCCTGAACGGTGGCGACACCGTGCTGAACTCGGTGAAGGGCAAGAAGGAGCGCATCGGCCGCATCCTGCAGATGCACTCGAACAACCGCGAGGAAATCAAGGAAGTTCTGGCCGGTGACATCGCTGCTGCCGTGGGCCTGAAGGACACCACCACCGGTGACACCCTGTGCGCCGTGGACGCCCCGATCATCCTGGAGCGCATGACGTTCCCGGAGCCGGTGATCTCGATGGCCGTCGAGCCGAAGACCAAGTCGGACCAGGAAAAGATGGGCCTGGCCCTGGGCCGCCTGGCACAGGAAGATCCGTCGTTCCGCGTCAAGACCGACGAAGAATCCGGCCAGACCATCATCTCGGGCATGGGCGAGCTGCACCTGGACATCATCGTTGACCGCCTGAAGCGCGAGTTCAACGTTGAAGCCAACGTCGGCGCGCCGCAGGTGGCCTACCGCGAAACCATCACCCTGGCCGACGTCAAGTCGGACTACAAGCACGCCAAGCAGTCCGGTGGTAAGGGTCAGTACGGTCACGTCGTGATCGAACTGTCGCCGATCACCGCTGCCGACCGTGCCGATCCGAAGATCGCTCCGATGATCAAGGACGACTTCCTGTTCATCAACGACATCACCGGCGGCGTGATCCCGAAGGAGTTCATCCCGTCGGTCGAGAAGGGCCTGCGCGAAACCATCACCAGCGGCCCGCTGGCTGGCTTCCCGGTCGTGGACGTCAAGGTGAAGCTGGTGTTCGGTTCGTACCACGACGTCGACTCCTCGGAAATGGCGTTCAAGCTGGCTTCGTCGATGGCCTTCAAGCAGGGCTTCGCCAAGGCCAAGCCGGTGCTGCTGGAGCCGATCATGAAGGTCGAGATCGTGACCCCGGAGGATTACCAGGGTGACGTGATGGGCGACGTCAGCCGTCGTCGCGGCGTGCTGCAGGGTTCCGACACCACCGGTGACGGTTCGGCCAGCATCATCAACGCGATGATCCCGCTGGGTGAAATGTTCGGCTACGCCACTGCGCTGCGTTCGCAGACCCAGGGCCGCGCCACCTTCACCATGGAATTCGATCACTACGAGCCGGCTCCGACCAACATCGCCGAAGCCGTCATGAAGAAGGGCTGAGCCTCGCTCAGCCTCTCTTGAAACCACTTACGAACAATCAAGGTATAGAACAATGGCAAAGGGTAAGTTCGAACGCACCAAGCCGCACGTCAACGTCGGCACCATCGGTCACGTCGACCACGGCAAGACCACGCTGACCGCCGCACTGACCAAGATCGGTGCCGAGCGCTTCGGTGGCGAGTTCAAGGACTACTCCTCGA
>NZ_JAHWBI010000016.1:0-14226 GCF_025697425.1 Stenotrophomonas sp. Ps181
AGAAAGCTGGCCAGGATCGCTTGGGGCGTCTTCAAGAGCGGCCGGGACTTTGACCCGGCCATGCTGAAAGTGGGTCAAACCTGCTTCCAGCAGGCTTGACCACGAACATAGGATCTCGGCTCTACAGAATGGCCGGTCAGCCGAGCTTGGCTCGGCTCTACGTGGTGATATGGAGCGGCCTTACGCGTCGCGGTTGCCGCGACGCATCACACGCTGCTTCTCGATCGCCCAGTCGCGGTCCTTGGCGGCATCGCGCTTGTCATGGGTCTGCTTGCCCTTGGCCAGCGCGACTTCGAGCTTGATCTTGTTCTTGCTCCAGTACATCGCAGTGGGCACGATCGTGTAGCCATCGCGCTCGACCTTGCCGATCAGCTTGTCGATCTCGTTCCGGTGCAGCAGCAGCTTGCGCTCGCGCCGGTCATTGGCCACCACGTGGGTGGAGGCCTGGATCAACGGGGTGATCTGTGCGCCGATCAGGTAGATCTCGCCGCGCTTCACATAGGCGTAGGCGTCGATGATGTTGCCGCGGCCTGCGCGGATCGACTTGACCTCCCAGCCCTGCAGGGCGAGACCGGCCTCGAACCGTTCTTCGATGTGGTACTCGTGGCGGGCACGCTTGTTCAACGCGATGGTTTTGTTGGCCGTCGCGCTCTTTGCTTTATCCTTGCCGCTGTTCTTGCTCATTTCCGTATTGTCTCCGATTCGGGCCCGCCCGGTCGATTGCCGAAACGTCCTGTATTCATGCCTACTATCCGCCGCAGCGCCCTGGTCGAACATTCGGCCGCGCGCATGTTCGACCTGGTCAATGATGTCCAGGCCTATCCGCGCCGTTTCCGCTGGTGCTCGGCTGCCCAGATCCTTGAGGAGGGCGAGGACCGCCTGGTGGCGCGACTGGACCTGGGCCTGGGCTCGTTCAGTACCTGGTTCCAGACCGAAAACACCCTGCAGCGCCCGCACAGCATTGATATGCAGCTGCGCGATGGCCCGTTCAAGCAGCTGCACGGCCGCTGGGAATTCCATGCGCTGGCCGAGGATGCCTGCAAGGTCACCCTGACCCTGGAGTTCGAACCCAGCTCGCGCCTGCTCGGTCCGGCGCTGGCGATCGGCTTCCAGGGGCTGGCCGATCGCATGGTCAACGATTTCGTCCGCGTCGCCGACGAGGGCTGAGCGATGATCGAAGTCGAGGTGGTCCTGGCCTGGCCGCAGCGGCTGCTGTCGTGCCGCCTGCAGCTGGAGGAGGGGGCCACCGTCGCCGATGCTGTCGCGGCGGCCGCACTGGACGGCAGTGCCGATTGTCCCGCCGTCGCCGTGCATGGCGTACTGGCGCGCCCGCAACAGGTTCTGCTGGACGGCGACCGCATCGAACTGCTGCGCCCGCTGCTGGCAGATCCGAAGGACAACCGCCGGCGTCGCGCGCTCGGCGGCTGATCCCGGCAACCCGTCCCTGCGGACGGGGTTGGGCGATTAACGGCCCTTCTTCTTCTTGTCCTTCGGCAGATTGCGGCCGAACTGGCGCACGGTCTGCTGGGCCAGGGCCTTGTCGTTGCCCGGGAAGTAATCGCCTTCCCAGCGGGTCACGGCGTCATTCTCGAAGAACACCACGAAGTTCTTCACTTCGGTACGGCCCAGGCGGTTCACGCGCTGGCTGGAGGTGTAGTCCCAGCGCTGGGCGTGGAACGGGTCGGGAATGGACGGGGTGCCCAGCAGCGCGGTGACCTGCTGCTTGCTCTGCCCGACCTGCAGCTTGGCCACGGCATCTTCCCGGATCAGGTTGCCCTGATAGATGGGTTGCTTGTAGATGATGCCGCACCCGGTGGTGGACAGGGCGACGGCGGCGACCAACAGGAGATTGCGCATCGGGAATGGCGGTTGGGGAAATCAAACCGATGATACACTCCCGGCGTGCCACCGCGACCCAATCCGAGGCAGCTGGCGCTAAATCGCCAATGAACGGAGACCTATGGAAACCCACGACCTGCGTAAAGTCGGCCTGAAGGTGACCCATCCGCGGATGCGGATCCTGGCGCTGCTCGAGCAGCGCAATGCCCAGCACCACATGACCGCCGAAGACATCTACCGCCAGCTGCTGGAGCATGGCGACGAGATCGGCCTGGCCACGGTGTACCGGGTGCTGACCCAGTTCGAGGCCGCCGGCCTCGTGCTCAAGCACAATTTCGAGGGCGGCCAGGCGGTCTACGAACTGGACCGTGGCGGCCACCACGACCACATGGTCGACGTGGACAGTGGCAGGATCATCGAGTTCGAAAGCCACGAGATCGAGGAGCTGCAGCGCAAGATCGCCGCAGACCATGGCTACGAGCTGGAAGAGCACTCGCTGGTGCTGTACGTGCGCAAGAAGCGCAAGTAAGCCGTTCCGGCCAGCTGGATGCGACGGAACCCCGGGCCTGCCCGGGGTTTTTCGTTGATGGGGTCAGAGCCCTTTCCCTTCAGGAATGGGATCCGGCCCCTTGCGGCCCAGCAGGATCTCCAGGTCCACCGCTTCAGCCATGGCCCGGTTGCCGGCGTCACCCGGGTGGAGGTGGTCGCCGGAGTCGTAGGCGGCGGCCATCCGTGAGGGATCGGCCGGGTCGCGCAGCGCCGCGTCCAGGTCGATCACTGCGTCGAACGGGCTGTCCGTGCGCAGCCAGGCATTGATCCGTTGGCGCAGGGCATCCTTGTCCGGGTGGTAGTAGTCGTCCAGTGGCGTGCCGGGCAGGGCGTCGGCAAACGGCGGCAGGGTGGCGCCAATGATCCGCACGCCACGATGGCGGGCCTGTTCTGCCAGCGCGCGATACCCCGCCTGCAGTTCGGCCAGCGTGGGCCGGGCCTGGTTCCGGGCGAACGCAGTGCCAGGCCAGCTGATGTCATTGATGCCGATCAGCACGATCACACTGGATACCGCAGGCTGGTCCAGCGCGTCGCGCCGGAAGCGCGCCAGGGCGGATTCACCCATGCCGTCGCGCAGCAGCCGCCCCCCGGAAATGCCGGCGTTCACCACGGCTATGCCCCGCGCTGCCAGGCGTGCGGCCAGATGATCGGTCCAGCGCTGGTCCTGGTCGAGGCTGGCGGTGGCACCGTCGGTGATCGAATCCCCGATCACCACCACGCTGCACGCGTCGGCCTCGACGTCAATTCCGGTCAGCAGCAGGCGGGCGGTGGTGCTGCTGGCTGCGCTCAGGGCCTGGGCCCGGCTCTGGTCGCCGGGGGCGATCCAACTGGTCTGGCGGCCTTCCCAATGGAACGTCTGAACGGTTGCCGGCCCCGGCACAAAGACGCTGACCTGCAATGCCTGGCGGTCATCCGTGGCCAGCGGGAGCGGATCGCTCAGCTGTTCCTGAGCGGGCCCGATCAACACCCCGGGCTGGCCGCCGAAGCTGAGCGGTTGCGGGATGGCGCCCGCGTGTGCGGCCACGCTGGCCGCCCCGATCCGCAGCGGCTGGGTGCCGTAGGCATTGCTCAGCCGCACCCGCAGCCGCGGGCCGCCCAGGCTGATGCGCGCCGTCTGGCGGAAGGTCTGGTCCTGCAGTGTGCCCGGGACCAGGGTCGGGAACAGGAAATCCGCGTTCCAGACCGGCTGCGGGCTGGCCTGCCAGCTGGCGACCCAGTGCGGGGCGGATGCGGCACTGGCGGCGCCGGACACGGCGAGCAGGGCGGTTGCGGTGAGCTGGCTGAATCGGTTCATCGGGCGGTCCCGAGTGGAGGGACCGCCATGGTGATTCCGAGCTTATCTGTGAACTAGACTGCGCATGGACAATCATCTGTGAACTGGATTCATTGCCATGGCGCGACCCGACATCAACCGATCCGGCGAACTGGAAGTGTTCGTGCGGGTGATCGAGACCGGTGGATTCTCCGCCGCCGCACGCACCCTGGACATGACGCCGTCAGCAGTGAGCAAGCTGGTGGCCCGGCTGGAGCAGCGGCTGGGTACGCGCCTCCTGCAACGCTCGACCCGCCAGCTGCAGCTGACCCCGGAAGGCTGCGCGTTCTACGAGCGTGGCCTGCGCGTGCTGGCCGACCTGGAGGAGGCCGAGCGTTGTGCCAGCGCCCATGCCGAGCCGCGCGGGCGGCTGCGGGTCAACTCCAACGTGCCGTTCGGCCGCCATTTCCTGTTGCCGCTGCTGCCGGCGTTCCTTGAGCGCAATCCGCAGGTGGGCGTGGACCTGACCCTCAACGACGAGGTGATCGACCTGCTGGAGCAGCGCACCGACGTGGCAGTGCGGGCCGGGCCGCTGAAGAGCTCCAGTCTGGTGGCGCGACGGCTGGGCGCGACGCGGATGATGATCGTGGCTGCGCCAGCGTACGCGCAGCGGCATGGCCTGCCGCGCACCGCGGAGGAACTGCAGTCGCACAACCGGCTGGACATCGGCCATGCGCGTGCGATGCAGGGGTGGCCGCTGCTGCAGGAGGGGCGCGAGCGGATGCTGCTGCCCAGTGGCAATGCCCGTGCCAGCAACGGCGATGCGCTGCGCCAGCTGGTGCTGGGAGGGCTCGGCATGGCGCGGCTGGCGGCATTCCAGGTGCAGGAGGACATTGCTGCCGGGCGCTTGCTGCCGGTGCTGGAAGAGGCCAATCCCGGTGATCTGGAAGAGGTGCACGCGGTGTTCCTGGGGCAGGGCGGTTACCTGCCGCTGCGGGTGCGCGCGTTCCTCGATTTCCTGGTGGAACAGGTCGATCTGACGCAGCCACGGGGGTAGTGCCGGCCGCTGGCCGGCAACCCCATGATCTTCATCCACCCGCATCGGGATGCCGGCCAGCGGCTGGCACTACCGTGCGGAAGCCGAGCCAATGCCCGGCTCGGCCGGCGTTACACCTGCAACAGCTTGCGGGCGGCGGCCCGCGCTTCCTTGCTCACTTCCACGCCGCCGAGCATGCGCGCCAGCTCTTCCTCGCGCGCCTTATTGTCCAGCTTTTCCACTGCGCTCTGGGTCATGCCTTCCACCGGGGCCTTGCTGACCCGGTAATGGGCGTGGCCCTTGGAGGCGACCTGCGGCAGGTGGGTCACGCACAGCACCTGGCGCTTCTCGCCGAGCGCGCGCAGCTTCTGGCCGACGATGTCGGCCACCGCGCCACCGATGCCGGAGTCGACCTCGTCAAACACCATGGTCGGCACTGCATCCAGGTCCAGCGCGGCCACTTCGATGGCCAGCGAGATACGTGACAGTTCACCGCCCGAGGCCACCTTGCGCAGGGCGCGCGGCGGTTGGCCGGCGTTGGCCGCCACCAGGAACTCGACGCGCTCGGCACCCTGCGGGTCGGGCTTGCCGCTGTCCTGCGGCTCCAGTTCGATCAGGAACTGGCCGCCGCCCATGCCGAGCTCGGCGATGATGCCGGTGGTGGTGGCCGACAGTTCGGCAGCGGCGCTGCGGCGGCTGGCGGTCAGCACTTCAGCCTGTACGCGCCAGGCGGCGGCGGCCTTGTCGATCTCGCCGGCCAGGCGCTGCAGGCGCTCGTCGGCGCCACGCAGCTGCTCCACTTCGGCATGCATGCGCTCGCGCTGCGCGCCCAGTTCGTCCATCGGCACGCGGTGCTTGCGGGCCAGGTCGTGCAGGCGACCGAGGCGGCGCTCGTTCTCCTCGAACTGTTCCGGGTCGGCATCCAGATCGTCGTGCACGCGGTCAAGCAGCGACAGGGCTTCGTGCAGCTGGATCGAGGCGTTCTCGATCAGGCTGTCCACTTCGCCCAGGCGCGGGTCGTGCTCGATCAGACGCGACAGCTCGTGGCGCACCTGCTGCAGCAGGTCCAGCGCAGAGCTGCCGTCATCGCCGTTGAGCTGGTTGCTGGCGGCCTGGCAGGCGCTAAGCAGGGCGCTGGCGTGGGCCTGGCGACGGTGGCTGGCGCCAAGCGCGGCAATCGATTCCGGTTCAAGATCCTCGCGGTCCAGTTCGCGCAGCTGGTGCTCCAGGAAGCCGATCCGGTCACTGACGTCGCCCTGTTGCGACAACGCCAGCGATTCATCGACCAGCGCCTGCCAGGCCGCGGCGGCGTGGCGCACCTGGCGGCGCTCGTTCTCGTTGCCGGCATAGGCATCCAGCAGGGCCAGCTGCGACGGGCGCGCCAGCAGCGCCTGCTGTTCATGCTGGCCGTGGATCTCCACCAGCAGCGAGGCCAGGTCGCCCAGCTGTGCCAGCGTCACCGGGCGGCCATTGATCCAGGCCCGCGAGCCGCCGTCGGCGCGGATCACGCGGCGCAGCTGGCATTGGTCCTCGTCGTCCAGCTCGTTGTCGGCCAGCCACTGGCGGGCTGCCTGCAGCTGCTCCAGCGCGAATTCGGCGGAAAGCTCGGCGCGTGCGGCGCCATGGCGGACCACGCCGCTGTCGGCGCGCAGGCCGGACAGGAAGCCCAGTGCGTCGACCATCAGCGACTTGCCGGCGCCAGTCTCGCCTGAAACCACGGTCATGCCTGGCCCGAACTCCAGTTCGGTGGCGCGGACGACGGCGAAATCCTTGATCGAAAGATGTCTGAGCATGGGTAAGGGGGTATCAGCAGCCGCGCAACGCTAGCACGCGCGCGCGGGAGGTCCAATGACTTGCCAAGGTGATGCGTCGCCATTATCTAGTGTCCGTGTCTCACAGGTTGATTCCATGCACGGTTCTCCCGACCAGCTTGCTCCACGCGCGCGCCATCTGCTGCGCACGCTGATCGCGCGCTACATCCAGGACGGCGAGCCGGTCGGCTCGCAGACGCTGGCGCGCGTGGCCGGCCTGGAAGTCAGCCCGGCCACCATCCGCAACATCCTGGGCGACCTGGAGGATCTGGGCCTGCTGGCCTCGCCACATACCTCGGCCGGGCGCATCCCGACCGCGCATGGCTACCGGGTGTTCGTCGACAGCCTGCTGCAGATGCAGCCGCCGGGCGAGGGCGAGCTGGCCCGGTTGCGCCAGGAACTGGCCGGCGGCGGCAGTACTCAGGCCCTGCTCGGCAGCGCCTCGGAGCTGCTTTCGGCGATGAGCCACTTCGTCGGCGTGGTCAGCGCACCGCGGCGCGAGCAGTTCGCCTTCCGCCAGATCGATTTCGTGGCTCTGGACGGGCGCCGGGTGCTGGCGATCCTGGTATTTGCCGACAACGAGGTGCAGAACCGGGTGATCGAGACCCGGCAGGAGTTTGCGCCAGGCCAGCTGGAGCAGGTCGCCAACTACCTCAACGCGCATTTCGCCGGCCTGCCGATGGCCGAGATCCGTACCCGCCTGCTGCTGGAGCTGCGCGACGCCCGGTCCGAACTGGAGCAGTTGCTCGCCCACAGCATCGAACTGGCCGAGCAGGCCCTGCAGCCGGCGGCCGACGACATGCTGGTGGCCGGCCAGACCCGCTTGATGGGGGTGCAGGACCTGTCCGACCTGGAGCGCCTGCGCGAACTGTTCGAACTGTTCTCCAGCAAGCGCGAGATCCTGCAGCTGCTGGAGCGGACCATCCAGGCGCCGGGGGTGCGCATCTTCATCGGCGAAGAGACCGGAATGATGCCGCTGCAGGGCGTCTCGCTGGTCACTGCCCCGTACACCGCCAATGGCCAGGTGCTGGGCGTGCTGGGCGTGATTGGTCCCAAGCGGATGGCCTACGACCGGGTGATCCCGCTGGTCCAGGCCACCGCCGATGTGCTTGGCGCGGCCTTTTCGCCGGCCGGGCGCACGCCGGGAACATCCGACGCTTGAAACGCAGCATCCCGCCCACACTAGGGTGGGTGGAGGCGGAGAGTGACCGCCAGGGACCCAGACATGAACCACGAACAGCCAGATATCGAATCCCAGCAGAGTGCCGCCGATGCGGCTGCCACCGCCGGCGTCAACGACGAAGTCGAGCGCCTGCGCGCCGAAGTCGAGCAGGTCAAGGCCGATGCGCTGCGTGAGCGCGCCGACCTGGAAAACCAGCGCAAGCGTGTTGCCCGTGACATCGAGCAGGCCCGCAAGTTCGCCAACGAGAAGCTGCTGGGCGAGCTGCTGCCGGTGTTCGACAGCCTGGATGCCGGCCTGAAGGCCGCCGGCGACGACCCGCACCCGCTGCGCGAAGGCCTGGAGCTGACCTACAAGCAGCTGCTCAAGGTCGCTGCCGACAACGGCCTGGTCCTGCTCGACCCGATCGGCCAGCCGTTCAACCCGGAGCACCACCAGGCCATCAGCCAGGCGCCGACCCCGGGCGCCGCCCCGGGCAGCGTGGTGACCGTGTTCCAGAAGGGCTACCTGCTCAACGAGCGCCTGCTGCGGCCGGCGCTGGTGGTAGTGGCCGCCGATTGATCCCGCGGGGCCGGGGCGGCGGACAGACCCGTCACCCGACCCGACGCTGAACGCGGCGGATCATCGGAAACACAGCGTTCGGGAGGTGGCTTGAATGTTCCACGGGCCTCCCCCACATCGTATTCATCCACCGGCCGAACGGCCGGACTGACCCCAACAAGCATCCTCAGGAGTCTCCCCCATGGGCAAGATCATTGGTATCGACCTCGGCACCACCAACTCGTGCGTGGCGATCATGGACGGCGGCAAGGCCCGCGTCATCGAGAATTCGGAAGGCGATCGCACCACCCCGTCGATCGTCGCCTACACGAAGGACGGCGAAGTCCTGGTCGGTGCCTCGGCCAAGCGCCAGGCCGTGACCAACCCGAAGAACACCTTCTACGCGGTGAAGCGCCTGATCGGCCGCAAGTTCACCGACGGTGAGGTGCAGAAGGACATTGCCCATGTCCCGTACAGCATCCTGGCCCATGACAATGGCGACGCCTGGGTCGCCACCAGCGACGGCAAGAAGATGGCCCCGCAGGAAATCTCGGCCAAGGTGCTGGAGAAGATGAAGAAGACCGCCGAGGACTTCCTCGGTGAGAAGGTCACCGAAGCGGTCATCACCGTGCCGGCCTACTTCAACGACAGCCAGCGCCAGGCGACCAAGGACGCCGGTCGCATCGCCGGTCTGGACGTCAAGCGCATCATC
This sequence comes from Stenotrophomonas sp. Ps181, assembly GCF_025697425.1. Classification (NCBI taxonomy): domain Bacteria; kingdom Pseudomonadati; phylum Pseudomonadota; class Gammaproteobacteria; order Lysobacterales; family Lysobacteraceae; genus Stenotrophomonas; species Stenotrophomonas sp. Ps181. The sequence continues at coordinate 8,920 of NZ_JAHWBI010000016.1, forward strand.
AACGAGCCGACCGCGGCTGCGCTGGCCTACGGCCTGGACAAGGGCGACAACAAGGATCGCAAGATCGTGGTGTACGACCTGGGCGGCGGCACCTTCGACGTTTCGGTGATCGAGATCGCCAACGTCGACGGCGAGAAGCAGTTCGAAGTGCTGGCCACCAACGGTGACACCTTCCTGGGTGGCGAAGACTTCGACAACCGCGTCATCGAGTACCTGGTTGAAGAGTTCAACAAGGACCAGGGCATCGACCTGCGCAAGGATCCGCTGGCCCTGCAGCGCCTGAAGGATGCTGCCGAGCGCGCCAAGATCGAGCTGTCCAGCGCCCAGCAGACCGAAGTGAACCTGCCGTACGTCACCGCTGACGCGTCGGGTCCGAAGCACCTGAACATCAAGCTGACCCGCGCCAAGCTGGAAGCACTGGTGGACGACCTGATCAAGAAGTCGATCGAGCCGTGCCGCGTCGCCCTGAACGATGCCGGCCTGCGTTCGAGCGACATCAGCGAAGTGATCCTGGTCGGCGGCCAGACCCGCATGCCGAAGGTGCAGCAGGCGGTGACCGAGTTCTTCGGCAAGGAACCGCGCAAGGACGTCAACCCGGACGAAGCCGTGGCACTGGGTGCGGCGATCCAGGGCGGCGTGCTGGGCGGCGACGTCAAGGACGTGCTGCTGCTGGACGTGACCCCGCTGTCGCTGGGTATCGAAACCATGGGTGGCGTGTTCACCAAGATCATCGAGAAGAACACCACCATCCCGACCAAGGCCTCGCAGGTGTTCTCCACCGCCGAGGACAACCAGTCGGCCGTGACCGTGCACGTGCTGCAGGGTGAGCGCGAACAGGCCCGCTTCAACAAGTCGCTGGCCAAGTTCGACCTGTCCGGCATCGAGCCGGCCCCGCGTGGCCTGCCGCAGGTGGAAGTGTCCTTCGACATCGACGCCAACGGCATCCTGCACGTGTCGGCCAAGGACAAGAAGACCAACAAGGAACAGAAGGTCGAGATCAAGGCCGGTTCGGGCCTGTCCGAGGAAGAGATCGCACGCATGGTCGCCGACGCGGAAGCCAACCGCGAGGAAGACAAGAAGTTCCAGGAACTGGTGCAGGCCCGCAACCAGGCCGACGCCCTGATCCACGGCACCCGCAGCGCCATCACCGAGCACGGCAGCAAGGTCGGCGGCGATGTCATCGGCAAGGTCGAGGCAGCGCTGGCTGACCTGGAAACCGCGATGAAGGGCGACGACAAGGCACAGATCGAAGCCAAGTCGAAGGCACTGGAAGAAGCTGGCCAGTCGCTGTTCGCCGCTGCTTCGGCCGACCAGGGCGGTGCCCCGGGTGCCGACGCCGGCAATGCCGGCAAGGCGCAGGACGACGTGGTCGACGCTGAGTTCACCGAAGTCAAGGACGACAAGAAGTCCTGATCCGGACCGACGCGGGACGCTGGCCACCAGCGTCCCGTTGTCGCATCAGGGTCCTGACCGCCCACCGGCGTGTCGGGGCGCCCGACGCAAGAGCGGACCTGGTTCCGCTCTTCCGCTTTGACGAATCCCGACTTTCCGGAACCCGATTCACGATATGAGCAAGCGCGATTACTACGAAGTGCTGGGCGTTGCCCGCACCGCCACCGACGACGAGCTGAAGAAGGCCTACCGTCGCTGCGCGATGAAGTTCCACCCGGACCGCAACCCGGGTGATGCGGCGGCCGAGGCCTCCTTCAAGGAGTGCAAGGAAGCCTACGAAGTGCTGTCCGACGGCAACAAGCGCCGCATGTACGACAGCCACGGCCACGCCGCGTTCGAGCACGGCATGGGCGGTGGCGGTCCGGGTGGTCCGGACATGAACGATATCTTCGGCGATATCTTCGGCAACATCTTTGGCGGGGGCGGCGGCGGTCCGCGCCAGGCCCGTCGCGGTGCCGACATCGGCTACGTGATGGAACTGGACCTGGAAGAAGCCGTGCGCGGCATCGAGCGCCGGATCGAGATCCCGACCCTGGCCGAGTGCGGCGACTGCGATGGCAGTGGCTCCGAAGATGGCAAGGTCGAGACCTGCAATGTGTGCCATGGCCGCGGCCAGGTGCGCATCCAGCGCGGCATCTTCGCCATGCAGCAGGCCTGCCACAACTGCGGCGGCCGTGGCCAGATCATCGCCAAGCCCTGCAAGACCTGCCACGGCAACGGCCGCGTCGAGGAAGACAAGGTGCTGTCGGTGAAGGTGCCGGCGGGCGTCGATACCGGTGACCGCATCCGCCTGCAGGGCGAGGGTGAAGCCGGGCCGGCCGGTACGCCGCCGGGCGACCTGTACGTGGAAGTGCGCGTGCGCGAGCATGCGATCTTCCAGCGCGATGGCGACGACCTGCACTGCGAAGTGCCGATCCGCATCTCGCAGGCGGCACTGGGTGACACCGTGCGCGTGGCCACGCTCGGCGGCGAAGCGGAAATCCGCATTCCGGCCGAGACCCAGACCGGCAAGCTGTTCCGCCTGCGTGGCAAGGGCGTGCGTTCGGTGCGCAGCCGCAGCGAAGGCGACCTGTACTGCCGCGTGGTGGTGGAGACGCCGGTCAACCTCACCAACGAGCAGCGCAAGCTGCTGGAGCAGTTCGAGGCCACCTTCGTCGGCGAGGAAGCGCGCAAGCATTCGCCGAAGTCGGCCACCTTCATCGACGGCGTGAAGGGCTTCTGGGACCGGATGACGTCCTGAGGTCTCAACGCAAACGGTGAACGTTAGCGCCGGGCCATGCCCGGCGTTTCCGTTTGCGCTCAGCGGAAAAACGCCGCTGGCGTCTGCCCCAGCTGGCGCTTGAACATGCTGGTGAACGCGCTGGGGCTGTCGTAGCCCGTCGCCAGCGCGACATCGATGACCTTGTCGCCGATCGCCAGCCGCTCCATCGCGGCCAGCAGCCGTGCCTGTTGCCGCCACTGCCCGAAGGTCATGCCCAGCTCGGTGGCGAAGCGCCGCTGGATGGTTTTCACGTCCACCTCCAGCGCCTGCGCCCAGTCCTGCAGCGTGGCGTCATCGCCGGGGTGCTTCTGCAGGTGTTGGCAGATCCGCTGCAGGCGCGGGTCGCTTGGCGCAGGCAGGTGCAACGGCAGCACGTCCATGCGGTGCAGCTCGTCCAGCAGCAGGCGGACCACGCGGCCATCGCGGCTGTCCTCGATGTGCTCGCCCTTGACCAGCGTGGCGGCCTGCAGCAGCTCGCGCAGCAGGGGCGAGACCTGCACCGCGAACGGCTCGGCCGGCAGGTGCAAGGCGAACGACGGATCGATGTACAGGCTGCGCATGTGCACGGCGGCGATGCAGTCCACCGCGTGCACCATGCCGGCCGGCATCCAGATCGCGCGGTTCGATGGGACGACCCAGCGCCCGACTTCCGACCGCACCACCATCAGGCCGGAGATGGCGTAGACCAGCTGGTGGCGCTGGTGCTTGTGACCAGGGATGTGGGTACCTACCGGGTACTGGGTGACCCGATAGGTGACCGGGCGATGCAGTGGAACCTCCCGCCAGGGCGCGGCCGGATCGACGTCACTGGCGATGTCCTTTTTGCGATAGGGCATGACCTGAACGCGGCAGAAGGGAGAGAGGGGCAACCGTAGCATGCGTGGCTCGCCCCCAACCTGACTGCGTCCATGTCGACCCTGGCTTCTCCCGCAACGACCTCACGCCCGGCGGCCCCCGGCGTGCTGGCCGCCATTTCTACCTCGCACGTCGTCAACGACATGATGCAGTCGCTGATCCTGGCCATCTATCCGGTGATCAAGGGCGGCTTCAATCTCAGCTTCACCCAGATCGGCCTGATCACGTTGACCTACCAGCTCACTGCGTCGATCTTCCAGCCATTGATCGGTGTCGCCACCGACCGCCGCCCGGCACCGTACTCGCTGCCGATCGGCATGGCCTCGACCCTGTGCGGCATGCTGCTGCTCGGCTTCGCACCGAACTACGCGATGGTGCTGCTGGCAGCGGCAATGGTCGGCATCGGCTCGGCGATCTTCCATCCGGAGGCCTCGCGCATCGCGCGGCTCGCCTCGGGCGGCCGTCATGGCTTCGCGCAGTCGGTGTTCCAGGTGGGGGGCAATTTCGGTACCGCGTTGGGCCCGCTGATTGCAGCGGCAGTGATCGTGCCGTACGGCCAGCATGCCGCGTCGTGGTTCGCAGGCGCGGCCCTGATCGGCATCGCATTGCTGACCTATGTTGGCCGCTGGTACGCGTTGCATCTGGGCACGCCGCGTCCGGCCAGCACCGCGTCGATGGCGCCGAGGCATCCGCCGCGCACCGTGGCCAAGGTGCTGGCGATCCTGCTGGTGCTGATCTTCAGCAAGTACTTCTACATGGCCAGCATCGGCAGCTACTTCACCTTCTACCTGATCCACCACTTCGGCATTCCGGTGGCGCAGGCGCAGCTGCACCTGTTCGCGTTCCTGGTGGCGTCCGCAGCCGGTGGTTTCCTGGGTGGCCCGTTGGGTGACCGGATCGGCCGCAAGCCGATCATCTGGACCTCGATCCTGGGCGTGGCGCCGTTCGCGTTGATGCTGCCGCATGCCGACCTGTTGTGGACGACGGTGTTGGCGGTGCTGATCGGCTTCGTGCTGTCTTCGGCGTTCTCGGCGATCGTGGTCTACGCGCAGGAGATGATGCCGCACCGCATCGGCATGGTGTCCGGCCTGTTCTTCGGTTTCGCGTTCGGTATGGGCGGGCTGGGTGCCGCCGTGCTCGGCCTGCTGGCGGACAGGACCAGCATCGAGTACGTCTACCAGCTGACCGCGTTCCTGCCGCTGCTGGGCATCGTGGCGGCATGGCTGCCGCCGTCGCGGCCTGCTGCTCGCTGAGGGGGTTTGGTTTGCAGGGCTTGCAGCCCTGCACCCGCAGAGGCAACGGCAACAGCCGAAGCGCGCTATCCGTGGATTGGCGGGGTGGGTCCGGTTGCGGGGGACGCCGTAAATACGTCCCTGTAGGCTCGGTCGCGCCATCCATGGCGCTCACGCCCCCCGCAACCGGACCCACCCCGCCTTCGACAGTTTCCTGCGATTTGTCGGAACGGTGTACTGCTCTGGTAGGTGTCGAGCTTGGTCGACACGGTAGACCCATGCCATGCGTGGATGAATTCATTCGATATCTGACAGATGTGTCGACCAAGGTCGACACCCACCAACAGCCGCAGTTACCAACAGCCGCGTGAACCTGTCGAAGGCGGGGCGGTGTCGGAGTGCGGGGTGTCAGCCGCATGGATGCGGCTGCCAAGCCTTATCTGATCGGAATCTGGCAGCGTAGGTGTCGAGAGCCGGCGTGGGCCGCCGTGTAAGCCTGGATCTCGA
>NZ_JAHWBI010000017.1:2500-3532 GCF_025697425.1 Stenotrophomonas sp. Ps181
GGCGAAAAGAACCCCGGAGAGGGGAGTGAAATAGAACCTGAAACCGTGTGCGTACAAGCAGTAGGAGCTCCGCAAGGAGTGACTGCGTACCTTTTGTATAATGGGTCAGCGACTTACTGTTCGTGGCAAGCTTAACCGTATAGGGGAGGCGAAGGGAAACCGAGTCTGATAAGGGCGCATAGTCGCGGGCAGTAGACCCGAAACCGGGTGATCTAGTCATGCCCAGGGTGAAGGTGCGGTAACACGCACTGGAGGCCCGAACCCACTCCCGTTGCAAAGGTAGGGGATGAGGTGTGATTAGGAGTGAAAAGCTAATCGAACCCGGAGATAGCTGGTTCTCCTCGAAAGCTATTTAGGTAGCGCCTCATATGTATCCTCTCGGGGGTAGAGCACTGTTATGGCTAGGGGGTCATCGCGACTTACCAAACCATTGCAAACTCCGAATACCGAGACGGACTGTATGGGAGACACACGGCGGGTGCTAACGTCCGTCGTGAAAAGGGAAACAACCCAGACCCACAGCTAAGGTCCCAAATTTTGTGCTAAGTGGAAAACCATGTGGAAAGGCACAGACAGCCAGGAGGTTGGCTTAGAAGCAGCCACCCTTTAAAGAAAGCGTAATAGCTCACTGGTCGAGTCGGTCTGCGGGGAAGATTTAACGGGGCTAAGCACAGAACCGAAGCTTGGGGTGCATAACTTTGTTATGCGCGGTAGAGGAGCGTTCCGTAAGCCGTTGAAGGTGGATTGAGAAGTCTGCTGGAGGTATCGGAAGTGCGAATGCTGACATGAGTAACGATAATGCGGGTGAAAAACCCGCACGCCGAAAGCCCAAGGTTTCCTTGCGCAACGTTAATCGGCGCAGGGTGAGTCGGCCCCTAAGGCGAGGACGAAAGTCGTAGTCGATGGGAAGCAGGTTAATATTCCTGCACCTCGCGTAAGTGCGATGGAGGGACGGAGAAGGTTAGGTGTACCAGGCGTTGGTTGTCCTGGGGAAAGGCGGTAGGTTTGGATCTTTGGCAAATCCGGGATCCT
>NZ_JAHWBI010000018.1:0-1633 GCF_025697425.1 Stenotrophomonas sp. Ps181
TAAGACCGAGCACCGAGACGAGCCTTTATGGCAAAGTCACTGATACCACGCTTCCAGGAAAAGCTCCTAAGCTTCAGCTTACGCAGACCGTACCGTAAACCGACACAGGTGGGTAGGATGAGAATTCTCAGGCGCTTGAGAGAACTCGGGTGAAGGAACTAGGCAACATGGCACCGTAACTTCGGGAGAAGGTGCACCCTTTTTGGTGGCTCGTGCGAGCTATAGCTGAAGAGGGTCGCAGTAACCAGGCCGCTGCGACTGTTTATCAAAAACACAGCACTCTGCAAACACGAAAGTGGACGTATAGGGTGTGACGCCTGCCCGGTGCTGGAAGGTTAATTGATGGGGTCAGCCGCAAGGCGAAGCTCTTGATCGAAGCCCCAGTAAACGGCGGCCGTAACTATAACGGTCCTAAGGTAGCGAAATTCCTTGTCGGGTAAGTTCCGACCTGCACGAATGGCGTAACGACAGCGGCGCTGTCTCCACCCGAGACTCAGTGAAATTGAAATCGCTGTGAAGATGCAGCGTTCCCGTGGCAAGACGGAAAGACCCCGTGAACCTTTACTATAGCTTTACACTGAACGTTGAGTTCGTCTGTGTAGGATAGGTGGGAGGCTATGAAACCATGGCGCTAGCTGTGGCGGAGCCATCCTTGAAATACCACCCTGTCGTGCTTGACGTTCTAACCTGGGCCCATTATCTGGGTCGGGGACCGTGTATGGTGGGTAGTTTGACTGGGGCGGTCTCCTCCTAAAGAGTAACGGAGGAGCTCGAAGGTACGCTCAGCGCGGTCGGACATCGCGCACTGTGTGCAAAGGCATAAGCGTGCTTGACTGCAAGATCGACGGATCAAGCAGGTAGGAAACTAGGACTTAGTGATCCGGTGGTTCTGTATGGAAGGGCCATCGCTCAACGGATAAAAGGTACTCCGGGGATAACAGGCTGATACCGCCCAAGAGTTCATATCGACGGCGGTGTTTGGCACCTCGATGTCGGCTCATCACATCCTGGGGCTGTAGTCGGTCCCAAGGGTATGGCTGTTCGCCATTTAAAGTGGTACGCGAGCTGGGTTCAGAACGTCGTGAGACAGTTCGGTCCCTATCTGCCATGGGCGTTGGAGATTTGAGAGGGGCTGCTCCTAGTACGAGAGGACCGGAGTGGACGAACCTCTGGTGTTCCGGTTGTCACGCCAGTGGCATTGCCGGGTAGCTATGTTCGGAAGCGATAACCGCTGAAAGCATCTAAGCGGGAAGCGCGCCTCAAGATGAGATCTCCCGGGGCACAAGCCCCCTGAAGGAACCATGTAGACTACGTGGTTGATAGGTCAGGTGTGTAAGTACAGCAATGTATTGAGCTAACTGATACTAATGATCCGTGCGGCTTGACCATATAACCTCAAGTTGCCTTGGCTTTACGACAACGTCGTAAGAGCATCCAAGTGCACGCTACGTCACAAGAACTATGCGAGGCTGGCGCCTTGTCCCCCGGGACGAGTGCGACTCTCCAAAAGCCTCCCTGGTGAAATTAGCGCTGTGGAACCACCCGATCCCATCCCGAACTCGGAAGTGAAACGCAGCTGCGCCGATGGTAGTGTGGCTCAAGCCATGCGAGAGTAGGTCATCGCCAGGGTTTA
>NZ_JAHWBI010000019.1:0-1359 GCF_025697425.1 Stenotrophomonas sp. Ps181
TCCCAAGTGCCGATCCAGATGGCGATGGTGTGGCGTTTGAACTGGCGCTGCGCTTCCCGGGCCAGCAGGCGACGGATACAAGTGGGTTGTTCTACAACTACCAGCGCGAGTACGACCCGGCGGCGGGACGGTATTCGCAGAGTGATCCGATTGGGCTCAGGGGTGGGTACTCACTGTACTCTTATGTCGATGGTGATCCACTGTCCAACGAGGACTCCATGGGCCTGAAAGGCGGAAGGCCGCCAAGTCTTGCGCGACAGGGTGGCGGTAACTCCGCTCAAAGGAGAGTTGCTGTGCGTGCCCAACGTCAGGCAATCGAGTCAAACTCACATACGAATCCAATTTACTCGCGCGGACTTTCGCCCGAGGAAGTGGGGTCGTTGGAGAATGCTGCGAGCCTCATAAGTGAGCATGACTATACTCAGTATTGTGCGGCTGAGGTCTGTAGAAATGATCAAAATCAGTGCGCAAGTGGTGACGTCATGAGGGGGGGCTTTCCATCGAATCCAACCGTTGCGCAGGTCCATTCAAGAGGGTGTCAGTGCCTAACTCCATATTATTCTAATCCCTCGCATCCTCTACTATCTAATCCCGAGGCGGATCCTCTTGATCTGATTGATCTGGTTCGAGACTCCATAATAAACTGGCGGTCGCGGAGGTAAGTAAATGATTTTGCGAGCATTTGGAATTCTGGTGGGGCTTGTTACGATAGCATTTGGCCTGGCTGTAATTGGCGGCGCATTGGTTGGGACAGGGCCTTGTCGAGTGAACTGTGATCTATATATGTCGATTATTCGACTGGTAGGGCAGGCGCATTACAATAAAATAATTGGGGTGGTGTGGATCATCGGCGGCGCCATGTTTATTGTTGCTTCGATGCTGATTGGCAAGAAGAAAAGTCCGCTTCGCCGAGGCGGAAGGAAGGCGCGGTTGTAAGGAATTCCAGGAGGCTGGAAGCCGCTTTGTTCAGCATGAATGAACCCGCAACCAGCCACCGGTTGACAGCCGTGGGCGGCGAAGCGCGCAGCCATGACGCGGTGGGCAACACCACCAGCATCGGCGGCAAGACGTTCACCTACAGCGATGCCAACCGCATGAACGCGGTGAAGCAGGGCAATTCCGTACTGGAAAGCTACGCCTACAATCATCGCGGTGAGCGCGTGCTGCGTACCCCGGCCGGTGGCGCAGCGCAGATCACCCTGTACGACGAAGCAGGGCAGTGGCTGGGCAATTACTCGGCCACGGGCCAAGCGCAGCAGCAGGCCATCTGGCTGGACAACTACCCGGTGGCGCTGATCAATGTGCCGACTACCGGCGTGCCGGAGCTGACCTACGTGCAGCCGGATCACCTGGGTACGC